>DATBMQ010000122.1:0-1520 GCA_036554765.1 Steroidobacteraceae bacterium | reverse complement strand
GCTGCGCGAGAGCCTGCGCGACCGCCGCACGCTGCTGACCAGCCTGGTGCTCGGGCCGGTGCTCGCGCCGCTGTTCTTCATCCTGGTGCTCAAGCTGGCGCTCGCGCGCCAGGTCGCGGTGCAGGACGAGGCCGTGCCGGTCACCGTCGCGAACGCCGCCGCCGCGCCGAACTTCGTGCAGTCGCTGCGCGAGGCGGGTCTCACGGTCACGCTCAGGGACGGCGACGACGACGCGATCCGCCGCTGGATCGCGGACGGCGACGGCCTCGTCGTGCTGTCGGTGCCCGCGAACTTCGGCGAGCGCTTCACCGCCGGGCAGCCCGCCGCGATCACCCTCTATGCCGACGGCGCCGACTCGCAGGCGGAGCGCCACGCCGCGCGCGCGCAGCAGGCGATCGCCTCCTATGCCGCGACGATCGCCGGGCTGCGGCTGCAGGCGCGCGGCATTTCGCCGACGGTGGCGCAGGCGATCGTCGTGGACGCCGTGGACGTTTCGACGCCGTCGGCGCGCGCCACGCTGCTGCTCGGCATGCTGAGCTACGTGATCCTGGTGATCACGCTGCTCGGCGGGCTGCATCTTGCCATCGATGCGACGGCCGGCGAGCGCGAACGCGGCTCGCTGGAGGCGTTGCTGACCGTCCCGGCGGCGCGCCAACACCTGATCTGGGGCAAGATCGCGGCGTCCGCGGCCATGATGTCCGCGGCACTCGCACTGGTGACCGTTTCGATCGCCGTCGCGCTCGAGTTCGTGCCGCTGGAGACCTTCGGGATGTCCGCGAATTTCGGCCCGGGCGTCGCCTGGCGGGTGTTCCTCGCGGTGCTGCCGTTCGCGCTGGTGGGGGCGGCGCTGCTGACGGTCGTCGCCTCGTTCACGCGGACCTACAAGGAGGCGCAGTCGTGGCTGGGCGCCGTGATGCTGGTGCCGACGCTGCCGATCGCAATCGCGGGCGTGCTGGACGTGCAGCCGCAGGCGTCCCTGATGCTGGTGCCGTCGCTGTCGCAACACCTCGTGATCCAGGCGCTGATGCGCGGCGACCCGCTGCCCGCGGCCTGGGTCGCGCTGTCGGTGGGCGCCACTCTCGCGCTCGCCCTGCTGCTCGCCTGGCTTGCGGGAAACCTCTATCGACGCGAGTCCATCCTGGGCGGATAATCGGGAACCGCGGCGAGGGACGCCGCGTCCAATCGATCATGAACCGCAGGTCGGCCAAGGCTCTCGCGATCGCGCTGCTGCTGGCGGCCCCGGCGGCCCTCGCCCAGCTCACGACCGTGCCCATGAAGGGCGTCGAGAACGAGTGGGTCAGGCAGCTCGACCTCAAGGGCCGCATGGACTGGGAGTGGATCGAGACCTACCCGGATCGCGTCTATTTCGCGACGCGCCACGATTCTGCACGCGACGGCGACATCGTCACGATGTGGACGCGCATCGAGTACAAGTTCGAACAGAGCCCGGCCCGCCACAAGAGCGTCGTCAGCCGGGACGACTGGGACTGCAGGCAGCGCAAGCGCTCGACCAAGGGGCT
>DATBMQ010000082.1:0-7856 GCA_036554765.1 Steroidobacteraceae bacterium | reverse complement strand
TTGACGTAGGTGCCGTTGGTGCTGTTGAGGTCCTCGAGGAACGAGTCGTTCAGGATGTTGATGATCAGGCCGTGATGACCGCTGACCGCGGCGTTGTCGATGCGGACGTCGTTGTCCGGCAGGCGACCCACCGTGTAGCGTTCCTTCGTCATGTTGTATTCGGCCAGGACCTGGCCATCCAGACTCAAGATCAGGCGCGCCATCGTCTCCCTCGCCTCTGGTTACCCGAACCAGGCCAATATTCTGTCAAGTATGCCCCGCCGCGCGGGGAAAAGTTCGACCACCTGAGCCAGCACCACCGAGATGTTGTCCCGGCCACCGCTATCATTGGCGAGCTGGATCAGCTGTCTAGCGACTGTATCAAGATTACCGCCGAAAGTACTGATTGTTAAGTGAATATCCTCGTCCTCGACCATGTCGGTCAGGCCGTCGGAGCACAGGACCAGGCAGTCGCCGGGCTCGACCGGCAGTTCGTGGACCTCGACGTCCACGGTCGGCTCGACGCCGAGGGCCCGGGTCACGTAGTTCTTGTTGGTGGCGCGCTGCGCTTCCTCGGCCGAGTAGAAACCCCGGTCCACCAGCTCCTGCAGCAGCGAGTGGTCCATGGTGAGCTGCTCGAAATTCTCCTTGCGCAGCCGGTACAGGCGCGAGTCGCCGACGTGGGCCACGGTCACGCGGTTGTCGTGCATGAGCGCGGCGACCACGGTCGTACCCATGCCCTCGCACTGGGTCTGCGACTTGGAGGTCTGGTGGATGATCTTGTTGGCGCGCGCGATGGCGTCGCGCAGGATGATGCTCGGGCGGTGCAGGCCGGTCGCCTTGTCGCTGCCCGCCAGTTCCTGCGCCTTGTAGGCCTCGCGCACCAGGTTGGTGATGGTCTTGACCGCGATGCCGGAAGCGACCTCGCCCGCGTTGTAGCCGCCCATGCCGTCGGCCAGGACGTACAGCCCGATGTCGGTGTCGAGGGCGATCGAGTCCTCGTTGTGCTCGCGCACCTTGCCCGTATCGGTCAAGCCGACGGCCTGCACACGGCTGCGCAGCGAGACGTACTTCGGCATCAGCGCAGCGCCGGGTCCGTCTCGCGCGCCGCGTCGCGCAGCGCCTGCGCCATCTCGGCCCCGCTGCGGTATCGCGCGTCGGGGTCCTTTTCGAGCGCACGATCGATCACGGCGGACAGCGAGGCCGGCAGGTCGGGGCGCACGACGCGCAGCGGCGGATGCGGCTCGCTCGAGATCTTCTGCATCAGCCCGGGAATGGAGTCCGAGCGGAACGGCAGCATGCCGGTCAGCAGCTGGAACAGCGTCACGCCGAGCGAGAACAGGTCCGACTGGGCCGTGACCGGGCGCGCGTCGAGCTGCTCGGGCGCCATGTAGGACGGCGACCCCAGGATCACGCCGGTGCGCGTCGCGCGGCTGTCGACGAGGCGCGCGACGCCGAAGTCCATGACCCGCACGCGACGGTTCTTCTGGTCGAACACGATGTTGGCGGGCTTGATGTCGCGGTGGATGGTGCCGCGCTGGTGCGCGAAGTGGAGCGCGTCGGCCACCCGCGCGCACATCTCGGCGACCAGGCGCGGCGGCAGCAGCCGGCCCTCGGTCGCGTGCATGCCGAGGTTCACGCCCTCGACGTATTCCATGGCGAGGTACACGATGCCCGCGTGCTCGCCGGACTCCCTGATCTCGACGATGTCGGGATGCGCGAGCGAACCGGCGGCGTCGGCTTCGCGCAGCAGCCGCAGCTTGGCTTCCTCGAGCAGGTCGTCGGGCCAGTCGTCGGCGAGCGAGAGCGTCTTGAGCGCGATCACGCCGCCGTTGCGCTCGTCGACCGCGCGGTATACGGTCGCGGTCGCGCCGCGCCCGAGTTCCTGCTCGACCCGGAAGTGGTGAAAGGCCTGGCCGGGCTTCAGCGCGTTGCCACGCAGCCGCGGTTGCGCCGGGCCCTGGGCGGCGGTTGCCTGCGGCGATGCGGGCTTCTCGGACACCGCCATCTCGAGCGGCTTGCCGATTCTCGGTGCCGGATCGCCGGACTTCTTGCCCGCCATGCCGGAAAGATTGCGCAGCCAGCCGCCGCGCCTAGATTCGTCAGGCATTCGCCCCAGGATCCCTGACCACCCTGATCTGAGGATGATAAACGGGCGTGCGTCCCGCCGATACGGGGAGGGGCCTGTTTTTCAAGCGCTTAGGGGTCAAATCGCGACCTGTGCCGCAGTTGGCCGCGAAGGCGCGCGCCGGAAGCCGCATGCTAGCATCGCCGCTCCCCGAAGCCGGTCCCGACGATGGCCAAGCCCCGCACTGCATTCGTCTGTTCCTCCTGCGGCGCCGATACGCCGCGCTGGGCCGGCCAGTGCCCGGCCTGCGGCGAGTGGAACACACTCGCCTCGTTCACGGAGCCGCGCTCACCCGGCGCCGCCCGCCGCGGCGGGCCGGCCGTCGCGGCGCAGCGGATCGCCGTCGTCGCCGGGCAGGACGACGCGCGGTTTCCGACCGGTTTCGGCGAGCTGGACCGGGTGCTGGGGGGCGGGCTGGTCCCGGGTTCGGTCACGCTGATCGGCGGCGACCCCGGCATCGGCAAGTCCACGCTGCTGCTGCAGTGCGCCGCCACGCTCGCCGCGAGCCAGCCGGTGCTGTACGCCACCGGCGAGGAATCGATCCGCCAGGTGGCCGAGCGCGCGCGGCGCCTCGCGCTGCCCGCCGGGCAGCTGTCGGTCGTGGCCGAGACCTCGGTCGAGCGCATTCTCGAGCTCGCGGGCGAAGCTGCGGCGCGCGTGCTGGTGATCGATTCGATCCAGACCATGTCGGTGGCCGCGGTGGAGGCCGCGCCCGGCGCCGTAACGCAGCTGCGCGAGTCCACCGCCAGCCTGGTGCGGCACGCGAAGGCGACCGGCACCGCAGTGCTGCTGATCGGCCATGTCACGCGCGAGGGCGTGATCGCGGGCCCGCGCGTGCTCGAGCACATGGTGGACACCGTGCTGTACTTCGAGAGCGATTCCGGCAGCCGCTTCCGCGTGATCCGCGCGGTGAAGAACCGCTTCGGCGCGGTGAACGAGATCGGCGTGTTTGCGATGGAAGGACAGGGGCTGCGCGAGGTGCGCAACCCGTCGGCGATCTTCCTGTCGCGCGGCGGGGATCCGGTGCCGGGCTCGGCGGTCACCGTGGCGCGCGAGGGCACGCGCCAGATGCTGATCGAGGTGCAGGCGCTGGTGGACGAGAGCGCGCTCGCCAACCCGCGCCGGGTGGCGGTCGGCTTCGAGTCGAACCGTGTCGCCTTGCTGCTCGCCGTGCTGCACCGGCACGCGGGCGTGGCGCTGGCGGCGCACGACGTGTTCGTGAACGTGGTGGGCGGCGTGCACCTGGGGGAGACGGCGGCGGACCTGGCGGTGATCGCGGCGCTCGCGTCCAGTCTCTCGGGGCGGCCGCTGCCGCAGGACCTGGTGCTGTTCGGCGAAGCGGGGCTGACGGGCGAAATCCGGCCGGTGCCCTACGGCGAGGAACGGCTACGCGAAGCCGCCAAGCACGGCTTCCGGCGCGCGATCGTGCCGCGCGCAAACGCGCCGCGCCAGCCGATCGAAGGCATCTCCGTGACGGCCGTCGCCGGCGTCCGCGACGCCCTCGCCGCGCTGGCGTAGAAAAAGGTGCCAGCCTCCTTTTCTGCAGTGCAGAAAAGGAGGCTGGCACCTTTTTCCTAGCCCCAGTGCTGGCCGAGCAGGATCTCGAGCACGAACTTGCTGCCGAAGTAGGCGACCGCCAGCAGCGCGAACCCGGCGAGGGTGTAGCGGCGGGCGGTGCGCCCGCGCCAGCCACGGCGCCAGCGGCCGACCAGCAGCACTGCGAAGATCAGCCAGGCGACCAGCGCCAGCACGACCTTGTGCACGAGATGCTGGGCGAACAGGTCGGTCACGAACAGCAGTCCCATGAGGATCGCGACCGTGAGCGCGGCCATGCCGGTCGCGAGCACGGTGAAGAGCGCCCGTTCGAGGCTCTCGACCGGCGGCAGCGCGGCGAGCCAACGCGCCGGCTGGTGCGCCCGCAGCGCCCGGTCCTGAATCGACAGCAGCAGCGCGAGCACTGCGGTGATCGCGAACATGCCCGCCGCGCCCATCGCCAGCACCACGTGCACCGAGAACGGCCAGCCGCCCGGGGCGACCACCGGCGTTTCCAGCATGCTGCCGGTGCCGGCCGCGAGCAGCGCGGCCAGGCCCAGCACCAGCGCCGCGATGCCGCGGAAGCGCACCGCGAACAGCGCCAGCAGCCCGCCGCAGCCGATCGCGAAGCCCATGGCCGAGGCGCTGTCCGCGAGGCTCAGCGTGCCGATACCGCCCGGGTGCACCACGTCCACCAGCCAGGCGGCGTGCGCCGCGAGCGCCGCGAGCGCGAGGTACAGCGCCGGTTCCGCGAATGCCGTGCGCGCGCTGCCCTGGCGCGCCGCATGGACCGCCGCGGCGCTGGCCGCGAGATAGAGCAGGATGACGAGGAATGCGCGCAATGAAGGGCCGCTCCGGAATCGCGGGCGATCATTGCACAGGGGGCAGGGGAAGCAAAGCGCGGCCGGCGCTGCCCTATAATCGGCGCCCGCCCGCACGCGAGGCCTCCCGGATGTTCGACACGCTCGCCGCAAGACTCGGCCGCGCCGTGGACGCGCTGCGCGGCCGCGGCCGCCTCACCGAGGACAACATCGCCGATACGCTGCGGCAGGTGCGCCTGGCGCTGCTGGAGGCGGACGTCGCGGTGGCCGTGGTGAAATCCTTCACCGGGTCGGTGCGCGCGCGCGCCGTGGGCGCCGAAGTCGAGCGCAGCCTGACGCCGGGCCAGGCCTTCATCCGCATCCTGCACGAGGAACTCACGCGCGTGATGGGCGAGCCGGGCGCCGGCCTCGACCTGCGCGCACCGCCGCCCGTGGTCGTGCTGCTCGCGGGACTGCAGGGCGCCGGCAAGACCACGACCGCGGCCAAGCTCGCCCGTCACCTGGTCGAACGCCACGGCCGCAAGCCGTTGCTGGCGAGCACCGACGTGTACCGGCCGGCGGCCATGACGCAGCTCGAGCGGCTCGCCGGGCAGGTGCGGGTCGAGTACTTCCCGGCGCCGGCGGGCGCAGCGCCGGTCGCGATCGCGACTGCGGCCCTCGAACACGCACGCCGGCACCAGCACGACGTCTTGATCGTGGACACGGCGGGCCGGCTGCACGTGGACGCGGAGATGATGGCCGAGGTGCAGGCGATCGACCGCGCGGTGGCGGCGCACCAGCGCCTGTTCATCGTCGACAGCATGGCGGGCCAGGACGCGGTCAATGCCGCGCGCGCCTTCGACGCGGCGCTGGCACTGACCGGCGTGATCCTGACCAAGGCCGACGGCGACGCCCGCGGCGGCGCTGCACTGTCGGTGCGCCAGGTGACCGGCAAGCCGATCCTGTTCCTGGGCACCGGCGAGAAGACCGATGCACTCGAGCCATTCCATCCCGAGCGCGTCGCGGCACGCATCCTCGGCATGGGCGACGTGCTCACGCTGATCGAGCAGGTTCAGGCGAACGCCGACCAGGAGAAAGCGAAGCGCCTCGCCGAGAAAGTCACCAAGGGCCGCGGCTTCGACTTCAGCGACCTGCGCGAGCAGCTCGCCGAATTCAACCGCATGGGCGGCATGGCGGCGCTCGCCGGCAAGCTGCCGGCGAAGATGCTGCCGGCGGGCGCGGCCGCGCAGGTGGACGAGACCAGCATCCGGCGCCAGATCGGCATCATCGACTCGATGACCCCCGCCGAGCGGCGCCGGCCGGCGATCATCGCCGCCTCGCGCAAGCGGCGCATCGCCGCCGGTGCCGGCGTGCCGGTGCAGGAGGTGAACCGGCTGCTGAAGCAGTTCCTGCAGATGGAGAAAGTCATGAAGCAGATGAAGGGCGGGGGGCTCAAGCGTCTGCTGCGGGGTCTTTCCGGGCGGCTGCCGGGCGGCGGCGGGCCGCGCTAGGCTGGCCGGCCGTAAGCCTTTCATCGGCGGGGGGATTTGAGTAGAATGCGCGGCTCTTTGGCGGGCCCGCTGGGCCCCCTGACTGACGCAGCGAGGCTGCGAGGGATTCACTCGATGGTCACGATTCGCCTGACCCGCCGCGGGGGCAAGAACGCGCCCTTCTTCCATGTGGTCGTCACCGACAGCCGCAAGCGGCAGGGCGGGACGGTGCTGGAGCAGGTCGGCTTCTTCAACCCGGTTGCGCGCGGCAAGGACCGCAAGCTGGAGCTCGACCTGGCGCGCATCGAGCACTGGACGCGCACCGGCGCGACGATGTCCGACCGCGTGCGTGCGCTGGTCGCGTCGGCGCGCAAGCAAGCCGCGGCCTGAGCCGCGGTCAGGGCCGCGATGCCGCCGGCACCGTCGCGGGTCTCCGGACGGGAGCATGAACGCATCGTGCTGGGCCGCATCACGGGGCCATTCGGTGTGCGGGGCTGGGTGAAGGTCGCTTCCTTCACCGATCCGCCGGAACAGATCCTCGGGTTTCCCTGCTGGCACGTGGCGCTCCCGGCGGGCGAGAGCCGCGAACTGCGGCCGCTGGAGGGCCGTCGCCACGGCAAGGGCCTGGTCGCGCGGATCGCGGGCATCGCAGGCCGCGACGACGCCATGGCGCTCGCGCGGGGCGAGTTGTGGATGGAGCGGCGCGAATTGCCGGCACTCGGCAAGGGCGAGTACTACCGGGCGGACCTGGTGGGGCTCGAGGTGGTGAACCAGGATGACCGGCCGCTCGGCCGGGTGGATCACTTCCTCGACCTGCCGGCGAACCCGGTGATGGTGGTGTCGGGCGAGCGCGAGCACTGGGTGCCGCTCGTGCCCAGGCACCTGCGGAGCGTGGACCTGGAACGCGGCCGGATCGTCGTGGACTGGGACCCGGACTTCTAGATGCAGGTCGAGGTCGTCACGCTGTTCCCGGCGCTGATCGAGGCGGGACTGTCCGCCGGGGTCGTCGGGCGCGCGAGGTCCTCGGGACTGCTGCGGGTCGGCACGGAGAATCCGCGCGACCACGCGACCGACGCGCACCGCACCGTGGACGACCGCCCGTTCGGCGGCGGGCCGGGGATGGTGCTCGCGACCGAGCCGCTGGCGACGGCGATCCGCGCGGCCCGTGGGCGCTTGCCGGCGCGGGCGCCGATGATCGCGCTGTCGGCGCAGGGGCGGCGGTTCGAGCAGGCCGCGGCGCGGCGCCTGGCGGAACTGCCGGGCTTCGGACTGGTGGCGGGGCGGTACGAAGGCATCGACCAGCGGGTGGTGGATGCCCTGATCGACGAGGAGCTGTCGATCGGCGACTATGTGCTGTCGGGCGGCGAGCTGCCCGCGCTGGTCGTCATCGACGCGGTCGCGCGGCTGCTGCCGGGAGTGCTGGGCGACCAGCAATCCGCGGGGCAGGACTCGTTCGGCGCCGGGCTGCTCGACTGGCCGCATTACACGCGGCCCGAGTCGTGGGAAGGGCGGCCGGTGCCGCCGGTGCTGCTGGGCGGCAACCATGCCGCAATCGCGCGCTGGCGCCTGAAGCAGGCGCTCGGCCGCACCTGGCGGCTGCGCCCGGACCTGCTGCAAGGCAGGCCGCTGGCGCCCGGGGAGCGGACGCTGCTCGAGGAATACTGCGCCGAGGCGGGCATCGAGCCGCCGCGGACTTGAGGAACGAACTGGAACACACAGGACCGGGGTACGAGCGATGAACAAGATCATGCAGGAACTGGAATCGCGCTCGATGAAGCGCAAGCTGCCCGAGTTCGGGCCCGGCGACACGGTCGTCGTGCAGGTCAAGGTGCGCGAGGGCGACCGCGAGCGCGTGCAGGCCTATGAGGGCGTGGTGATCGCCTGCAAGAACCGCGGCCTCAACAGTTCCTTCACGGTGCGCAAGGT
>DATBMQ010000265.1:0-22103 GCA_036554765.1 Steroidobacteraceae bacterium | reverse complement strand
ATTGAGGAGCGTCAAGCTGCGGGTCGGCGCGCTGCCCCAGCACCCGAACAACGTCCTGAAGTATTCGCTGACCTGGTCGACCGAAGGCCTGATCAACGAGTACGGCAATCCCTGCCTCGCGATCGCCGACGGGCGCCTGGTCGAGGCCGCGCCGCTCGAGGGCCTCGAGGAGATCGAGATCGACGGCACGCCGTACGAGGCCTTCAACACCTCCGGTGGGCTCGGTTCGCTCGGCGAAACCTATGGTTCGCGCTGCGAGGTCATGAACTACAAGACCATGCGCTACCCGGGTCACTGCGAGCAGGTGCGCCTGCTGATGAACGACCTGAAGCTCAACCAGGACCGCACCACGCTGAAGCGCATCCTCGAGAATGCCGTGCCGCAGACGCTGCAGGACGTCGTGATCATCTACGTCGCCGTCTGCGGCCGCCAGGGCGGCGAGCTGCGCGAGGAGAACTACGTCAACAAGGTCTATCCGCAGGAGATCGCGGGCCGCCTCTGGTCGGCGATCCAGGTGACGACGGCGGCCGGCGTCACCGCGGTCGTGGACCTGGTGCTGAAGCAGCCGGAGCGTTACCGCGGCTTCGTGCGCCAGGAGCAGTTCGCGCTGCCGGAGATCCTCGCCAACCGCTTCGGCGCCTGGTACGCGAACGGCGGCGGGAAGGCGGTTTCCGCGCGCATGGTGGTCGACGGCACGGCGGGGCGGCAGAAGAACCTCGCGGGAGCGGGACGATGAATGCGGCGGAGATCCTTTCGGGCCTCGGGCTCGCGGCCGTCAATGACGGCGCCTGGTCCGGCTGCTGGCACGCGGATGCCGGCGCGCGGTTGAACGAGTCCGTGAATCCGGCGACCGGCGAAGTGATCGCCAGGGTGCGACCGGCCGGCGAACGCGACTACGAGCGCGTGCTCGCGAGCGCGAGCGAGGCGTTCCACGCCTGGCGCACGGTGCCGGCGCCGCGCCGCGGCGAAGCCGTGCGGCGCATGGCCGATGCGCTGCGCGCGAAGAAGGACCTGCTCGGCAGCCTGGTCAGCCTCGAGATGGGCAAGATCAAGGCCGAAGGCGACGGCGAGGTCCAGGAGATGATCGACATCGCCGACTTCGCGGTCGGCCAGTCGCGCATGCTCTACGGCCTGTCGATGCACTCGGAGCGGCCGCAGCACCGCATGTACGAGCAATGGCACCCGCTCGGCGTGGTCGGCATCATCTCGGCCTTCAACTTCCCGGTCGCGGTCTGGTCCTGGAACGCCTTCCTGGCCGCGGTCTGCGGCGACATCTCGGTCTGGAAGCCCTCGCATCACGCACCGCTGTGCGCGGTCGCGGTGCAGCGCATCTGCAACGAGGTCATGGAGCGCATGGGGCTGCCGCCGGTCTTCCAGCTGCTGATCCCCGCGGACAACGCGCTCACGACGCGGCTGGTGGAGGACCGGCGCGTGGCGCTCGTGAGCTTCACCGGGTCGACGCCGATCGGCCGCCAGGTCGGCCAGAAGGTCGCGGCCCGGCTGGGCCGCAGCCTGCTGGAACTCGGCGGCAACAACGCCATCCTCGTGGACGAATTCGCCAACCTCGACCTCGCGGTGCCCGCGATCGTGTTCGGTTCGGTCGGCACCGCCGGCCAGCGCTGCACCACGACGCGGCGCCTGCTGGTGCACCAGTCGCGCGTCGCGGAACTCGAGCGGCGGCTGCTCGCGGCGTACCGGCAGGTCCGCATCGGGAACCCGCTCGAGGCCGGCGTGCTGATGGGCCCGCTGGTGGACGCCTCCGCGGTGCGGCGCTACGAGTCCGCCATCGCCGACGCGCGCGCCCAGGGCGGCGAGCTGCTGTGCGGCGGGCGCGTACTGCCGGGACCCGGCTATTTCGTCGAGCCGACCATCATCCGCGCCCGCAACGACATGCCGGTGGTGCGGCACGAGACCTTCGCGCCCATCCTCTACCTGATCCCCTGCGCGACGCTCGACGAGGCGATCGCGCTGCACAACGACACGGACTACGGCCTGTCCTCGGCGATCTTCACCGACCGGCTGCAGCACGCCGAGCGCTTCCTGTCGGTGGCGGGCAGCGACTGCGGCATCGCCAACGTCAACATCGGCACCTCGGGCGCGGAGATCGGCGGCGCCTTCGGCGGCGAGAAGGACACCGGCGGCGGCCGCGAGTCGGGCTCCGACGTCTGGAAGACCTACATGCGCCGGCAGACGAACACGATCAACTGGTCGAGCGAGTTGCCGCTCGCCCAGGGCATCAGGTTCGACCTGGGCTGAGTTCGCGCGTCGCGTCGCGGTACAGGATCTGGATGTAGCGCTCGGCCGTGATGAACTGCCAGGCGAGCGTTCCGTCGAAGTCCGCGAACGGCTTCTCCGCCAGCACCTGGTCGAGCGTCCTGCCGGCCCGTACGCGCTCGCGCATGCGCTCGCGCGTCGTCACGAGCAGCTTCCGGTATTCCTCCAGTCCCTTGCGGTCGGTCACCCTCCCATGGCCGGGGATGATGCGCGTGCGGTCGTCGGCGAGCGCCAGCATGCGATCCACCGCGGCGATCACGCCCGCCACGGAGCCGCCGGAGTCCAGGTCCACGAACGGATACATGGCGTGGAACACGAGGTCGCCGGTGTGGATCACGTTCGCCTTGCGGAAGTGGATGAAGACGTCGCCGTCGGTGTGGGCCTGCGCGACGTGCACGCCGCGCAGTTCGTCGCCGTTCACGTGCAGCGAGAGGTTGTCGCTGAAGGTGACGACCGGCAGCGCAGCCGCCGGCGACGGCGGCGTGGCGCGCTGGAAGAATTCGCTGAACTGCTCCGCGCTCATGCGGGCGCGGACGTTGTCGTGGGCGACGATCACCGAACCCCGGGCGGCCAGGTTCTCGTTGCCGCCCGTGTGGTCGCCGTGCCAGTGCGTGTTGATCACGAAGCGCGGCGGCGTCGGCGCGAGCTTCGCGAGTGCCGCCTCGACCGGCGCGGTCATGTTGGCGTACTGGTCGTCGATCAGGAACACGCCGTCGGCGCCGGCCGAGACGCCGATGTTGCCGCCGCGGCCGTAGAGGACGTAGACACCGGGTGCGACCTCCTCGGTCTCGACCTTCACCTCTTCCGGGGCCTGCGCCTGCGCCAGCGCCGCCTGCATCGCGATCAATGCGGCAACAATCGTCCGGGACATGGTTCCTCCATGGGGTCCGCTGCCGGTCGGGCCTGCTATGATAAACGTGCCACACGGAGAATTTGCGGATGCTCCCGTCCCACCGCTGCGCCGGCCCGCTGGCCGCCCTGGCCGCGGCATTGTTCGCGGTGCCGGCCTTTGCCCAGGGCGCGGCCCCGGGCCCTGCCGTGCTGGTCGAGATCAAGGACGCGATCGGCCCCGCGACCAAGGACCACTTCCTGCACGCGCTCGAGCATGCCGAGGAGATCAACGCCGTCGTGCTGGTGCTGCAGCTCGACACGCCGGGTGGCCTCGACGCCGCGATGCGCGACATGATCCAGGGGATCCTGGCCTCCGAGGTCCCGGTCGTGACCTTTGTCGGTCCTTCCGGTGCCCGTGCGGCGAGCGCCGGCACCTTCATCCTCTATGCGAGCCACGTCGCGGCCATGGCGCCCGGGACCAACCTGGGCGCCGCGACGCCGGTGCCGATCGGCGGCTCGCCCCCCGCGGACGACAAGGGCAAGGAAACGGGTGACGGCCGCGCCGGAGACGACGGCAAGGAGTCGAAACAACCGGCGCCCGCGGGGACGGCCTCCGACCGCAAGGCCGTCAACGACGCGATCGCCTACATCCGCAGCCTCGCCGACCTGCGCGGCCGCGACCCGGAATTCGCCGAGGCGGCAGTGCGCGAAGCCGCAAGCCTGCCTGCGCAGCAGGCGCTCGAGCGCGGCGTGATCGACCTGATCGCGGCCGACGTGCCCGGGCTGCTGGCGGCGCTGGACGGGCGCGAGGTCAGGCTGCCGCGCGAAACGCGCAAGCTGGCGACCACCGGCGCGGTGGTCGAGCGCATCGAGATGAACTGGCGCACCTCGCTGCTCGCCGTGCTCACCAACCCGCTGGTCGCCTACGGCCTGCTGATCATCGGCCTCTACGGGCTGATGTTCGAGGGCTACAACCCGGGCGCGGTCCTGCCCGGCGTCATCGGCGCGATCTGCCTGCTGCTCGGGCTCTATGCGCTGCAGGTGCTGTCGGTGAACTTCGCCGGGCTGGCGCTGGTGGTGCTCGGCGTCGGCATGATGATCGCCGAGTTCTTCGTGCCGAGCTTCGGCGCGCTCGGTTTCGGCGGGCTGATCGCATTCGTGATCGGCTCGGTCGTGTTGATGGACATGGATACGCCCGGCTTCGAGTCGAGCCGCGGCCTGGTCGGCGGCATCGCGACCTTCGCCGGCGCCGCCATGCTCGGCACCATGTACCTCGCGATGCGCGCGCGGCGGCGGCCCGTGGTCACGGGCGCCGAGCAGCTGGCGGGCGATTTCGCCGAGGTGGTCGAGGACTTTCAGGAACGGGGGAACGTCCGGATCTACGGCGAGCTGTGGAACGCGGTCAGCACCGGGCCGGTCGCGCGCGGCCAGCGCGTGCGCGTGGACCGGGTGGATGGGCTGACGCTGCACGTATCACCGGACCAGTGACAGGAGACTGACATGCTTGCTTCGCCGATTTTCTGGGGCGTCATCGGGGTCCTGGGCCTGGTGCTGCTGTTCAGCGCCATCAACATCCTGCGCGAATACGAGCGCGGCGTGATCTTCTTCCTCGGCCGCTTCTATGGGACCAAGGGACCCGGACTGATCATCGTGATCCCGCTGATCCAGCAGATGGTGCGCGTCGATCTGCGCACGATCGTGCTCGACGTGCCGAAGCAGGACGTCATCTCGCGCGACAACGTGTCGGTCAAGGTCAATGCGGTCGTGTATTTCCGCATCGTCAGCCCGGACAAGGCGATAATCCAGGTCGCCAACCCGTTCGAGGCGACCAGCCAGCTCGCGCAAACGACGCTGCGGTCGGTCCTCGGCCAGCACGAGCTGGACGAGATGCTGGCCCAGCGCGACCGCCTGAATGCCCACGTGCAGCAGATCCTCGACTCCTCCACCGATGCCTGGGGCATCAAGGTCTCGCACGTCGAGATCAAGCACATCGACCTGGACGAGAGCATGATCCGCGCCATGGCGCGGCAGGCCGAGGCGGAGCGCGCGCGGCGCGCCAAGATCATCCACGCCGAGGGCGAGAAGCAGGCCGCGGCCATGCTGGTCGAGGCTGCGAAGCTGCTGGGCGCGGATCCGCGCGCGATCCAGCTGCGCTACATGCAGACGCTCACCGAGCTCGGCAACGAGCGCAGCAACACGATCGTGTTCCCCATGCCAATGGACCTGCTGACGCCGCTGGTCAGGAAGCTCGGCGCGGCCGACTGACCGGCGCCCGCTCAGCGGCCCGGCAGGCGCAGCGTGACGCGCGCGCCGCCGAGGCGCCCGCCGCCGATCTCGAGCGTGCCCGAATAGGCCGCCGCGATTTCGCGCGCCACCGCGAGCCCGATCCCCTGCCCCGCCACGCTCTCGTCGGCGCGCACCCCGCGCTCGAGCACGCGCTGGCGCTCGGCCGGCGGGATGCCGCGGCCATCGTCCTCGATGTCGATCGCGAGTCCGGGCCGGCGCCACTCCGCCGAGGTCCAGGGCGTCACGCGCACCGCGATCTCGCCCTTGCAGTACTTCCAGGCGTTGTCCAGCAGGTTGCCGGCGAGCTCGAGGAAGTCGGCGGGGTCGACCGGATAGGCCGTGCCCGGCGCGATCGAGAGCGTCACCTGCACGGGCTTGTCGGCGTAGACCTTGCCGAGCGCCGCGCGCAGCTGCTCGAGCGGCTCCTGCACCGCGAGGTCCGTGAGCGTGGCGCCGCTGCCGCCGAACACCGCGCGCTTGAGCTGGTGCTGGACGATGTCCTGCATGCGGTCGAGCTGGGGCGACAGCGCCGCGGGTCCCGCCTGGCCGCGTTCGAGCAGGCTGCGCATGGCGGCCAGCGGCGTCTTGAGGCTGTGTGCGAGATTGCCGAGCGTGGAGCGGTAACGCTCCAGCCGCTTGCGTTCGCCGGTCAGGAGCGCGTTGAGGTTGCCGGTCACGCCCGCGAGTTCGCGCGGCCATCCGCCGGTGAGCTGCTCGCGCCGCCCCGACTCGATGTCCAGGATCTCGGATTCCAGCCGGTGCAACGGCCGCAGCGCGATCCGCAGCGCCAGCGCAAGGCCGCCGAGCAGCAGCAGCGCGAGCAGCACCGAGCCGGTCGCGAGCCAGGTGCGCACGCGCGCGATTTCCTGGTACCAGGGCTCGAGACTCTCGGCGGCCCGCACCACGAAATCACGCGCACTGCCATCCTCGAGCTCCCAGCGGATGCCGAGCGAGAGCCCGAGCACGCGCGTGCCGTCCGCGAGGCGCGCATGCTCGAAAGTACGCTCGCCGGCCGCGGGTTCGGCCGCCAGGTTCAGGCCGCTGCCGAGCGCCGACGGCGATCGCCAGCTGCCGCGCGAGCCCACGACCTCGGCATAGAGGCCGGAACCCGGGGCGGCCAGGCGCGGCTCGGCCAGGTTCTGCGGCACCAGCCGGCCTTCCGCGTCGATGTCGGCGGAGGAAATCAGCGCGATGACCTGGGCGTCGAGCACCTCCTGGCGGGTCCGCAGCCCGAGGTCGCGGTACCAGGATTCCAGCGACCAGGCGGCGATCCCGGCTGCGGCGAGCAGCAGCAGCGCGAGCGTGACCAGCAGTCGCGCCTGCAGCGATGGGGCTGCGCGGGCCAAGGCTACTCGCGCGCGACCCGGTAGCCGCGGCCGCGCAGCGTCTCGATTGGCTGGCGCTTGCCGTCGGGGTCGAGCTTCCTGCGCAGGCGGCCGATGAAGACCTCGATGGTGTTGCTGTCGCGCTCGAAATCCTGCTCGTAGAGCTTCTCGGTCAGCTCGGCCTTGGAGATCACCTGTCCCGCCCGCAGCATCAGGTACTCGAGCAGCCGGTACTCGAACGCAGTCAGCTCGATCGCGGCGCCGTCCACGCGCACTTCCTGGCTGCGCGTGTCGAGTTCGACGTTGCCGCTCCTGATCAGCGGCTGCGACCAGCCGCCGGAGCGCCGCAGCAGGGCCTGCACGCGCGCCAGCACCTCCTCGAAGCGGAACGGCTTGGTGACGTAGTCGTCGGCGCCGGCGTCGAGCCCGGTCACCTTCTCCTGCCAGCTGTCGCGCGCGGTGAGGATCAGCACCGGAAAGGACTTCCCGGCCTTGCGCCAGGCGCGGATCGCATCGAGGCCGGAGCGGCCCGGCAGGCCAAGGTCCACCACCGCGACGTCGACCGGGTATTCGAGACCCGCGAACTCGCCCTCGACGCCGTCCGCCGCCTGGTCGATGGTGAAACCCGACGCACGGAACTGCTGCGCCAGCGATTCGCGCAGCGCCGGCTCGTCCTCGAGCACCAGCAGGCGCATGCGGCCCTCAGTCCTCTTGGCGGCCGGAGCCCGCGTCGATCCTGACCTCGAACACCCTGCCGTCGGCACCGAGCAGGCGGATCCGGTACTCGATGCGGTCGCCGTGGCGCTTCTCCTCGGCGCGGATGGCGCGCGCGTTGTAGCGCCGCTCCGCCTGCGCGACCGCCTCGTCGAGCGAAATGGCCCGGTCCGCGAAAGCCGACTCGCCGCCGCGCCCACGCCCGCGGTCGCGGTCGCCCGCGACGGCATCGCCGGGCAGGACGGCGCCCGCCGCCAGGGCGAGGACCATCGTCAGGGTGGGCAGCATCCGGGTCATCGGCATTCCGTCATTCTAGTGGAACCGGGCGGCCCGGGCCGCCGGCGCGGCCCGGGCCCGTTCCTCAGCCCTCGGTCGGGGTCACGTCGACCCGGATCCGGATCCGGTCGCCCGGATCGTAGGGCATCTCGGTCACGTAACGGCGGCCGGCGTACTCGTAGGTCACCTCGTAGCCGTCGATGCGCTCCTCGTAGCTGTCGCGGTAGCGCACCTCGCAGCGCTCGTACACCCGCTCGCGGTCGCCGTAGCGGTCGCCGTAGCGCTCGCGCTCGCGCTGGCGCTGTTGCGAGGCGCTGTGGCCGATCGCGCCGCCGATGATGGCGCCCGCCGCGCGCGCGACCTGGCGGCCGTGGCCGTGGCCGACCTGGTTGCCCAGTGCGCCGCCGATCAGGGCGCCCACCAGCGTACCGCCGATGTGATTCGAGGACGTCGGGCCGTCCGCACGGTAGTCCACCTCGTCCCAGCATTCGCGCACGGGCTCGCTGACGCGGATGCGGCGCCGCAGCGGCTCCACGTCCACCACGCGCGCGTAGTCATAGTCCGCATAGCGGTCCTCGTCGTCGTAGCGGTAGCCGTCGCGATCATGGTCGGCGAGGGCTCCCGTGGACGCGACGGCGAGGCCAACGGCAACGGCCGGGATCCAGAACTTGCGTGACATGGTGCGCCTCCTCTATTGGCACGGTGCCAATCTAGGACGGCGACGATGAACCGGTCCTGAACGCCCGGGAACGGCGTTTTCCTAGGGAATTTCGGCCTTTGCGGCCTCCCAGAGGCGGTCCAGCTGCTCGGCACTGGTGGCGGCCGGGGACCTGCCCTCGGCGGCCAGCGCCCGTTCCAGGTGCTCGAAGCGCCGGGCGAAGCGGTCATTGGCGCGCCGCAGCGCGGATTCGGGGTCGACCCCGAGATGCCGCGCCAGGTTCACGACCGAGAACAGCAGGTCGCCGAGTTCCGCCTCGAGCCGCGCCGGATCGTCCCCGCCGGCGGCGCTGTCGAGCTCCGCGAGTTCCTCGCCGATCTTGGCGCGCGGCCCGGCGGCATCGGGCCAGTCGAACCCCGCATCCGCGGCGCGCGCGCCGAGCTTGCGCGCACGCGAAAGCGCAGGCAGCGCCCTCGGCACGTCGGCCAGCGCGCCATCGCCCCGGCCCTTGATCCTGCGTTCCTCGGCCTTGTAGCGCTCCCAGGCGCGGGTCTGCTCGGCAGCATCCGCGATCCGGGCGTCGGCGAACACGTGGGGATGGCGCCGTGTCAGCTTGTCGCAGATGGCCTCGACCACGTCGTCGAAGGCAAAGGCGCCCTGCTCGGAGGCCAGCTGCGAATGAAACGCCACCTGGAACAGCAGGTCGCCCAGCTCCTCGCGCAGCGCGTCGAGGTCGCCGCGCTCGATGGCGTCGGCCACCTCGTAGGCCTCTTCGAGCGTGTGCGGCGCGATCGAGCGGAAGTCCTGCTCGCGGTCCCAGGGGCAGCCGCCCGCGGGGTCGCGCAGCCGCGCCATGATCGCCAGCAGCCGCTCAATCGCCATGCAGCGGCGGCCCGCCGAGGATCTCGCGCAGCGTCAACAGCATGCCGGCGGTCGCACCCCAGATGTTGAAGCTGCCCCAGGGCAGCTCGAAGGTCTCGACGTCTTCCGCGCCGAAGCGCCGCAAGCGCCGCGCGTGCGTCGCAGGATCGAGCAGGTGGCGCAGCGGGGCCTCGAAGGTGCCGGCGACTTCGACCGGGTCGAGCTTCAGTGCGAACCCCGGCCGCACCAGGCCGACCACCGGGGTCACGCGATAGCCCGTGATCACGACGTGGTCGGGGAGCACGCCGAGCACTTCGACGTACTCCCGCGCGAGGCCGATCTCCTCGTGGCTTTCGCGCAGGGCCGCATCCACCGCGTCGCGGTCGCCGGGCTCGATCCGCCCGCCCGGAAACGAGATCTGCCCGGCGTGATGCTTGAGGTCGTCGGCCCGCAGCGTCAGCAGCACGCCCAGGTCATCGCCGCGGTCCACCACGGGAATCAGCACGGCCGCCCGGATGGTGGCGCTCGGGAACAGCGTCTCCAGGCGCTGCATCGAGGAACGCGGCAGGTGGCCGACGCGCAGGTCGTTCTCGACGTGGCCGCACCTCGCCATGCGGCAGCGCAGTTCCTCGCGCAACTGCGCCGTCGGCAGGCGATGCAGCTCCAGCGGGGACTCAGCGGCCATGCGGCCTCCCGCCCCGGGCGAGGCGCCGCGGGTCGAGCAGTTCCGCCAGTTCCGCGCGCGGCAGCCCGGTTTCCTCGACGGCGACGTCGAGCACCGCGCGTCCCTCCGCGGCCACGCGCTTGGCGATCGCCGCCGCGCGGTCATAGCCGATGCGGGGCGCGAGCGCGGTGAGCAGCATGGGGTTGCGCGCCAGCGTCGCGGCCAGATGTTCCGCGTTGACGGTCAGGCCCGGGATCGCGGATTCCGCCAGCGCCCGCGCCGAGCCCGCGACCAGCTCCAGCTGCTGCAGCAGCGCATGCGCGATCAGCGGCAGCATCACGTTCAGCTGGAAATTGCCGGAGGCGCCCGCCATCGCGACCGCGGCGTCATCCGCCATCGCGAGCGTCGCGGCCATCGCCACCGCTTCCGGGATCACCGGGTTGACCTTGCCCGGCATGATGCTGGAGCCAGGCTGCAGCGCCGGCAGCGAAATCTCGCCGAGCCCGGCCAGCGGGCCGGAGTTCATCCAGCGCAGGTCGTTCGAGATCTTGAGCAGCGCGACCGCCGCGGTGCGCAGCATCCCCGAGAGCTCGACCGCGGTGTCCTGCGAGGCGAGCGCCGCAAAACGGTCCTCGGCCGGCGCGAGCGCGAGCCCGGTGCGGTGCGCGAGGCGCGCGATCGCGCGCGCGGCGAACTCCGGGTGCGCGTTGACCCCGGTCCCGACCGCGGTGCCGCCGAGGGCGAGCCGGTGCAGGCGCGGCGTGACCGCCGTGAGTCGTGCGGCGGCGGCCTCGACCTGGGATTGCCAGGCGTGCATTTCCTGCCCGAGCGTGACGGGCATCGCGTCCATCAGGTGCGTGCGGCCCGGCTTGACGACGGCGCCGACCGCCGCGGCCTTGGTGGCGATGGCCTGCGCCAGCGCGGCGAGCGCCGGCAGGGTCGTGGCATGCAGTTCGATGGCCGCCGACAGGTGGATGGCCGTCGGCACCACGTCGTTGCTGCTCTGGCAGCGGTTGACGTGGTCGTTGGGATGCACCGGCGCACCCAGGCGCTGCGCCGCCAGGCGCGCGATCACCTCGTTGGCGTTCATATGGGTGCTGGTGCCGGATCCGGTCTGCAGCACGCCGAGCGGGAACTGCTCCGCGTGCGAGCCCGCGGCGATCTCGAGCGCAGCCGCGGCGATGGCGGCCGCCATCGGCGCCGGCAACTCGCCGAGCTCGCCGTTCGCCTCGGCCGCCGCCCACTTGATCAGCCCGAGCGACCGGACGAAGGGCGCGGGCATCGTCAGACTCGCGATGCGGAAATTCGCGGCTGCGCGTTGTGTCTGGGCGCCCCACAGCGCGTCCGCGGCCACGCGGACCTCGCCGAGGCTGTCCTTTTCGATGCGGTATGGGTCGCTCACGGGTAACATGCGCAGTCTACCATCCGCACCCGTCGCCATGACCGATCCACGACTGACCGCGCTCTCCCCGCTCGACGGACGCTACGCCGCCGGCTGCGCCGACCTCGCCGCGCTGTTCAGCGAATCGGCGCTGATCGGGCGGCGCGTACAGGTCGAGGTCGCCTGGTTCCGGCAACTCACGGCGTCCGGCCACTTTCCCGCCCTGGCGTCGCTGCCGCGGGCGGCGGTCGCGCGGCTCGAGGGTCTCGCGGCAGGCGTGGATGGCGCGGCGGCCACGCGCGTCAAGGAGCTCGAGCGCCAGGTCAACCACGACGTGAAGGCGGTCGAATACTGGCTGCGCGAGGCCCTCGCCGCCGCGGGCGCGACGCCCGCGCAACTCGAGTTCGTGCACTTCGCGGCGACCTCCGAGGACGTCAACAACCTGGCCTACGCGCTGATGCTCGACGCGGCGCGCGAGCGCGTGCTGCTGCCGCGCATCCGCGGGCTCGCGGATGCGCTCGCGGCGCTGGCCGCGCGCCACGCGGGCCTCGCCATGCTGGCGCGCACGCACGGCCAGCCGGCGACACCCACGACGCTCGGCAAGGAGGCTGCGAACTTCGCGGCGCGGCTGCGGCGCGCGGCCGACGCGTGGCAGCGGGTGCCCGCGCTCGGCAAGTGGAACGGCGCGACCGGCAACTTCAACGCGCACGTCGTGGCCGCGCCGGGCGTCGACTGGCGCGCCGAGTCGCGCCGCCTGGTGCAGGGCCTCGGCCTGGTGCCGAACGAGTACACCACGCAGATCGAGCCGCACGACTGGGTGGCGGAGTACTGCGATGCGCTGGCGCGCGCCGACACGGTGCTGATCGCGCTGTGCCGGGACGTCTGGGGCTACGTGTCGCTCGGCTACTTCCGGCAGCAGCCGGTCGCGGGCGAGGTCGGCTCCTCGACCATGCCGCACAAGGTCAACCCGATCGACTTCGAGAATGCGGAGGGCAACGCCGGGCTCGCCAATGCGATGCTGCGCCACTTCTCGGAGAAGCTGCCGGTGTCGCGCTGGCAGCGCGACCTCAGCGACTCGACCGTGATGCGCAACCTCGGCGTCGCGCTCGGGCACAGTGCGCTGGCCTGGAGCGCGGCGCTCGCCGGCCTCGCGCGGGTCGAGCCGGATGCCGTGCGCATCGGCGCCGACCTCGACGCGCACTGGGAGGTGCTGGCCGAGGCCGTACAGACCGTCATGCGCGCGCATGGCACGGGCGGCGCCTACGAACAGCTCAAGGAGTTCTCGCGCGGCCGCGCGGTGGATGCGGCGGCGCTCAGGGCGTTCGTCGCCGGGCTCGGCTTGCCGGAGGATGCGCGCCGGCGGCTGGAGGCGCTGACGCCGGCCTCCTACACGGGCCTGGCCGAGGCGCTGGCGCGCACGCTCTGAGCGCGGCGGGGTCCGGTGGACGGCCATATAGAATGCGTGCTCACCCGCTGGGGCACGGATCGCCCCGCGCTGCAGGAAATCCGGCGCGCGGTCTTCATCGATGAGCAGCAGGTCGCGGAATCCGAGGAATGGGACGACGACGACCCCGTCAGCGTCCACGCCCTGGCCACCCTGAACCGTGAACCAGTCGGCACCGGGCGACTTAATCCGGCCGGTAAGATCGGGCGCATCGCGGTTGTTGCCGGAATGCGCGGCCGTGGCATCGGCGCAACGATCCTGCGCCTGTTGCTCCAGGAGGCGCACCGCCGGGGGCTCCGCGAACCATACCTGCACGCGCAACTGCAGGCCGTGCCCTTCTACGAGAAGTTCGGCTTCACGAGCGAGGGCGAGGTGTTCGACGAGGCGGGCATCCCTCACGTGAGGATGAAGCACGCCCTGGAGTGAGCAGCGGTGCAGACCCAGCGGCAGAGCGTGACCGGAACGCGCTCGATCATCGCGACCCTCGACGAGGCCCGCGCCGCCACCCAGCAGGTGGCATTCGCGGCGCGGCGCCTGCTCACGATGTACACGCAGGACCTGGAACCCGCCGTGTACGACCAGCCGCAGTTCCTGGAGACCGTCAAGAAGCTGGTGCTGGCGAAAAGCTACGCCAAGGTGCGCGTGCTGCTCGCCGATCCTTCGCGCGTCGTCTACGAGGGCAGCAAGTTCGTGCACCTGGCGCGGCGCATCACCAGCCACATCGAGATCCGGCGCGTGAAGGCCGATCGGCGCGACAACCAGTCGGCGTTCCTGATCGCCGACGACCGCGCCCTCGTCTACCGGCTGCAGGCCTCGCGCTGGGAGGGCATCGTCGAGATGAACGACCCGGTCGTCGCGCGGCGCTATCTCAACTATTTCGACGAGATCTGGATCGCCAGCGAACCGGAAGCGGAGACGCGCCAGCAGCATCTCTGACCGGGCGGGAGCGGCGTCCGCCGCTATAATCCCGCGCGATGACGCTCAAACTCGATCTCACCGTGGCGGCCATTGCCGAGCGCGACCGTCGCTTCCTGCTCGTCCAGGAGCGCGCCGCCCGGCGCGTGGTGCTGAACCAGCCGGCCGGGCACCTCGAGGACGGCGAATCGCTCATCGAAGCCGTGGTCCGCGAGACCCTGGAGGAGACCGGCCGCGGCTTCGAGCCGGACGCCGTGACCGGCATCTACCTGTGGCGCGGCCCGGGCGCGCGCCACGTGCTGCGCGTGGCGTTCGCCGGCCGCACCGGCGAGCGCGATGAGACGCGCGCGCTCGATCGCGCGATCCTGCGCACCCTGTGGCTCGACCGCGACGAGCTCGGCGCGCGCGCGGCGGAGCTGCGCAGCCCGCTCGTGCTGCGCTGCATCGACGACTACCTGCGCGGGGTCCGTTATCCCCTCGCGTTGCTGAATCACGTGCCGCTGCAGGACATGCCGGCGCGGGCGGGACGCTGAGATGGCGCGCGTGATCGTCGCGCTGTCGGGCGGCGTGGACTCCGCGGTCGCGGCCCTGCGGATGCAGCAGGCCGGGCACGAGGTCGAGGCGCTGTTCATGTCGAACTGGGAGGAGGACGAGGACGGCTATTGCACGTCCGCAGCCGACTGGCAGGACGCGCGGGCCGTCGCCCGCGAACTCGGCATCGCGCTGCACAAGGCGAGCTTTGCCGCCGAGTATCGCGAGCGCGTGTTCTCGCATTTCCTCGCGGAGCTCGCGGCCGGGCGCACGCCGAACCCGGACGTGCTCTGCAACCGGGAGATCAAGTTCGGCGCGGGCCTCGACTATGCACGCCGCCTGGGCGCCGACATCTTCGCGACCGGCCACTACGCCCGCATCGGTCCCGGCCCGTCGCTGCTGCGCGGCGCGGACCGGTCCAAGGACCAGAGCTATTTCCTGCACGAGCTGACGCGGGCGCAGCTCGCGGCCTCCGCCTTCCCGGTCGGCGCGCTGCACAAGGCCGAGGTGCGCGCGCTGGCGCGCGAGCGCGGCCTGCCGGTGGCGGACAAGCGCGACTCGACCGGCATCTGTTTCATCGGCGAGCGTCCCTTCGGCGACTTCGTCAGTCGTTTCCTGCCGGGCCATGCCGGGCCGATCGAGACCCCGGACGGCGAGATGCTGGGCCGGCATGGCGGCCTCGCGCGCTACACGCTGGGCCAGCGCAGCGGTCTCGGTATCGGCGGGCTGCGCGGGCGCGGTGAGTCGCCCTGGTTCGTCGCCGGCAAGGACGTGACGCGCAACGCGCTGATCGTGGTGCAGGGCGCGGATCATCCGGCGCTGTACTGCACGGGCCTGCTGGCGGGCCCGCCGCACTGGATCGCCGGGACGGCGCCCGGCCTGCCGCTCGAATGCACGGCGCAGGTGCGTTACCGCCAGCCGGACGTGGCCTGCCGCGTCGAGGCCGCCGATGGCGGCGTGACGGTCCGCTTCGGCCAGCCGCTGCGTGGCGCCGCGCCCGGCCAGTACGCGGTGTTCTACGACGGCGAAGAGTGCCTGGGCGGCGCGGCTATAATGTCGCTTCTTCGCGCGGAGGATCCATGCAGGACAGCTTCAAGGCACGCCGCAGGCTCGCCGTCGGCGATCGCAGCTTCGACTACTGCGCCCTAGACGCGCTGTCGGCATACCGGGTCGGGCGCCTGCCCTACTCGTACAAGATCCTGCTCGAGAACCTGCTGCGTCACGAGGACGGCCGCACGGTCACGCGCGAGGACATCGTGGCGCTCGCGTCGGCGGACCCGCGCAAGCTGCCGGCGCGCGAGATCGCCTTCACGCCGGCGCGCGTGATCATGCAGGACTTCACCGGCGTGCCCGCGGTCGTGGACCTGGCCGCGATGCGCGACGCCATGGCCGCGCTCGGCGGTGACCCGGGCCGCATCAACCCGCTGATCCCGGCCGAGCTCGTGATCGACCACTCGGTGATGGTGGATCATTACGGCACTGCCGACGCGCTCGGCCTGAACGCGCTGCTCGAGTTCCAGCGCAACAAGGAACGCTACACGTTCCTGCGCTGGGGCCAGCAGGCGTTCGACAATTTCTCGGTGGTGCCGCCCGACACCGGCATCGTGCACCAGGTGAACCTCGAGTACCTCGCGCGCGTCGTGTTCGCCGACGGCCAGGGCCTCGCGTATCCCGACACCGTGGTGGGCACCGACTCGCACACGACCATGATCAACGGCGTCGGCGTGCTCGGCTGGGGCGTCGGCGGCATCGAGGCGGAGGCCGCCATGCTCGGCCAGCCTTCGACCATGCTGATCCCCGAGGTCATCGGCGTGAAACTGACCGGCCGGCTGCAGGAAGGCGCAACCGCGACCGACCTGGTGCTGACGGTCACCGAGCTGCTGCGCAAGCGCGGCGTGGTCGAGAAGTTCGTCGAGTTCTTCGGCGACGGGCTGGCGCAGCTGCCGCTCGCGGACCGCGCGACCATCGCCAACATGGCGCCGGAATATGGCGCGACCTGCGGCCTGTTCCCGGTGGACGAGGAGACGCTGACGTACCTGCGCCTGACCGGGCGCGACGACGCGCAGGTCGCGCTGGTGCGTGCCTACGCCAGGGCCCAGGGCATGTGGCGCGAGGACGGCGCGCCGGATCCCGAGTACACCGACGTGCTGCGGCTGGATCTCGGGACCGTGCAGCCGTCGCTCGCGGGCCCGAAGCGGCCGCAGGACCGGGTGCGCCTGCCGGACATGCAGCAGGCCTATCGCGACGCCTTCGCGCGCGACCAGGACAAGTGGAAGTCGCAGGGGCCGGCCGCGGTCGCGGACGGCACGCCATTCGAGCTGAAGGACGGCGCGGTCGTGATTGCCGCCATCACCTCCTGCACCAATACCTCGAACCCCGCCGTCATGCTGGGCGCGGGACTGCTGGCCCGGAATGCCCGCGCGCGCGGACTCAAGGTGCCGCCCTGGGTCAAGACCTCGCTCGCGCCGGGCTCCAAGGTCGTCACGGAGTACCTGACGCGCTCGAACCTGCTGGACGACCTCGAGGCGCTCGGCTTCAACGTCGTGGGTTACGGCTGCACCACCTGCATCGGCAACTCGGGACCGCTGAATGCGCCGATTTCGCAGGCGATCAATGCCCACAAGCTGTCGGTCGCCTCGGTGCTGTCGGGCAACCGCAACTTCGAGGGCCGCGTGCACCAGGAAGTGCGCATGAACTTCCTGGCCTCGCCGCCGCTGGTGGTCGCCTACGCGCTCGCGGGCACGGTGGACATCGACCTGACGCGCGACGCCCTCGGCACGGCCACGGACGGCAAGCCCGTGTACCTGCGCGACATCTGGCCGGGGAGCCGCGAGATACAGGCGACCATCACGGGGTCGGTCGACTCCCGGATGTTCTCGAAGTCCTACGCCGACGTGTTCCAGGGCGACGAGCGCTGGCGGGGCATCGCGGTGCCGGCTTCGAAGACCTACCGCTGGGACGCGGCGAGCACCTACATCCAGAACCCGCCCTATTTCACCGGGATCAGCCGCAAGCCACCCGGCCTGCCGGCGGTGCGCGGGGCGCGCTGTCTCGCACTGTTCGGCGACTCGATCACGACCGACCACATCTCGCCCGCGGGGGCGATCCGCAAGGACTCGCCCGCCGGTCTCTACCTGCAGCGGAACGGCGTGCAGCCTGCGGACTTCAACAGCTACGGCTCGCGCCGCGGCAACCACGAAGTGATGATGCGCGGCACCTTCGCCAACACGCGCATCAAGAACCTGATGGTGCCGGGGGTCGAGGGCGGCGTGACCAGGCTGCAGCCGGGCGGCGAGCAACTGCCGATCTACGACGCGGCGATGAAGTACCAGGCGGCCGGCGTGCCGCTGGTCGTGATCGCAGGCAAGGAATACGGCACCGGCTCCTCGCGCGACTGGGCGGCGAAAGGCACCAACCTGCTGGGCGTGAAGGCCGTGATCGCCGAGAGCTTCGAGCGCATTCACCGCGCCAACCTGGTCGGCATGGGTGTCTTCCCGCTCACCTTCAGGGACGGTGACGACGCGGCGAAAATCGGGCTCGACGGCACCGAGACCTTCGACATCGACGGCCTCTCGGCCGGCAGCCGCGAGGCGACCGTGCGCGCGCGCCGTGCGGACGGGAAGTCCATGAACTTCAAGGTCAACGTCCGCGTCGACACGCCCAAGGAGTGGGAATACATGGACCACGGCGGGATCCTGCACTTCGTGCTGCGCCAGCTGGCGGCCTGAGGCGGCGGCCGTTGCGCAAGCCGTACCGGGCCGGGCGCGAGCGGCGCGTGGGCTGAGGGCGCATGCCTCCCGAAGCGGTCGCCGCCCGCGTGCGAAGACTGGCGGTCTTCGACCTCGATGGGACGGTCACGCGCCGCGACACCTTCGTGCCCTACCTGCGCGGCTGGCTGCGCCGACATCCGGAGCGCCGCGCATGGTGGCCCGCCGTGAGCGCCGTACTCAGGTTCCTGTGCACCGGACGCGACCGCGGACGGCTGAAGTCGGACCTGTTGAAGGGCTACCTGGCCGGCGCGGCCCGGACCGAGGTCGAGTCCTGGTCGGCCGAGTTCGCGGCCGCGCTCGGCGACGCCGAACTGCGCCCGGGCGCGCTCGCGGCGATCGCACGCCACCGCGCCGCGGGCGACCGGCTGGTGCTGCTGTCGGCGAGCGTGGACCTCTATGTGCCGCGCATCGCGCAGCGCCTCGGTTTCGACGAGTCGATCTGCACCGGCGTCGCGTGGCGCGACGACCGGCTGGATGGCGCGCTCACGACGGCGAACCGCCGCGGCGAGGAGAAGCGCCGCTGCATCGAGGAGCTTCGCGCGGGCCACCCGGGCTGCCGCATCGCCGCCTATGCGAATTCGACGTCCGACCTTGCGCACCTCGCGGTGGCCGAGGAGCCGCTGCTGGTCAACGGCAACCGGCGTGCGCGCCGACGGGCGGCAGCCCGGAGCATTCCGGCCGCGGGCTGGTGAAACAAAACGGCGTGAAACCCGGTCCGATAGGCATGAGCGGAAACTCGCGCATCCGGCCATCCGAGATCACGCCCGAGCACGTGTACCTGGCGCGGCGCAGCTTCCTCGCCGGCCTGGCAGGCGCCGGCATCGCGGCCGCGTCGCCGCAGGCGCTGGCGCAGGTCATGAACGTGACGCTGGTGCCGCGGCTCGAGTTCCGGAAGAACGCCCGCTACTCGACCACGGAGAAGTCGAATTCCTACACCGAGGTCACCGGCTACAACAACTTCTACGAGTTCGGCACCGGCAAGGAGGACCCGGCGGAGAACGCCCACACGCTGCGGCCGCGGCCCTGGTCGGTGACCGTGGACGGCGAATGCGAGAAGCCCGGCCGTCTGGACCTCGACGACCTGCTGAAGCCGCATCCGCTGGAGGAGCGCATCTACCGCCTGCGTTGCGTGGAGGCCTGGTCCATGGTCGTCCCCTGGGTCGGATTGCCGCTGGGCGACCTCGTCAAGCGCTTCCGGCCCACCTCGCGCGCGAAGTTCGTGGAATTCACCACGCTGCTCGATCCGAAGCAGATGCCGGGCCAGCGCTATGACGTGCTCGACTGGCCCTATGTCGAGGGCTTGCGCATGGACGAGGCCATGCACCCGCTCGCGATCCTGGCCGTCGGCCTGTACGGGCGCGTGCTGCCGAACCAGAACGGTGCCCCGCTGCGCCTGGTCGTGCCGTGGAAGTACGGCTTCAAGAGCGTCAAGTCCATCGTGAGGATCCGCTTCACGGAACGGATGCCGCAGACCTCCTGGGCGCTCTCGGCGCCGCGCGAGTACGGCTTCTACGCCAACGTGAACCCGGCCGTGGACCATCCGCGCTGGAGCCAGAAGAGCGAGCGGCGCATCGGCGCCGGCTCGATCTTCTCGCGCCAGCCGACGCAGCCGTTCAACGGCTACGCCGCCGAGGTCGCCGGCCTCTACCGCGGCATGGACCTCGCGCGCCATTTCTGAGGACCGATGAACGCCGACATTTTCACGCGGCGCATCGCCAGGCCGCTCGTCTTCGGGCTCGGCCTGCTGCCGCTCGCCTGGCTCGCCGCCGGTGTCCTGCAATGGCCCGGTGCGGACCTGGGCGCCAACCCGGTCGAGAAAGTGCAGGACACCCTCGGCATCTGGGGACTGCGCTTCCTGCTGCTGACGCTGGCCGTGACGCCGCTGCGCGAGCTCCTGGGCTGGCCGCGCCTGCAGGCGTTCCGGCGCATGCTGGGGCTGTACGCCTTCGCCTACATCGCGCTGCACTTCCTCTGGTACCTGTTCGTGGACCAGGCCTTTGACTGGCGCCAGCTGCTGGTGGACGTCGCCAAGCGCCCCTACGTGACGGTGGGCTTCACGGCGCTGCTGCTGCTGGTGCCGCTGGCCTGGACTTCGACCAACCGCGCCATGCGCCGCATGGGCCGCCGCTGGCAGAAGCTGCACCGGCTGGTTTATCCCGCCGTCGTGCTCGGCTGTGTGCACTTCTGGTGGCAGGTCAAGGCGGACGTGCGCGAGCCGCTGGTGTATGCGGCGATCGCGGCCCTGCTGCTCGGATGGCGGCTGCACCGTCACTGGCGCCGCGGCGCGGTCGCCGCGCGCCGGTCAGGCGCGCCGCCCGGCCCGCGCCGCCAGGGCGATGCCGGCCAGGATCAGGATCCCGCCCGCCGCGGTGCGCCATCCCGGCTGCTCGCCGAGCAGCCACCAGCCCAGTAGCGACGCCAGCACCGGCTCCCCGATCAGCACGATCGCGACGAACAGCGGCGCGAGGTGCCTGAGCGCCCAGTTATAGCCGCCATGACCGACGAGTTGCGAAACGAACGCCATGCCCGCGAGCGCCCACCAGGTGCCGGGCGCATAACCCAGCGCCCGGGTTTCCGTGGCGAGCATGGCGATCCACAGCAGCGCCGCCGCCGTGCCATAGGCGATGCCGAGATAGGCGCGAAACGGCAGTGCGGACTGCGCCTCGCGCGACAGCAGCAGGTAACCGGCCATGGCGATCGCTCCCGCGATCGCCAGCAGGTCGCCGGTGGAGGCCTCCCCGCCGAGTCCCTCCGAGCCGACGATGACCGCTCCCGTGATCGCCGCGGCGAGTGCCGCGAGCATGGCGCGCGCGGGGATGCCCCTGCCGAGCGCAGCCTCGATCAGCGCGACCCAGACCGGCGCCGTGCTGACGAGCAGCACGCTGCGCGCGATCGTCGTGTAGTCGAGCGAGGCGATCCAGGTCGCGAAATGCAGCGCGAGCAATGCGCCCGCGCCCGCCGCCAGCGCCATGGCGCGGCGGGGCAATGCCGCAGACCGGGCCGCGGCGGCGACGGGCAGCACGACCAGGCAGGCGATGCCCAGCCGCCAGGCGGCGATCGCGAGCGGCGCGGCGTCGGCGAGCCGCGCGAAGATGGCGCCGTGCGAGACCGCGAGCAGCGCGATCGCCAGCACCAGGTAAGGTGCGAAGCGCCTGCCGCCCGGCTGGCGATGCGGCAAGGCCGCGCTCAGCGCAGGACCCAGGCCGGCACCTCGCGCCAGCCCAGCATCAGCGCGGCGTCCAGTTCGCGCCAGCGCGGCTCGTGGCGCGCGACCAGCGCCCAGAAACGCCGCGAATGGTTCATGTGGCGCGTGTGCGCCAGTTCGTGGATCAGCAGGTAGTCGACCACTTCCGGCGCCTGGAACAGCAGGCAGGCATTCAGGCTGATCGTGCCGTTCCTGGAGCAGCTGCCCCAGCGCGTGCGCTGCCGGCGGATCTGCAGCTGCAGGTACGCCAGTCCGGTGTCCGCGGACAGCTGCTGCAGCCGCGGCGCCAGCACTGCGCGCGCCATGTGCATGGTGAAGCGCTGCAGCGCATGGCGCACGAGTGCCACGCGGCCGACGTCGCCGTGGACGACCAGTTCCTCCGCTGCCGGTTGCAGCCGCAGGCCGCCCTCGCCCGCCGCGTACCGCAGCCTGAAGGCATGGCCGCTGGCCGCGAAGCGGATGCGGTCCGGCAGCCGGTCCGCAGGCTGCGCGTCGAGCGGACGGTACTGCTCGACCTTGTGCTCGATCCAGCGGCGGTGACGCGCGACAAACTGCTGCACGGTGCGCGGCCGCGTGCCCTGGGGCACGACGACCTCCACCAGTCCGCCGGGCAACACGCGCACGGCGAGGCGCCGTGCCCGCTCGCTCGGACGGACGCGCCAGGCCTCCGCGCCCGTCGCCGGGTCCAGCAGGGTCAGCTGCGCAAACCCGGTCGCCGCCGTGCTCACAGCGCCGCCGCCAGGCGCGAGCCTTCGTCGATGGCGCGCCGCGCATCGAGTTCGGTCGCGAGCTTGGAGCCGCCGATCAGGTGCGCGCGCAGGCCGGCCTGCCCGAGGCCGGCCTGCAACTCTCGTTGCGGCTCCTGGCCGGCGCAGATCACCACGTGATCCACCTCGAGCAGCTCGGCCTTGTCGCCGTGCCGGATCCAGAGGCCGGCGTCGTCGATGCGCTGGTACGAGACGCCGGCG
>DATBMQ010000222.1:0-5408 GCA_036554765.1 Steroidobacteraceae bacterium | reverse complement strand
CCGCAGAATTGGACGGCGAGGGAAGGATCCGGTCCCCGGGCTGGCTCGGTCACGGCATCATTATAAGTGGGGACGTTTCCCAATTACCGCGCGGCGGCGAACCATGATGTTTCACCTGATCCTGCTCGAACCCGAGATCCCGCAGAACGCCGGCAACATCATCCGGCTCTGCGCCAATACGGGCGCGACGCTGCACCTGGTTCATCCGCTCGGGTTTGCGACCGACGACGCGGGCCTGCGCCGCGCGGGCCTCGATTACCGCGATCTCTCGCGCGTGCGCGAGCATGGGGCCTTGCCGGGCTGCCTGCAGGAACTGGGGGATGCGCGGGTGTTCGCCGTCGAGACGTCGGGTGGCCGGTGCCACAGCGACGCCAGCTACCGCGCGGGCGACGCCTTCCTTTTCGGCCGCGAAAGCTTCGGACTGCCGCGCGAGCTCATGGCGGCCTGGCCCGTCGACCGGCTGATCCGCCTGCCCATGGTCCCGGGCAATCGCAGCCTCAACCTCTCCAATGCCGCAGCCGTGGTGATCTACGAGGCCTGGCGCCAACTCCACTTCGCGGGTGGACACTAGAAAAGGTGCCTGCCTCCTTTTCTGGCAGCACCAGAAAAGGAGGCAGGCACCTTTTCTAGTTTTCCGGGGTGACGCCGCGCTGGAGCAGGGATTCGATGACTTCGCGGATGGGGGCGCCTTCGTGCAGCACCCGGTACACATGCTCGCAGATCGGCATCTCGACGCCGTGCTTCTTCGCGACGGCGTGCACGGCCTTGGCGGCGTGATAGCCCTCGACCACCTGCCCGATCTCCGCAATCGCCGCTTCCATCGGCTTGCCTGCCGCGAGCGCGCGCCCGAAGCGGCGGTTGCGCGACTGGTCGTCGGTACAGGTGAGGACCAGGTCGCCGAGCCCGGCGAGGCCCATGAGCGTTTCGCGTTTCGCGCCCAGCGCGACGCCGAGGCGCATCAGCTCTGCGAGCCCGCGGGTGATCAGGAACACGCGGCTGTTCGAGCCGTAACCGAGGCCGTCGGAAACGCCGGTCGCGATCGCGATGACATTCTTGACCGCGCCACCGATCTCGACGCCGACGATGTCGGTCTGCGTGTAGGCGCGGAACGCGCCGGAGGAAATGCGCTGCGCCAGCGCGAGCGCGAACGCATCGTCGGTGGAGGCGACCGCAATCGCGGTCGGCAGGCCCTCGCCCACCTCGCGCGCGAAGGTCGGCCCGGAAAGCACCGCGATCGGCACCGCGGGCCCCAGCACTTCCTGCGCCACCTGGTGCGGGAGCTTGCCGGTCGCCAGCTCGAAGCCCTTGCTCGCCCAGGCGATGCGCGCGCGCGGGCCGATCATCGGCCTGATCTGCTGCAGCATGACCCGCAGCACGCCCGAGGGCACGGCGAGCACCACGTCCTCGCCGCTCGCGATCGCCCTGGCGAGATCCGGCTCGATCGCGAGCGACGGCGGAAATGCCGCGCCCGGGAGATAGCGCTCGTTGCGCCGCGTGCGCGCCAGCAGCTCCGGCTCGTCCTCCGCGCGGCCCCACAGCACGGTGGGTCCGCCGCCGCGCGCGAACTGGATCGCGAGCGCCGTGCCCCAGGAGCCGGCGCCGAGGACGACGATCGGCCGCAAGGGCCCGCTCAGTTCGCGGGGCCGGCGGCGGGCGCCTGCTTGGCCTGGCGCGCGGCCTGCTCCTGCATCGAGCGCTCGAACAGCGCGTCGAAGTTGACGTGCGGCAGCAGGAACGGCGGGAAGCCGCCCTTGATGACGACGTCGGACACGGTCTGGCGGATGTACGGGAACAGCAGGTTCGGCGCGAACGAGCCGAGGATGCGCTTGGTCTCCTCCGGCGGGAAGCCGCGGACCACGAATACGCCCGCCTGCTTGACCTCGGCGAGGTAAACGGCGGCATCGCCGCTCTTCGCCTCGAGCGTCACGGACAGCACGACCTCGTGCGCGTCCTGCCCGACCTGGCTCGACATCGTGCTCAGGTTCATGGACATCTTCGGGTCCTGCGGCTGCGCCGGCAGGAACGGCCCCTTCGGCGACTCGAACGAGAGGTCCTTGATGTAGACAGTCTGCAGCGCTACCGCAGGACCCTGTCCGTTGCCCGCCGCGTCGCCCGCGCCGGCCGGGGTGGTGTTTTCATCAGCCATCGTTAATCCTCACTTTGCAGAAATCCTGGTAGTCCGCTGCCCCGGTCCATGGCCGCGATTTCGTCGGCGCCGCCGACGAAGCGGCCGCCGACATAGACTTGCGGCAGCGTGCGCCGACCGCTCTTCGCGAGCAACTCCTCCCGCAAACCCGGGTGATCCTCGACGCTCACCTCGGTAAAGGCAATGCCGCGCCGCGCGAGCAGGGAAGTCACCCGGATGCAGTAGCCGCAGAATCCGGCCGTGTAGACGGTCACCGGCGCCGCGGCCATCGCTCAGCCCTTCACCACCGGCAGGTTCTCCTGCCGCCAGGCCGCGAGCCCGCCGCGCAGGCTGAACACGTCCTTGACGCCGGCGCCCGCGAGCGTGCGCAGCGCCGCGCCCGTGGTCGTGCCGTTGTCGCAATAGAGGATCAGCGTCCTGCCCGCGAGCTTCTCGAGGGCCCCCGCGCCGGCAGCCAGCTGGTCGCCCGGCACGTTGCGCGCGCCGGCGATGTGGCCGTCCTTGAACTGGTTGGGCGAGCGCAGGTCCACGAGCAGGGCGCCGCCGTTCATCAGCCGGATCGCCGCATTCGGCGCGACCGCCCGCGCGCCGTCGCCGCGCCGGCGCAACTCGTAGCCCAGCACCAGGGCGATCATGACGACCGCGGCGCCCGCCAGCAGCGGATGATTGGTGAAATAATCGAGCAGTCGGTCCATGGGGCAGGGTCGCCGTGGGTCGCGCGAGGGGGCCTGAAAAATGGCCGCGCATTATATCAGCGCGGTCCCGGGCCACTGGCCGCCGAGCATGCAGAGGAATATTTGCATATAAAACAAGGTGTTGCCAGTCACCGCCCCCTGCTCGCCCTGGCCGCGGGCGCACTCGCCGCGCTGCTGTCGGCGAGCCCGCCGGCGGCGGACCGGGATCCGGAAAAGGAGCTGCGCCAGGTCCGGGAACGGATCGAGGAGCTGCAGCGCGCGGTGCGCCGCGACACCGACCGGCGCGACGCGCTGACGGGCCAGCTGCGCGACGCGGAGGAGAACGTGCGCGGCGCGCGCGCGCGGCTGCGGGAGGTGCGCCGGCGGCTCGCCGACAGCGACGCGCGCCTCGAGGCGCTCACGACCGAGCGCGAACGCCACGAGCGCACGCTGACCGAGCAGCGCTCGGCGCTGGCCTCGCAACTGCGCGCCGCCTACATGGGCGGGCGCGAGGAGCAGCTCAAGCTGCTGCTCTCGCAGGAGGATCCGGCGGCGTTCGGCCGCATGATGGTCTATTACTCCTACCTCGGGCGCGCCCGCGCCGCGAAGATCCAGGAAATCCAGTCGCTGGTCGCGCAGCTCGAGGAATCGCTGGCCGCGGAGAATGCGGAGCGCGAACGGCTCGCCTCGCTGGAGGCGGACAGCCGGCGCGAGCTCTCCGCCGTGGATGCCGCGCGCACGGAACGCACGCGCGCCCTGCGGGCCGTGAACGCGCAGATCAGGAACCAGAGCGACTCGATCGCGAAGCTCAGGCGCGAGGCGGCGGCGCTCGAGAAACTGCTCGCGGACCTGCGCAAGGCGCTGCGCGACCTGCCGCCCGCCGCGGGCCAGGCATTCGAGAAGGTCCGCGGGCGGCTCTCGTGGCCGGTGCCCGGCAGGATCACCGCGCGCTTCGGCCAGCCGCGCGGCGGCGGGCTCAAGTGGAACGGCGTGATGATCGAGGCGGGCCGCGGCAGCGAAGTGCGCGCGCTCTACGACGGGCGCATCGCCTACGCGGACTGGCTGCCAGGGATGGGACTGCTGCTGATCATCGATCACGGCGGCTACATGAGCCTCTACGCCCACAACGAGCAGCTGTTCAAGTCGGCAGGCGACCGCGTCGAGGGCGGGGAAGTGGTCGCGACCGTGGGTGACAGCGGGGGCCGCAGCCAGCCCGGCCTCTACCTCGAGATCCGCCGCGGCGCCCAGCCGGTGGACCCGGTGCCCTGGTTCCGTCGCCCGAACCCCTAGCACGCTGATTTCAGGCGGCAAACGCCGCTTCCGGGACCGGGGAAACTGCGGATTACGTCAAAGACGGCCCGGTCCCGATCGGCGAACCTGCGCTATGAGGCCGGCAGTCCGCCGGCAAGGGGTTGCTCCGCACCGTGGCCACGCCCGCCAACATCGACCTGCCGCTGCACCTGTCCAGCGCCAAGCCGAATCTCGACCCGTACGGCCACCTGCTGCGGATGCTGATGCCGCGCGCGCTCGGCATCGGGTTCTATGACGCGAGCGGCGCCGCGCTCTGGGTCGCGCCCGGCTACGACGGGCCGGATCCCCTGCCGCTGGTGCAGGCCGCGCTCGCGAAGGCGCCGCCGGCCACCACGGCGCGCATCGACGGCTTCAGCCACGACCACGAGGGCGCGCCCGCCTACGTCTTCCGCCTGCGCAACAGCGAGGGCGAGATCATCGCGATCGCGGCGCTGCTGACGCGCGACGGCGAGAACCGGCCCTATTCCTTCGTGCAGTCCCTGGTGCAACCGGCGCTCGAGTGCCTGCAGCGCGAGCTGGAAGCGCGCGCCAGCGTCGGCGACCTGGCGCGCGACCTGCGCTCGCGTGACGAAGACCTCGAGCTCCTGCTGCGCATCGCGCCCGACGACCCGCAGAACCCGCAGCATGGCGACGAACTGGGCACGCTGGTGCAGACCTGCGTGGACCACCTCGGCTGCCTGCTGGGCGCGCTGGTCGTGCCGGAGCGCAACATCGCGATCTGCAAGGCGCCGCTCGGGCAGAAGCCGCCGGTCGAGATCCTGAGCAAGATCCACCGGCACCTGCTCAACTGGGCGCAGCTGCAGCGGCGCAACCTCGTCATCAACAAGATCAAGGTGCGCCCGATCGAGCTGCCTCCGTACAAGATCCTGTGCACGCCCGTGCGGCATTCGTCCGGGCGCGTGGCCGGGTTCCTGGTGATGTTCCGCGAGGAGAACGCCGCCAACTTCGACCCGCGCACCGAGCGCCTGGTCGAGCTGCTGTCGCGCAAGACCACCTCGACGCTGCAGGCCAACTTCGACGCGCTGACCTCACTGCTGACGCGCTCGGCCTTCGAGACGCAGGTGCGGGCGCTGCTCGCGACGCGCCGCGAGCAGAGGCCGGACTGCGTGCTGTACCTGGACGTGGACCGCCTGCACGTCACCAACGACAACTACGGCATGCACATCGGCGACGAGGTGATCGGCAAGGTTGCGGAGGTGCTGCGCAAGAAGCCGCGGCCGGGCGCGCTGGCGGCGCGCATCGCGGGCGACCGCTTCGCGGTGTTCCTGCCGGACTGC
>DATBMQ010000181.1:0-13311 GCA_036554765.1 Steroidobacteraceae bacterium | reverse complement strand
GGTGCGCACCGACATGGGCGGATCGTCCGGCAAGCTCTCGCCCGCGCAGAGCATCGGCGAACTGCGCAAGCTGATCGCGAAGCTCGGGCCGGGGGACTCCGGCAAGTTCTATGACTACGACGGCAGCGAGATTCCCTGGTAACGGCAGCGGCGCGTCAGCGTTCCGACCAGACCGCGAGTACGTTGCCGGAAGGATCCTCGAAATGGAACCGCCGCCCGCCCGGGAAGGCGAAGATCTCCTGGACGATCTTCCCGCCCGCGGCCTGCACCGCGGCATGCGTCGCCTCGAGGTCCGTCGAGTACAGCACGACCAGCGGGCCGCCCTTCGGTACCGAATCCGCGCGGCGCAAGCCGCCCTGTTCGCGGTCGCGGCCGTGGATCCCGGCGTAGTCCGGGCCGTAGTCCGTGAACGTCCAGCCGAAGGCGGCGGCATAGAAGCGCTTGCTCGCCTCGATGTCGCGGACCAGGAACTCGATGTAATCGATCGCGTGATGCGTGTGCATGCCGGACCATCCGTTTGAGCGCAGGAAGGAATCGATTTCGGCCTGGATCGCAGCGGTGTGCCCGACCAGCATATGCCCGCCGGCGGGGAAGCCGACGAAGCGCGCATTCGGGAGCTGCCCGGCGGTGTACTTTGCACCGTCGTACGTTCCGTAGCCGTCGTCCTCCGCGCTGAACAGCAGGGCCGGCGCCGCGATCTTCTCGAGGTCGAAGCGCCGCAAGCCCGAGACCACCGCCGCGTCGTTCACGAGCCCCAGCCGCCGCGGCGCGACCGGCAGGATGCCCCGCTTCAGCAATTCGAAGCGGGCCCGCTCTTCCGGACTCGCAGCCGCGACGATCTCCGGGGGAGTCCCGAGGATCGCCTTCGCGGCGAGGTCGGGCGCGAAGCGCAGCAGCTTCCAGAACACGAAATCGGAGCGCAGCGCAGTATCGAACAGGAACTGCGTCCAGTGCGGCGTCCTGACCGAGGCTTCGCCGCCCTCGCGCGGGACGTAGGTGGCGGGCACCAGCAGGATCATCGCGGCGGTGCGATCGGGATGCCGCAGCGCGAACTGCATCGTGGAAGGCGCGCCGGCGGACATGCCGAGGATCGCCGCGCGCGGAATGCCGAGCGCATCGAGCAGGCAGGCATGCGCGTCGGCCTGCGCTTCGGCGGAGGCGTCACCCGGCAGCGGCGTGCGCAGGTAGCCGAAACGGGACACGGCGATGACGCGATACCCGAGCCTGGCGACATCCCCGGCGCCGTCCAGGCCCTGGTCGAAGCCGCCGCCCGCGCCGTGCACGACGAGGAGCGGCGGGCCTTCGCCTTGCGTGGCGTACTCGATGGGGCCGCAGCGGGTGTCGGCGACCTGGCTGCCGGTCGCGATGCGCTCGCGCGCGGGAACGATGTCCGCGCGGTAGCTGGTCGCGAGCCAGGCGATCATGCCCACCGCGACGATTGCCGCGAGCAGCCACGCGGTGCGAACGATGCGGGACCGCTCGCGGGTCATGCGCGTTCGGGTGGGCGAGGGCGGGGACTAGGCGCCGAGGCCTCCGCCGGGAGCGCCGCCGCCCTGGCCGGCGAGGATGGCTTTCCACGTCAGCTCGAGTCCGTTGCGCTTGCCTTTCGGCACGATCTTCAGCCCCTCGGGCGAGATCGTGATCATGTAAGGCTGGTCGCCGATCGCCAGCTCGCGCTTCAGGGGCTTCTCGAGTTTGGTCGCCATGGGGCCTCCATTGTTCTTGCGGCCGCGGCCGGCCGGTCGTCCAGGAGGCAAGGATAGCGGCTCCGGCCGGGAAATGCCGGTTTCGGGGGCCTCAGGCCGGTTCGGTGGGGGCGAGCTGCTTCTCGTAGCACCAGACTTCCAGTGCAAATGGGCCGGCGGATGTCTCCAGCCGGTCGATCATGGTCCCGATGCGGTGCCAGCCCCACTTCTCGTAGAAGCGGGCGGCGCGCACGTTGCCGATCGCGCAGCTGAGCCAGGCGACTTCGACGCCGGACGCCGCCAGCCGCGCCTCCGCGTCGTGCAGCAGCGCCGCCGCAGCGCCTGTGCCGCGCGCGGCTGCAGCGACGAACAGCTGGTCCAGCTCGTCGTGTCTGACGTGGCTGAATCCGCACGGTTCGCCCGCCGGCCCGGTCACGCGAAGTTCCGGCAGCATCCTGCGGAGGCGTTCGGTGAAACCCGGCAACGTGCGCAATGCCAGCAGCTCCGCGGGCACCAGTGCCGCGTGCGCATCCCGCCAGGCGTCGAACCAGAGCTGAGCGAGACGCTGAATCTCGGACGGCTCGGCGTCCCTCACGATCATGCGCCCATCATGCCACGCCAGCCGCGCGCTCCTTCTCGTGCACCTTGCCGATGAGGACCAGGATGTCGCTCCAGCCGCCGCGGTGCGCGGCAACCATCTCGGCGCTCGGCAGTCCCTCGTGGGTGAGCACGATCTCGGTGGCGCCGCGCCGGGGATGGAACTCGACCGTCACCAGCGAGTCCGTCTGTCCCGCGTACGGCGAGTTCCAGGTGAACACCAGCCGGTGCGGGCGGGAGATCTCGCGATAGGTGCCGGTGTGCGACACGGCGCCCTTGGGCGTGTGCATCACGATCTCGAACGCGCCGCCGACGCGGGCGTCGACCTGGATGTCGGTGCGCTGCGTGTCGCCCGGTCGCATCCACACGGCCAGGCTCGCCGGGTCCAGCCAGGCGTCGAACAGCTCTTCGGCGGAAGCCGCGATCTCGCGGCGCACGGTGAGGGCGGGGGCAGCGTTCATCGTTTCTTCCTCTTTCCGGTGGTCTGGTGCTTGTGCTTGATGAAGTCCTCGAGTGCCGCCAGCTTCCCGGTCCAGAAGCGGCGGTACTCGTCGATCCAGTCCGCGGCCTCGGCAAGGGGCTTCGCGTTCAGCGACAGGTAGTGGTCGCGGCCGATCACCTCGCGCTCGACGAGGCCCGCGCGTTCGAGCATGCGGATGTGCTTGGAGACGGAGTTGAGCGAGATCGGGAAGCCGGCGGCGATCTCGGTGACGCGCGCGTCGGAGGCCGCGAGCCTGGCGATGATCGCGCGGCGCGTGGAGTCTGCGACGGCGCCGAGTACGGCGTCCAGGCCGGTGTTCCTATATTCACCCATATGGGTGAATATAGACGAGACATCCGCCGGCGTCAACTACTCGATGCCCACGAGTGCGTCCGCAATGGCGTCCGCCGCCTGGGCGGGCGTCACCTGGTCCGTCTCGACGCGCAGCAGCGGTTCGGGCAGCGGCGGGAACCCGAATCCGCCATCGCGCTCGATCTGCTCGTACAGCCTGCGGTCCGTGAGCTTGCCGAACGCCGTGCGGCTCTCATGGCCGAGCCGCTGCAGCACGACGTCGCGAGGGCAGGCGAGCTCGACATAGAGCACCTTTCCACCCGCCGATTCGACGGCGGCCTGGAGCTCCTGGATCAGCACCGGGTCCACGGTCGCCTCGGGATGGAATGTGAAGATGAACGAGCGCCCGGCATCCGCCGCTTGCTCGAACGTGGCGCGCCAGAGCCGCGCTCGCAGCGCCACGAAACCCGGGCTGCCGAACGGAAACAGCGCGGCCACCAGGTCCACCGTCAGGTGATTGTGGAACAGCGGCAGCCCGGTGCGCCCGGCCAGCAGCTTGCCGATGGTGTACTTGCCGCTGGCGGCCGGGCCATGGATGAAGACGACGAACATGAGTGGAGGGTAGCGAAATCGCGGGCTGCGGCAAGCGCGTATACTGCCGGCATGCTCAAGCTGCCGGTACTTGTTCTCGCCTGCCTGCTGCCGCTGTCCGCGTTCGCCCAGGCGGATCGCGACACGCAGGAGATCAACCGCTACGTGCTGACCGAGGCCGCGCTGGCGAAGTATGCGAGCGCAGTCGAGAAGCTGCGCCCGCTCGCGAGCCAGGTCGCGTCCTGCGAGGACGAGGGCGAAGAGGCCAGCTCCATCCACGCGCTGGCGGCCCGCATCGACGGCAATCCCGCGGCCAGGGCCGCGATCCAGTCGGCCGGGCTAACGACGCGCGAGTACGTCGTGTTCACCATGGGCCTGTTCCAGGCCGCCATGGCGGCCTGGGCGCTGGACCAGCCCGGCGGCACGCTGCCGCCCGGTTTCCAGAAGAAGAACGTCGACTTCTACAACGCGCACAAGGCGGCGATCGAGGCGATCCGGCCGCTCGATGAGAGCGCCTGCGACGAGTACGCGGAAGAAGAAGAGCCGGTCGAAGAGTAGGCGGTCTTCTCAGGGCGGAGCGGGATACTTTGCCGCTGCGAGGTGGCCGATGCGCCGGCCCATCTGCGCGCCCACCTCGGTCGAGTTCCGGTAGTGGACGCCGTCGTAGATGCGCGCGAGCGAGACCTCGCGGATCAGGTCCTCGGGTGTCGCCCAGCTGCGCACGGCATCGACCACGTCGCTCTTCGTCTCGAGCCGCGGCATCGGGCCGCGGCCGACGTCGGCGCTGATCACCGTTGCGACCGCCGCCGCGATGATGCAGTGTGCGCAGGGGTACTCGGGGTGCATCGGCGTTTCGATCAGCGGCAGCCATAGCTCGTCACGCGCCGTCGCGTCGTTGCGGTCGTTATCGCCGTTTCTGATGGCGGTGATCGGGCGCCAGAAGTTGTAGTGGTACTTGGCGTCGAAGACCGCGATCAAGGCGTCGTCCATCGCCTGCGTGGCGGCGGCGAACAGCCGCGCATTGCGCGTCAGGTCGCGCCCGGGCTGGTCTGCGACCGAGCGGATCACGCCGTGATACACGGTCGGCAGCGTGCCTTCCCAGAAACGCGCGATGGCAGTCTGCTCGTCGCTGCGCGTCGATCCCTCCCGGGCGCCGAGCGTGCGCACTTCGTTGTAGTCGCGGGCCCATAGCGGGCTTTCGAGCGCCGGCGGCGGGCCGGGCCGGAATTGCGAGGCGCTCTGCATCAGCCAGGGCTTGCGTCGCGGCCACTGCACGACCGCCGGCATCGTGGTCGGCACGTAGACGCCGGGCGCGGTGGCCGGCCGGTATGGTACGGGCTGCATCGCGTGGTCGTCGGCCCGCATCGCGAGCACCGCCTCGGCCGCCCTGGTGCCGATCGCGACGCCCCGCGCCTCGGCGGGGCCGTCCGGGATGGCGGCAAGGGCCGCCTCGTACTGCCGGTCTATCAGCGCCGACTGCGCGGGGATCATCTTCTTGAGCACGACGCAGTTCGCGGCGGCAATCGCGGCCTCGACCGAAGCGCCGGGAGCCGTTTCGAGGTTGAGGGAGTTCTCCGGGTGGCTGCCGGTGACGCGGTTGGCGGCCTCGTACACGGCGGTCTGCACCATCGCCATGATGCGGTTCGCGGGCGGCGTGCCGATGCCCGCGGCGAGGATGACTTCCCCGGCCCTGGCGTTCCAGCCGGTGACCGCATCCGCACGGGCAGTCGAGCTGCCCGCAAGGATCAGTGCCGCGATCAGCGCCGCGGCCGCGCAGTATCCCGTGCGCATGGCCTTCGCGCTCCCTACTTCGGCAGCGGCACGATCATCCGCACGCGCTGCCGGTACTCGACGTACGCCTGCCCGTGGAAGCGGATCATGTCGCGCTCCTCGAACTGCACCGCGATCAGGATGTAGCCGGTGGTCGCGAGCGTGAACACGAGGTGCCCGACCGTCATGGTCGGCGCCGCCCAGAACGCGGTGATGAAGCCGAGCATGATCGGGTGGCGCACCAGCTTGTAGAAGAGCGGCGCCACGAATCCCGAATGCGTGTACGGCTGGCCGCGCCAGTAGAGGTACACCTGCCGCAGGCCGAACAGGTCGAAGTGGTTGATCAGGAACGTGCTGACCAGCACGAGCAGCCAGCCGAGCGCGAACAGCGACCAGATGACGGCCGCGGCGGCCTGGTTCTCGACGTGCCAGACGATGTCGGTCATCGGCCGCCACTGCCAGAACAGCAGGATGAGCGCGGCGGAGGAGAGCAGCACATAGGTGCTGCGCTCGATCGGGCGCGGGACGATTCTCGTCCAGCCGTCCTTGAAGCCGGGCCGTGCCATCACGCTGTGCTGGATCGCAAAGATCGCAAGCAGCAGGGCATTGATCAGCAGCGCCTGGCCGAGCGGGCCCGGAGCGCCGGAGTCGATGGACCTCGGTACCCACAGGTTGCCGACGAAGCCGATGGCGTAGAGGAAAGTGCCGAGGAAAAGGGCGTAGCAGACGATGCCGTACAGCACGGCGAGCAGGCGACCCATGGCGAGACCCCCCTGTCCCGATTGACCAGGAACCAGAGCCTAGTCCAAAAGAAAGGTGTCAGGCACCTTTTCTGCAGTGCCAAAAAGGTGCCTGCCTCCTATTTCGCCATTTCGGGACGTTTCCCGATTACTGCGGATGCCAGCCCCTGGCCGAACGGTGCAGCCCGGAACCGGCAGTAGATGAACCTCTGTTCCGCCTGCCAGGGGGTCCGGTGCGTTTCCCGGCGCGCCTCTTCCAGCCGGAACCCGGCGCCCAGCTCCGTACCGATCGAACTCTCGTCGTGGCGCATGACGTCCAGGCCACTGCACTTGGGCGGTCCATCCGGCGCGAAAGCCGCGATGACGACAGTGCCGCCCGGCTTCAGGGACTTGCGCAGGGTCGCGACATACGCGCGGCGGTCGGCCGTTTCCGTCAGGAAATGGAACACGGCGCGGTCGTGCCAAAGTCCGTAACGTCGCGGCGGCTCGAACGACGTGACGTCCGCCTCGTGCCATTCGACACTCGAGGCGCGCGCGCCCAGGCGTTCCCGGCTCGCCAGCATCGCGCCGCCCGCGATGTCGAGCACGGCGAGGCCGGTGTAGCCACGGTCCAGCAGGCGGTCCACGAGTACCGACGCCCCGCCGCCGACGTCGATGATGCCGGCGTCTTTCGCGATGCCCGCGGCTTCAATCAGCTCGAGCGAGGCCGTGGGCTCCGGCTGGTACCAGCTCACCTGCTCCGGCGCCTTCGTGCGCCAGACCTGTTCCCAGTGCGCGCGGCGGAAAAAGGTGCCTGCCTCCTTTTTCAATTGGGAAACGTCCCCAATTACTTCCGCAGCTGACGGTCGTAGTCGTCGGCGTCGAAGTGGCCGAGCGAAGCCGCGATCAGCCCGTCCGGGCCGATGGTCCATTCCTCGAAGCCGCTGATCTTCACCTTGACGCCGGTGCCGCCGGAGGGCTCGCCGCCGTCCGCGAAGAACGCCGCCACGCGCGCAGGATCCTGGCCGCACCACGCGGCCGTGTAGCGGACGGCGCTCAGCGCGAATACCGCCGATGCGGTCACGGCCGATACCAGCGCGACGCAACGATTCATCGGGGCCGGCCTGCCAGCAGCTTCGGATTGAAAACCCGTTCGGTCGAGGCCGGACTGCGCGCGAGCTTCTCCGACGGCCGCCGCGGGCGCGGCGCGAACTCACCGCCGCAGTTCGGGCAGCGGCCCTGCAGCACGTTGGTCACGCAGTCGCGGCAGAAGGTGCACTCGAACGAGCAGATCATCGCCTCCGGACTGTCCGGCGGCAGGTCGCGGTCGCAGCATTCGCAGTTGGGCCTGAGCTGGAGCATCCCGCCTTACGCCCGCGCGATCGTCCAGATGCCGATCCCGATGAAGCGGGCGCCGAACACGGTCAGCAGGAGCCTGGGATCCATCAGGTGTTCCTCAGCGGCTTGTTGTACACGTAGAACGCCTCGTCCCGCGCCCAGCCCTGCGACTCGTAGAGCGACTGCGCGACGGCGTTGGTCTTCGCGGTGGAAAGCTCGAGCCGCGCGGCGCCCGTGCTGGCCGCGTACGCCTCCGCCGCCTGCATCAGCGCGCGGCCGGCACCGGTGCCGCGTGCTTCGGGCGCGACGAACAGATCGTAGAGCACGAAAGTGGGCGCCGCGCGCACGGAGCAGAAGGTCGGGTAGAGCTGCGTGAAACCGATCAATCGCCGGTCCGCGGCCTCGGCGACGAAGATCACGGACTCGGCGCGCTGCATGCGCTCGCGGATGTAGTCGCGCGCGAGCGCAAGGTCCGCAGGCTGCCCGTAGAACTGGCGATAGGCGTCAAACAGCGGCGCGATGCCATCGAGGTCGTCGGGCGTCGCCAGGCGCGTCGTGATCGGAGTCATGTCAACCCGGTCGGCGCATGAATTGCGCCAGCAGCCTCGGCCGATTGTGCGCCCAGATCAGGGCGCCCGTCACGATGACGACGGCCGTGCCGCCGGCGACCGACCACCAGAATGGCGTCTGCGGGATGCGCACCGCGGCCTCCGAGACGGCCGCGGCCAGCAAGCCGATGTAGGACCAGACCATGAACTCCATGTGCAACCGCAGCCAGCCGCCCGGCGGACGGCGCAGGAATACCGGCAGGAATCCCGCGATCAGGACCATCAGGCTGAACATGGAGGCGACGTGGAACGGGCTGAAGCGTCCGGTGAGGCTGAAGATGAAGAACGACGAGACGTTCAGCGCGACCATCGAGACGACGTAGAAGTAGCCGACCCGCCGGTGCAGGCGCGTGCCCTTGCGCATGAGCACGATGCCGAGGCCGGCGGCCATCGCCGCGACGGCGGTCGCGACGTGCAGCCAGGAAAGCGGCGAGTATCCCAAGCCTGGCGCCGGGCTAGCCGGCGAGCAGGACGATGTCCCAGCGCAGCACGACGGAATCCGCCTCGGCGTCGCCTGCGGTGGGCAGCACGGTCGCGGTGGCCGCCGCCCGCTCGGTCGCGTCCAGGCGCTTGAAGATGATGTCGCCGTCGTTCTCGGGCTCGCCGGGGAAGTACATCTGCGTCACGAGGCGCGTGTTCGCGCCGTAGACGTCGAAATGGATGTGCGGGGGACGCACGACGTCGGGATTCATGGGGCCGATGGCGTAGGCCGCCGGCTTGATGGTCTTGAACCGGTACTGGCCCTCGGCGTCGGTCGTCTGGATGCCGAAGCCCTGGAAATTCGGGTCGAGCGGCGCGGGGTTGACGTCCGCCGGATGCGCGTAGCGGCCGCGCGCATTCGCCTGCCACAACTCGATCTTCGCGTTGCGCACCGGGTTGCCGCGGGTGTCCAGCACGCGGCCCATCAGGTGCACGACCTTGCCGTGCGCGCGCTCGGCGTGGCCCTTCAGCAGCGTGAGGTCGGCGTCTTCCTCGAGCATCCGCGTGATCGGGTAGAACGGGCCCATGGTCTGCATCGGCGTCTCGGGAAGGTCGGCGAAGGCGCTCTGCAGCGGGCCCGCCGCTGCCAGGCCGCCGGCGGACAGCGCGGTCTGCAGCATCCTGCGGCGCATGACGAAGCGAGTGTCGTGACTCATCGAGTTCCCCCCGGACCGGCTGTCGTGATGCGCCGGTCAGCGCGCATCCTGCGCCCGCGGCTGAACCGTGGCAACCGCATCCACGAACATGGATCGCAGGTGCATGGCCGAGGGCGCGTCCACGCCGGTGAACCCGATCCAGTAATCCATGCCCGGGACGTAGAAGATCTCCCGGCTGACCTGGAACATGTCGAACTCGAGGCCTGCATCGACCCGCAGACGCAATCCCGGACCGGTCGCGCTGATCGTCACTTCGCCCAGCTCCTCAGCGAACCAGTTGCCCGCGAGGGCCGCGGTGGCAGCCGCATCGAATGCCATGAACTCCGGTGGCGGGCCGATCTCGGCGGTCTCGCCGGCGAGCACGGTCACGAGATTGCGCTGCAGGGTGATCGTCGCCCACGGCGACATGGCGCTGTTTGAGATGAATGCGACCGCCTCGATGCGGTCGCGGTCCCAGTAGGCCAGCCCGTGGAAGGCGTTGATGTTGCCGGTGTTGTAGCAGCGGTTGCCGCTGTCATCGCAGTACCAGCTGAGGCCGGTGAGCGGCGAGGGCCGGCCGTCGATCAGCGTGCGCTGCTGCCCGGCCGCGAAGGCACTGGGTGCGATCGCGGGACCGCGCGAATTCGCGCTCGCCCATCGTGAGAGGTCCGCGACCGAGAAATAGACGTTCGAGCCGCCGATGAAGGCTTCCATGTCGAACACGTCCACGACCTGCCAGCCGCCGTCGCGCCAGCGATAGCCCATGGTGCGCACGCCTGGCCAGTCCGCGAACCGGCCCGGGCGGGCGAAGGTCGCGTGCATCCCGTAGCGCGAGAAGAACCGCTCGTCCAGGAACTGCGCGATGCTGCGGCCGGTCACGCGCTCGATCAGGAGCGCTGCGACGTCGAAGCCGAAGTTGGAATACTCGAACCGCGTACCCGGCTCGAATGCGGGTCCCGGGAGCTCGCGCGCGACGACGTCCAGCATCTTCTTCGTGGTGCGGACTTCATCGGGCGCGAAGAAAGGGTCGAAGAATTCGTAATACGGCGGCAGGCCGTTGCTGTGCGAGATGAGCTGCCGCACGGTCGTGCCCGCGAAGGGATACTCCCGGACGTACCGGTTCACCGGCGCATCCACGTCCACGCGTCCCTCGTGTGCGAGCAGCCAGATCCCGGCCGCGGTGAGCGTCTTGGCGAGCGAACCGCCGTCGGCGGGCGTGTCGGGCGTGAAGGGAACGCCTGCCTCGTGGTTCGCCATGCCGAAGCCGCGCTGGTAGATGATCCGCCCTTTGCGGGCCAGCACGACCGCGCCGCTGAACTCATGCGATGCGACCAGCGGCTCCATGACCGCGTCCACGCGCTCGGCGAGCGCTTCGTGCCGGCCGCCGGTGCAGGCGGCGGCCAGCGCGGCGAGGGCGGCCGCGGCGATGAGCGCGGCGCGGGCGGCGTGCTGGTGCAGCGGCGTAGCGCGGCGGCTGGGGACGTCCGGCTTCATGGTTGCGGGCGAATCGAGCGCAACATCTGCTCGACCAGTTCCGCAACAGGCGTATCCGTCCCGGTGTACGAGTAGACGATGCTCAAGTATCCATCGCTTCCCTGTGCCGTCAGCTTGCGCTGGACCAGGCCCTGTGCGGATTCATCGCAGATCGACCATACCATGCTGCCGATGGCGCTCTCCGATTCTTCGATGCGGCAACCCGACCAGACGCGTGTTTCCGAGGCCAGCACCAGAATGGTGGCCGGGCCATGCCGGGTGGAGGACTTGGCCATCATCCGCCGTCCGCTCTGGTCCACGCCGGCGAGCCACGCGGGTTGGATGTCGACCGAGAAGTACGGCGTGTAGATCGTCTGCGCGTGCTCGAACCGGCAGAACTGCAATTCTCCCCGGCCGCCGTCGATCGGCTCGGCGCAGAACTCGGCGGTCGCGAGCGCCGCCATGGCGATGAGGGAGTACATGGCCGCGTCCGGCGCTACTTCAGGCGCTCCAGGCGCCCCTTGCGACGCACCAGGTTCTGGTAGTCCCACTGGATGTCGCGCGCCTTGGCCAGCCAGCGCCGCAGGTCGTCCGTGTCCACCTCATCGGCGGACACGTATCGCGCTTCTGCCGCCTTGAACTTCCCTTCCTTCCTGAGTCCCGGCTCGTCGAAGGACTGGCCGCTCCAGAACAGCAGCCGCACGCAGTCCTTCAGCTTGCTGTAGCCGACGATCGGGTTGCCGTCGAGGAACCACACCGGGTGGGCGTGCCAGACCTTGTTTTCCGCGTCCGGCAGTTCGTGGTCGATCTCCCGTGCCAGCAACTGGCAGATCGCGCGATCCTTTGGCGCCTGGGCCGCGTTGTAGGTCCGGGTGTCTGCGTGCATGGCAGCCCGCACACTAGCCCAATTCCGGCGGTTCAGTCACCCACCAGCGCCCCCGCCAGCACCGCCACGATCGCGATCGGGCAAATGAACCGCAGCAACACCAGCAGGGCGCGCTCGAGAGCCGGCGATGCACCGAAATCCCCGGCGATCCTGGCGTGATCCAGCCGCCAGCCGGCGAGCAGCGAGGTCAGCAGCGCTCCCGCCGGCAGCAGGATGTTCGACGCGAAGAAATCGGTCAGGTCGAACAGCGTCGCCGTGCGGAAGCGCTCGATGGCCGCCAGCGGATGGACGTCCCGCCAGTCGCTGAACGACATCACCATGGCGAGGCCACCGGCCCAGCAGACCAGGGCGACGATCGAAACGGCGGCTGCCCGGCGCAGGCGAAACTTCTCCATGAGCCAGGCACCGGCAGGCTCCAGCCCGGCGATGGACGAGGAGAGCGCCGCGAATGCCAGCAGCACGAAGAACAAGGTCCCGACGAGCGCGCCGCCCGGCATGCCGACGAAGATGGACGGCAGCACGATGAACGCGAGCTGCGGACCCTGCGCGGGATCGACCCCGAATCCGAACACCAGCGGAAAGATCAGCAGGCTGGACAGCACCGACGCGAGGATGATCGACAGCACCACGACGGCGGCCGATTTCGGCAGCGAGGTCTGCGCGGAAACGTGGCTGCCGTAGGCGATCATGATCGCCATGCCGACGCCGGTCGCGAAGAACGCCTGGCCGACTGCGGCGAGCACCAGCGAGCCCGAGAACTGCGAGAAATCCACCTGCGTCAGGAAGGAGATCGCGCGCGCGGGATCGCCCAGCTCGAGCGCGTAGATCGCAAGCCCGACCAGGATGCCGAACAGGCCGGGCAGCATGATCTTGTTGCCAAGCTCGATGCCGCGATGCAGGCCGGCTGCCGAGATCGCGAGCGTCGCGCCCATGAACGCCGTGTGCCAGAACGCCAGTCGCAGCGGATCAGCGAGCAGCGCCTGGAATCGTGCCGTGAGGCCCGCGTGGTCTAGCGCCCCGGCGGCTCCGGATGCGTACGCCTCGACGTAGGACAGCACCCAGCCGCCGATGACGCTGTAGTAGGTCATGATCAGGCAGATTGCGAGCGTGCCCAGCGCGCCGATCGCCGCCCAGCGAGGTGAACGGCCGGAAGCCGCTGCCAGGCGTCCCGCGGCCAGCGGCACGTTCGCTCCGCCGCGGCGGCCGATCATGAACTCCGCGGTGAGCAGCGGAACTGCGATCAGCAGACAGGCGGCGATGAACACCAGCACGAACAGCCCGCCGCCGTGCTGGCCGGCGAGGAACGGAAAACGCCACAGCGTGCCGAGGCCGACCGCCGCGCCCGCGACCGAGAGGTAGAAGGCGACGTTCGACGACCAGGTCTCGACGGCCTTGACCCGGCTCATGGACGCACCAGATCCGCGACGACCAGACCCGCCGCGTCCTGCAGCCACTCGTGCAGCCAGGATGCCGCGGAGCGATCCGCCATGAGTTCGAAGCGCTCGTGACTGATGCGGCGCAGCAACACCGGCAGCTGCGCGAAGCGCGTGCGCGTGCAGGCGCCATGCCCGAAGACCGCTTCCGGGAAATCGAGGCCGCAACCGCGTGCCAGGACTTCCGTCGCCGGCGGGCCCTCGAGCGCGAACGTCACCCAGGCGTCGGAGACATCCGTGGCCGCGAACGAGCGTCGCTTGCAGCCCAGGTGCACGGCATCCACGAGTTCGGCGGCGCCGTGCTGCGCCGACAGCAGCATCCAG
>DATBMQ010000093.1:0-13579 GCA_036554765.1 Steroidobacteraceae bacterium | reverse complement strand
CGCGTCGCGGTCGCCCTCGCGATCGTCTACCTGCTCTGGGGTTCGAGCTACCTCGCGACCAAGGTCATGGTGACCGACGAGCCGCCACTGGTCGCCGCCGGACTGCGCTTCGCCACGGCCGGCCTGCTGCTGCTGGCGTTCGCCTGGTGGCACTCCGGCGCGCCGGTCGTCAACCGCCTCGAGTTGCGCCATGTGCTGATCATGGGCTGGCTCGCAGTCGCCTTCTCGAATGCCTGCAACGTGATCGCCATGCAGCACGTGCAGTCCAACCTGTCGGCGCTGCTGAACGCGACACCGTCGCTGTGGATCGCCTGGCTCGGCTCGATGGGCGCGCGCGGCAGCCCGCTCACCCGGACCATGCGCGCCGGGCTCGCCATCGGCCTCGTGGGCGTGATGTTCGTGCTCTCGCCCTCGCGGGGCTGGGACTTCGGCGCGCTCGGCTGGCAGCTCCTGATCCTGGTCGCCTGCCTGTCGTGGTCGCTCGGCACCATCTATTACCGCCACTCCGACTCGCGCAATCCGCCGCTGATGTTCACCGCGCTGATGATGCTCGCCGGCGGCATCGGACTGCTGATCGGCGCCGCGGTCGCCGGCGAGTCGTTCGACTTCCGCTGGACGGCCCGCGGCTTCGCCGCCTTCGCCTGGCTGACGGTGATGAGCTCCTGCCTCGCCTATTCCGCGTATTCCTGGCTGGCCGTCAACACCACGCCGGTCGTGACCGGCTCCTACGGCTACGTCAACCCGGCGGTTGCGGCGCTGCTCGGCTGGATCGTGCTTGGCGAGCGGCTGTCGTGGCTGCAGGTCGCCGGCATGGTGGTGATCCTTGTCGGGACGGCGCTCGTCACCGGATACTGGCGGCCATTGCCGCGACGGCAAGCGGCCTGACAACGGAGGCACCATGCCACGCGTCGTGCATTTCGAGATCCAGGGCAGCGACCCGGAGGCGCTCGCGCGCTTCTACACCGGGCTTTTTGGCTGGAAGATCTCGCGCTGGGGCGACGCGCCCTACTGGCTGGTGGACACCGGCGATGCGGCCCAGCCCGGCATCAACGGCGGCCTGCTGCCGCGCCGTGGCCCGCCGCCCGCCGACGGACAGAGCGTCAATGCATTCGTCTGCACCATCGAGGTCGCGTCGGTGGACGATCATTTCGCGAAAGCGCTGCAGCTCGGCGGCAAGGCGGCGCTGCCGAAGATGCCGATTCCGTCGGTCGGCTGGCTGGCTTACGTGAAGGATCCGGACGGCAATATTCTCGGCCTCATGCAACCCGACCCCGGCGCGAGGTGACCCACCCATGAAACGAGTGACCGGCATCGGCGGCATCTTCTTCAAGGCCCGGGACCCCGTCGCATTGCGGGCCTGGTACCAGAAGCACCTCGGCATCGACGTCCTGCCGTGGGGCGGCGCCGCCTTCACCTGGGCCGACGGCGCCGGCAACCCGATGAAGGGCACCACGATCTGGAGCATCGGTGAGGCAACCACCGATCACTACGCACCCAGCCAGGCGTCGTTCATGATCAATTACCGCGTGCATGACCTCGCGGCGCTGCTGGCGGCGCTGCGCGAAGAGGGCTGCAACGTGCTCGACAGGACTGACGACTCCGAATACGGCAAGTTCGGCTGGGTCATGGACCCGGAAGGGAACAAGGTCGAGCTGTGGCAGCCGCCCGAAGGACAATGATTGCCCATGGCGCGCGTTGATCGCCGGCAATTCCTCGCTTCGGCAACTGCGCTGTCGGCGGCGGCCCTGCTTGCGCAGGCGGCGCCGGCCGCCGGCCGGACGCGCCTGATCCTGCTCGGCACCGGCGGCGGGCCGCGTCCCAAGAAGCAGAACAATGCCAGCGCCCAGGTCATCGTGGCCGGCGATTCGCTCTATGTCGTCGATTGCGGCGACGGCGTGGCGCGCCAGCTCGTGCTCGCGGGCCTGTCGCTCGACCGGCTGCGCCACGTCTTCATCACGCACCATCACTCCGATCACAACGCCGACTACGGCAACCTGCTGCTGCTGTCCTGGGCAAGCGGCCTGCGCACCCGCGTCGACGCCTGGGGCCCGCCGCCCATCGCCGAGATCACGCGCCTGTTCTTCGAGATGAGCGCCTACGACATCGACATCCGCATCCGGGACGAGGGGCGCGTGCCGCTCCGGCCGCTGGTGCATGCGCACGAGATCGCCGGTCCCGGCCAGGTCATGCAGGATGACAACGTCAGGGTGACCTGCGCGCTCGTGCCTCACCCGATGGTCGAGCCCGCCTTCGCCTACCGCCTGGACACGGCAGATCGCAGCATCGTCATTTCCGGCGACACCGCGTACTCCGAGGCGCTCATCGCGCTGGCGAAAGGCGCGGAGGTCCTCGTCCATGAGGCCTTGTTCCTGCCGGCCGTGGACCGGCTCGTCGCCCGGGTGCCGAATGCCGCGACCCTCCGGCCGCACCTCCTCGCCAGCCACACCTCCGCGGAAGACTGCGGCCGGGTCGCGGCGGCCGCTGGCGTGAGGACGCTGGTGCTGTCCCATTTCGTGCCGCCCGACGATCCGCTGGTGACCGAGGACATGTGGCGCGACGCGGCAGCGCGGCATTTCCGCGGCGAGATCGTGGTCGGACGCGACCTGCTGGAGATCTGAGACTTGAAAGCAATCGTCCTGGTCGGGATCGGCGGACTGCTCGGCTCGGTCGCCCGCTACAAGCTGGGCGGCTGGGTGCTGCACCTGACGATGCTCGAGAAATTTCCCTGGAGCACATTCGCCGTCAACGTCGTCGGCTGTTTCGCCGCCGGGCTGCTGGCCGGCCTGGTGGAGAAGCACGATTTCTTCGCGGCGGACACGCGCCTGTTCCTGTTCACCGGCCTGCTCGGCGGGTTCACCACGTTTTCGGCGTTCGGGCTGGATGCACTGTACCTGCTCCGGCGCGGGGAGTGGTTCACGGCGGCGTCATACGCGGGACTGAGCGTGCTCATCGGTGTTGCCGCGGTGTGGCTCGGCTTCAGGCTCATGGGCGGGTCGCTGCATCACGTCTGACGCAATGGCCACCATCTTCATCGGCTCCTCCGCCGCAGCGAAGTCGCAGGCGCGCGCGATTGCCATGCATTTCACGCGCCCGGGCCTCAGGTTCCTGCCCTGGTGGGATGCGTTCACCGCGGGGCGCACGCTGCTCAAGGACCTGGACCACATCCGCGGCCGCGTGGATGCGGCGCTGCTGGTGTTCTCGCCGGAATCGACCACCCGCATCCGCCACAAGCGCCATGCGGTGCCGAACCTCAACGTCCTGTTCGAGCTCGGCTATTTCTACGGCCATTTCGGCGAGCGCAAGGTCGCCATGGTCCGCTATGGCGACTTCTACCTGCCCTCCGACCTCGGCGGCTACATCCACATCGCCGGCAGCCGCTCGTTCCGCCGTGGCAAGGCGATCGCCGTCGGCAAGCGCACCGAGCGCGAGTTCGAACGATGGGTCGCCGCGCTGTAGAATCGCCCCGGCCATGAACATCCGCCCGCCCAATCGCGTCACGCACACCTACACGCAGCACCTCATCGCGCCGCCCGCCGGCGTGTTTCCGCTGCTCTGCCCGGTGCGCGAGGCCGACTGGATCGAGGGCTGGAACCCGCTGCTCGTGCTGTCCGTCTCGGGCCTGGCCGAGCCGGACTGCGTGTTCGTCACGGACGCCCGGCCCTATGACTCGATCTGGTACGTGACGCGCCACGAGCCGGAACGCGGGATCGTCGAGATGATCAAGGTCACGCCCGAAGTCACCGCCTGCAAGCTGACGATCCAGCTGCGCCCCGCGGGCGGCGGCAGCGAGGCGGACGTCACCTACAGCCATACCAGCCTGGGGCCGCAGGGCGACCTCTTCAACGCCACGTTCACCGCCGAGTTCTACGTGCAGTTCATGCGCGAGTGGGAAGAGCGCATCAACCACTACCTGAAGCACGGCAAGGCATTGGGTTCGAACAACAAGGAGTAGACGACATGGGCAACGAAACGACCCGCAAGGGCAGCTGCTTCTGCGGCGCCGTCGAGGTGACGGCCACCGGGGAGCCGGCCGCGATGGGCTACTGCCACTGCGACTCCTGCCGGCACTGGTCGGCGGGACCGGTCAATGCGTTCACGCTGTGGCCGCCGGCCAGCGTGAAGATCACGAAAGGCGAGTCGAACGTCGGCAGCTACGCCAAGACGCCGAGGAGCATCCGCAAGTGGTGCAAGACCTGCGGCGGGCACCTCCTGACCGAGCATCCCGCCATGGGCCTCACGGACGTCTACGCGGCGATCCTGCCGGACCTTTCCTTCAAGCCCGGCCTGCACGTCTTCTACGAGGAGACGGTGCTGCACATCCATGACGGGCTGCCGAAGCAGAAGGACGTGCCGAAGGAACTCGGCGGCTCCGGCATGCTGCTGGCGGAGTGACGGCCATGAACCGGTTCTGCGGCCTCATCCTCGCCGTCGCGCTGGCCGGCCCGGCCGTCGCGGGAGAAGCCGGCGATTGCATCGCCATCATCGGCACCGGCTCGGTCGGCGGCGCGCTGGGCCCGCGCTTCGCCGGCCTCGGCGAGCGCATCGTCTACGGCTCGCGCACGCCGGACGAGGAACGCGTACAGAACCTCGTCGCCCGCACCGGGGACCGCGCAGCCGCCCTTGCGCCGGAGGCCGCCGCGAAGGCCTGCGGCACGATCGTGCTGGCAGTGCCGTGGTCCGCGGTCGAGGCGATCCTGAAGTCATTCGGGAACCTCGACGGCAAGCTGATCGTGGATGTCACCAACCCGCTCGGCGTGCGCGACGGCCGCGAGTTCGCGTTCGAGATTCCGGGCGGGATTTCGGGTGGTGAATTCGTGCAGTCGCTGCAGCCGGGCGCGCGCGTGGTCAAGGCGTTCAATACCGTCAACTTCCGCGTCATGGTCGATCCCGCCATGGCGGGAGGGCCCGTCAGCATTCCGCTCGCCGGCGACGACGCCGCTGCCAAGGCCGCGGTCGCCGCGCTCGTCTCGGGCATCGGTCTCGAGCCGGTGGACGTCGGGCCGCTGCGGACCGCGCGCTATACGGAGGCCATGGCGCTCCTGTACGTGCATCGGCTGGTGAGCCGGCAGCGGCCATTCGAGTACTACCTGCGCCCATGGCCGGAGCAGTGACCGGACAGGAGCGCGACTACTTCCTCGGGACCCACGACGAGGAGTTGCGGCGCCTCGGCCTGCAGCACCGCGTCTGGGATCCGGCCGTGCGCGACTGCTGGCAGCGGGCCGGCATCGGGCCTGGATCGCGCGTGCTCGACGTCGGCGCCGGACCCGGCTATGCGGCCGCGGACCTGGCGCAGATCGTCGGCGCCTCCGGCGAAGTCACGGCCGTCGAGCGATCCAGTCGCTACGTCGAGGCTGGCCGCGGGATGCTGGCGCAGCACGGCTTTGCGAACGTGCGCTACCACGAACTCGACCTGATGACCGACCCGCTGCCGGGCGGCGGCTACGATTTCGCCTGGTGCCGATGGGTCGCCTGCTTCGTTTCCGCGCCGGCGGTCCTGGTCGACAAGATCGCCGGCGTCCTGCGCCGGGGCGGGCGCGCGGTCTTCCACGAGTATCTCGTTTACGAGACCTTCGGCTTCGCACCGCCGCATCCGCGGCAGCGCGAGTTCGCGCAGCAGGTCATGAAAGGCTGGCGCGCGGCGGGCGGCGAGCCGAACGTCGCCCAGCCGGTGCTGGGGTTGCTGGAGGACCGTGGTTTCGTCATCCGCGAGACCATCCCGCGGATTTATTGCCTCCGGCCCACGGACGAGATGTGGCAATGGCCGGCGTCGTTCATCCGCATCCACCTCGAGCAGCAGGTGGCCGTGGGCGCCATCGAGGCCTCCTGGGCCGATGCCATGCGCAAGGAATTCGCCGCCGCCGAGACCGAGCCTGCGACCCTCCTGGTCACGCCGCTGGTGCTGCAAATCATCGCCGAGAAACGCTGAAAAGGTGGCAGGCACCTTTTCTGCGATGCAAAAAAGGTGCCTGACACCTTTTTGCCGTCAGTGGCGCACCGCCGCCAGTGCCGCCGGGTCGTGCCGGTACTTGAACAGGAACGGGAACACCAGCCCGAGCACCAGCGCGTAGCCCGCAAAGCTGAACCAGATGCTCGGCCAGTCTTTCACGCCGTCCACGGTGAAGTAGTCGACCACCATGCCGGCGCCGATGCTGCCGAAAAAGGCGCCGAGCCCGTTCGTCATCACCATGAACAGCCCCTGCGCGCTGGCGCGGATGGTCGACTCCGCCTCGCGGTCCACGAACAGGGACCCGGAGATGTTGAAGAAATCGAATGCCATGCCGTAGATGATCATCGACAGCACCAGCATCCACAGCCCCGCGCCCGGGTCGCCGACCGCGAACAGCCCGAAGCGGAACACCCAGGCGAAGATGCTGATCAGCATCACGATCTTGATGCCGAAGCGCTGCAGGAAGAACGGGATGGTGAGGATGAACAGCGTCTCGGAAATCTGCGAGATCGAGATCAGGATGTTCGGGTGCTGCACGCCGAACGAATCCGGGTAGGTGGTCGCGAAGTCCGCCAGGAATGCGCCGCCGAAAGCGTTGGTGATCTGCAGCGCCGCGCCCAGCATCATCGCGAAGATGAAGAACACCAGCATCTGCGTGCGCCTGAACAGGACGAAGGCGTCGAGGCCGAGCGCCGAGACGATGCTCTTCTTCGCCACCTCGCGCGCCGGCGGGCAGGCCGGCATCGTGAATCCGTACAGCCCCAGCAGCGCCGCGGCGCCCGCGCTGATGTAGAGCTGGAGCTCGCTCTTGGTCCAGCCGGCGAGGTCCACCATCCACATGGAGACGATGAAGCCGACCGTGCCCCAGACGCGGATCGGCGGGAACTTCTGGATGACGTTGAGCCCGTTCTGCTCGAGGATGCGGTAGGACAGCGCGTTGTTGAGCGCGATCGTCGGCATGTAGACCATGGCGTTCAGCAGCATGATCACGTACAGCGTGTCGAAATCGCGCACCGTCGACGCCCAGAACAGCAGGCCCGCGCCCGTCAGGTGCAGGACGCCGTACAGGCGCTCGGCATTGACCCAGCGGTCGGCGACGATGCCCATCAACCCCGGCATGAACAGGGCCGCCACGCCCATGGTCGCGTAGATGCTGCCGACCTGCCCGCCGCTGAAGCCGAGCGTGACGATCATGTAGGCGCCGAACGAAATGAGCCAGGCGCCCCAGACGAAGAACTGCAGGAAGTTCATCACCGTCAGGCGCAGTGCGATCCCCATGGTGGCGCGGTCCTTCTTGTCAGTCTTTGTCGCGGAATGCCCGGCCGGGTTTGAACATCGCGTTGCCGATCCAGCTCACGACGCTGACGATGAGCGCCGCCCACAGCGCCGGCCAGAAGCCGGTGATCGCGAAGCCCGGCAGCAGCGCCGCGACCAGCCCGAGCATTGCGGCGTTGACCACCAGCAGGAACAGCCCAAGCGTCACCAGCGTCAGCGGCAGCGTCAGCAGGACCGCGACCGGCTTGACGATCGCGTTGACGATGCCGAGCAGGACCGCCGCCAGCACGAGCGTCGTCGCGGTCGAGACGTGGATGCCGTCCACCCATTCGGTCGCCAGCCACAGTCCCAGGGCGGCGATCAGCGCGCGCACGATGAAGGCGGTCATCTCGTCATTCCCCCCGGCCCGGTGGCGGGCGCCTCAGCGTACGCGACGGCCGCGCTTGATGACAACGTCCACGTTCTGCAGCAGGTCGGGGTTCCGGAGGGCGTCGCCGCGCACCGCGATCACGTCCGCAAACTTGCCGGGGGCGAGCGTGCCGGTCTCGTGGCCGACGCCCATCGCGGTCGCGGCATCGTGGGTCGCGGCCCGGATCGCGCGCTCCGCCGGGATGCCGCAGTTGCGCACCCAGAAGTCGATCTCCTGCCAGGTGGCGCGCGAATGCAGGTGCCCCGGCACGCCCGCGTCCGAGCCAACCAGCAGCGTCACCCTCGCCTCGTCGAGCTGGCGCAGCTTGTCGCAGAGCGAGTGGGCCTTCGAGGCCGGCATCTCGAACCAGGTGACGCGGTCCGGGTTCGACAGCGACCCGAGGATGTCGGCCGCGACCAGCGGCGGCAGGTGCTCCGTCGTGCGCGGGTCGTCGAGCGGCTCCGCGTTCCCGCGCAGCGACTCGAAATTGAGCAGCGCCGAGATCGCCGGCGACCAGGCGAGCGTGCGCGGCGCGGCCTGCAGCAGCCGCTGGTGCAGCGCGAGAATCACGTTGTCCGGGAACGGGCCGACGCCCATCGAGGTCCCGAGGAAGCCGTCGAACTGCAGCTCGACGCCGCGCTCGACGTCCGCCGGGCGTTCCGCGAAGGCGTGCACCGGCAGGTTGCGGGCCCGCGCCTCGGCGACCGCCGCGGCGAGCTCCTCCGCGCTCCACAGGTCCACTTCCGCGAGCAGCAGGTAATCCACACCGGCGTCCGCGAGCTGCGCGACCTTGACCTTCGCGTCGGCGCCGCCGCTCACGGCCCATTGCCAGGCCTCGGTGCCGGGCGGCACGAGCTTGCGCAGGGCCGGGCCGGAGATGTACAGGGCCGGCCCCTCGAGCAGGTGCTCGCGGATGCGGCGGCGCACGTTGAGCGCGGCCTCGAGCGGCGCCATGACGTCGCGCGCGCTGGTGACGCCGGCCTGCAGCAGCTGGCGTGCGGCGATCGGCATCACGACGCGTTCGGCGAGCGGGCCGTAGGTCTCGTGCCAGCGCCCGGCATCGCCGTGGCCGAGCCGCATGGTCCGTACCTGCAGGTCCCACAGCCCCGGCAGCACCGTCATGCCCTCGGTGGAGATCACCTGCGCGCCTTCGGGCACCAGCACCTGGCCGCGACCGCCCACGGCGAGGATGCGCTCGCCCTCGATGACGACCACGCCGTTCGCGATCGGCGGGCCGCCGTAGCCGTCGATGACCGTGCCGCCGGTGAGCACGATGCTCTCGGCCGCGGCCGCCGCGGCAAGCAGGGCCGAGGCGCACAGCGCGATGGCCCGCTTCACTCCGCGGCCTCCCGGATGCTGCCTTCGCGCAGGCGCATCTGCAGCTGCGCGAACGCCAGCGCCCAGCCCGTGCGCAGGCGGACGAGCGTGCGCTCCCACTCCTCGCCGGCAGGGATGCCGGAACCCATCACGCGCAGCATGCGCTGCCCCTTGCGCTCGTCGATCAGGAAATCCTCGACCAGCACGCTCTCCGGCATCGGCGGCCAGTCCGGGCTCGCGTCGAACAGCAGCTGCAGGCGCTTGCCCGGCTCGAACTGCTCGATCGTGGCGTAGCGCCGGCCGAACAGGCGCGAGGCCACGGAATAGCGCCCGCCGACGCGTGGCTCGACCACGGCCTCCGTCGCGTACCAGAGTTGCAGCGACCCGGGATCGGTCAGCGCGCGCCAGAGCGTGGCGGCGCTCGCGGTGCTCTCGAATCCCTGCATGTAGCCGCGTTCCTGCCGCCGCATGCCGTCAGGACCGCGGCCCGGGATCCGCCGCGGCCTCGCGGCGCAGCTCACGATCGCGATGCCGGCGCGCGTCGGCGGCGGAGACGACATCGTCGTACTGCGCGCCGTCGCGCGGGTAGCTCGCGGCGCCGACGCTGACCGTCATGCGCTGCAGCCGCTCGCCGACCGGGAACAGGCTGCGGAAGACGTTGTTGCGGATGCGCTGTGCGACCGCCTCCGCGACCTCGGCGGTCGCCTCCGGCAGGAACACGATGAACTCGTCGCCGCCGTAGCGCGCCGCCATGTCGGTGGTGCGGATCGCGCGCTGGATGGCGCCGGCGACCGAGGTGATCGCGCGGTTGCCGGCCTGGTGACCGTGCTCGTCGTTGAGCTGCTTGAGGTCATCCATGTCCACCAGCAGGATGCCGTAGCCGCCGCGGCCGGCGCGGGCGCGCAGCTCGTGCTCGCGGTTCAGCACCGCGCGGAAGGTGCGCAGGTTCAGCATGCCGGTGAGCCCGTCGCGCTCGGCCATCTCCTCGATGCGGCGCCGCGCGCTCGTGATCGTGCCCGCGAGCGCCTGCGTCAGGTAGGCGACCAGCGCGTAGGGGCCGAGCTCCCCGAACAGCCGCGCGAACAGCGTCGCCGGCGGCGGCAGCGGCCCCTCGCCGACCAGCACCGAGAGCCACGCCAGCGCGACGCCCGCGAAGATCACGGTCGCGCCGCGGCCGCCCAGCGTCATCGCGACCAGCACGATCGGCAGCAGGTAGAGGTTGACCATCGGGCTGGCCGCGCCCCCGGTCATCATCGCGACGACCGTGATGAACGCGACCATCGCGGCGGCGCCGAGCGCGATGCGTGCGCCGCTACCCTGCACCGGGAAACCGCGCCAGCGGAAGGCGATGACGAACAGCGCGTAGGCCGCGATCGCCGCGTACAGCCAGCGCGGGGACGACGGCGCTCCCGGCAGCACCAGCGTGTACAGGCCGACCACCAGCAGCACCAGCCAGTCCACGCGCGTGAGGCTCCTGAGCATGCTCGCATGCTCGTCGCGCGCCGCCGCGGCGCGGCGCGCGCCGGGCAGCGGTTCGGGCGCCGGGCGTTCCTGGGCCATGCTCATCGGCGCGGCGCCGCCGCCCGCTGCAGCGTGGATTCGACCTGGTCGCTGGCCGCGGGGCCGGCGAGCTCCGCGACCAGGGCGAGCGCGAAATCGAGCGCCGTGCCGGGTCCGCGCGAGGTGATCACGCCGGCGTCGGCGACCACCGCCTCGTCCGCGACCGTCGTGTGCCCGGCGCCCTGCAGGAATCCCGGGTAACTGGTCGCGCGCCGGCCGTCGAGTGCGCCGGCGGCCTCGAGCACCATCGGCGCCGCGCAGATGGCGGCCACCGGCCGGCCCTTCGCGCGATGCGTGCGGATCAGCTGCGCGATGCGGGGGTCGGCCTTCAGGTGGTCCGCGCCGGGCATCCCGCCCGGCAGCGCGATCATGTCGAAGTCCTGCTCGGCGAGCGCCCCGAGCGGCGTGTCGGCGGCGATGCGGATGCCATGGGATCCCGTGACCGGGCTGCCGGCGAGCGAGGCGATGACGACCTCGATGCCGGCGCGGCGCAGGATGTCGACGATGGTGACCGCCTCGAGTTCCTCGAAGCCTTCCGCCAGCGGCACCAGGACCCGCTTCATGGGGAACCGCCGGCCGCGCGCATGCTGCGCGTTACCTGCGGTCCGGCGCCGTCTGGGCCGCGACCAGCGCCGCCTTGCCGTGCGTGAGCCAGGCCACGGCCGCGCGCACGTCGGCGTCGCGCTCGACCAGGGCGGCCTCGCCGGCGAGCGCGGCCGTCTCCTGCACCGGCAGCACGATGTCCGGCTCCAGCCCGCGTTCGTGGATCGAGGCGCCGGACGGCGTGTAGTAACGCGAGGTCGTGAGCTTGAGCGCCTGTCCGTCGCCGATCGGCACGACGGTCTGCACCGAGCCCTTGCCGAAGGTGCGCTGGCCGAGCAGCTTCGCGCGGCCGTTGTCGCGCAGTGCGCCGGCGACGATCTCGGCCGCCGAGGCGGAACCCTCGTTGACGAGCACCGCGATCTGCGCGCCGCGCGCCAGGTCCCCGGCTCCGGCTTCCATCCGGAACCGCGACTCGCGCGAGCGGCCCTCCGCCGAAACGATCAGGCCGCGTTCCAGGAACGCGTCGGAGACCTCGACCGCGGCGTCCAGCACGCCGCCCGGATTGTTGCGCAGGTCGAGCACGATGCCGCGCAACTCGCCGCCCGCCTCCTGCCGCAGCGCGCGCAGCGCGCCGCCGACGTCGGGGCCGGTCGTGTCGCTGAACTGCGAGATGCGAAGGTAGCCGACGCCCGGCTCGAGCATCTGGTGGCGCACCGAGCGCACCGCGACGATCGCCCGCTCGACCTCGATGTCGATCGGGTCGGGCAGGGCCTTGCGCCCGATCCTGAGGTTCACGACCGTGCCGGGCTCGCCGCGGATGCGCGCGATCGTGTCGGCGAGCTTGCTGTCCTCGACCACGCTGCCGTCCACCGCGAGGATCGTGTCGCCGGCGCGGATGCCGGCGCGGGCGGCCGGGGAACCGTCGATCGGGGCGATCACGACGATGGCGTCCGACTCCGCGGTAACCTCGACGCCGATGCCGGAATAGTTGCCCTCGGTCGCGATCCGCAGGTCCTCGAACTCGTTGGCGTCCATGAAGGCGGAGTGCGGGTCGAGCTCACCGACCATGCCGCGGATGGCGTCCTTGAGCAGCTCGCGGTCGTCGGTGCGGTCCACGTAGTCCGCGTGGATCCGGTCGATCACTTCCGACAGCAGGCGCGCGTCCTGTGGCCGCAGCTCGGAAGCGCCGTGGCCCCGGCCGGCCACCCAGGCGGCGCCCCAGGCGAGCGACACCCCGAGCAGGCAGCCCAGCAGCACGGCGAGCAGTGTTCGTCTCGGTTGCATGACCCGCTATGGTAACCGCGCCGCCACCGCTGCGGCAGCCTCGCGCAAAATCAGGCCGCAGGGGGCTCCTGCGAAGCCATCGCCTCGCACAGGGCGAGGTCGCCGAGCACGTCCGCGAGCGGCACCGGCCGGCCGATGGCGAATCCCTGGCCGAAATCCACGCCCAGGGACGCCATGCGCGTGCGCAGCGCGTCGGTCTCGACGTACTCCGCGACCGTCTCCATGCCCATCGTGTGGGCGAGCTGGGCGATCGCGCGCACCATCGACTCGGTGCGCTCGTTGCCGCCGGAGTCGCGCACGAATGCGCCGTCGATCTTCAGGATCGACACCGGCAGCGCCTTCAGGTACGCGAGCGACGACAGCCCCGTGCCGAAGTCGTCGAGCGCGAACGAGCAGCCGAGCGTGCGCAGCCTCTGCATCAGGTGCTCGGCGCGCGCCAGGTTCGATACCGCGGAGGTCTCGGTCAGCTCGAAGCACAGCGTCGCGGGCGGGACGCCCGACTCGCGGATGCTGCGCTCCAGGAACTCCAGGAACTCCTCCGAGGCGATCGACGGTCCGGAGATGTTGATCGAGAACTGCATGCCGCGGCCTTCGAGCACGCCGGCGCAGGAGCCGAGCGCCTCCAGCGAATTCTTCACCACCCAGCGGTCGATGTCCGGGAGCAGCTGGTAGCGGTCCGCCGCCGACAGGAACTTCTCCGGCGGCAGCACTTCGCCGTCCTCGGCGATCATGCGCAGCAGCATCTCGAAGCGCGGCTCGCCGCGGTCGCCGGACAGCGGCAGGATCGGCTGCGCGAACAAGGCGAAGCGGTTCTCCGCCAGCGCGCTGTGCAGGCGCTGCACCACCAGCACGTCGGTGTGCCGGCGCATGATGCTCTGGTCCGCGTCCTGGAATATCTCGGTGCGGTTGCGGCCGCGGTCCTTGGCCGCCTTGCAGGCGATCTCGGCATTGGCGAGCCCGTGCGCCAGCGGGTTCTGCGAGTCCGGCAGCTGGGCGGCGCCGATGCTGACCGAGACCTGCACCGTGCCCTCGCCGCGCAGGTAGGTCTGTTCTGCGCACTGGCGGCGCAGCATGTCCGCGATCTGCTGGGCGAATTCCAGCGTGCAGTCCGGCAGGAACACCGCGAAGCGGTCGCCCGCGATGCGCGCCGCCAGCGCGCCCGGCCGCGGCTTCTTGCGCAGCACCTCCGCAACCTTGCCGATCACCTCGTCGCCGATGTGCATGCCGTAGTTGTCGTTGGTGAC
>DATBMQ010000026.1:0-3454 GCA_036554765.1 Steroidobacteraceae bacterium | reverse complement strand
CGTGGCCGAGTTCGGCATGACGCCGCAGCAGGCGGCGGAGGCGCCGAACTTCAACAGCTGGCAGATGCACGACTCCTTCGGCATGCACGAGATCTTCCCGGGGCGGCTGCTGCTGAACAGCGCGGTGCCGGACTGGGTGCGACGCGACCTCGCCGGCCGCGGCTACAAGCTCGAGTTCCGCGCGCGAACTTCAGGTCCGATCAACGCAATCATGCTGGACCACGCCAATGGCGCCTTCTGGGGCGGCTCCAGCAACCACGGCGAGGATTACGGCATCGCCTGGTGAATGGGCGTAGGATGCCCGCCACGCCCCGCTTCCAGGGGCATCCAATAACCAACGCTCAGGGGGAAACCATGAAGAAACTCATTATCGGCCTGACGGCCGCGGGTCTTGCTTGCGCATCGGCCATGACCGCCGCGCAGGAACACTGGACCGAAGGCCCGGTGTGGGCGTGCGAGGCCTACCGCACCAGCCCCGGCCAGTTCAACGCCTACCTCAGATACATCCGCGCCGAGGTGGAGCCCCAGAACATCGAGGCGAAGAAGCAGGGCCTGATCCTCGACTACAAGACGTTCATCAAGGATCCGCACGACCCGAACGACTACGACGTGCTGTTCTGCACGCTGTTTCCGAACTTCGGCAAGGCGCTCGATTACAACAAGGCCGATGAAGAGAAGGCCGAGGCGATTGCGGCCGCGCACTTCAAGACCGCCGATGAGGACAAGCAGGCTGAAATGATCCAGCATCGCCTCGCCATGCGTACCTTCCTCGGCACGACCTATGTCCGGGAAGTGATGCTGAGGCCTGCCGAAAAATAGGCGCGCTGTATCCGACCTCGAAGCCGGCGCTCGCGCCGGCTTTCTTTTTGGAAAAGGTGTCAGCCTCCTTTTTGGCACCGCAAAAAAGGAGGCTGACACCTTTTTTGGGAGGTAGGGTGCACGCCCTAATCCCGCATTCCATCCTGAACGCGGTATAAGGTATGGAGGCCATGGTCCTGACAGTCCTCTGGGTCCTGCTGCTCACGAGCCTGGTGCTCTGGCTCGCCTACCAGCGCGCGAGCCTGGCGAAAGCCACGCTCGTGCTGGGTGTGCTGCTGGTCTACTACAGCTGGTTCGGCGGCGGCCCGCTGTGGTGGAAGGCGACGCTGTGGGCGCTGTACCTCCCGCACGTGCTGCTCAACATCCGCCCGCTCAGGCGTTTCCTGATCTCCAACCGCTTCTTCCGCATCTACAAGCGCATGCTGCCGCCGATGTCGCGCACCGAGCGCGAAGCGCTCGAGGCGGGCACCGTGTGGTGGGACGGCGAGCTGTTCACCGGCGGGCCGGACTGGAACAAGCTGCTGTCGGCGAAGGCGCCGAAGCTCACCGCCGAGGAGCAGGCCTTCATCGACGGGCCCTGCGAAGAGCTGTGCCGGATGATTGATGACTGGGACATCACGCACCGGCGCGCGGACCTGCCGCCCGAGGTCTTCGACTTCATCAAGAAGAAGGGCTTCTGGGCGATGATCATCCCCAAGAAGTACGGCGGGCTCGAATTCTCGGCCTACGCGCATTCCTGCGTGGTCGTGAAGATCGCGAGCCGCTCAGGCACCGTCGCCTCGACCGTGGTCGTGCCGAACTCGCTCGGACCGGCGGAACTGCTGCTGCACTACGGCACCGAGGAGCAGAAGAACCACCTGCTGCCGCGGCTCGCGCGCGGCGAGGAAATTCCCTGCTTCGGCCTCACCGGCCCGCGAGTCGGGTCGGACGCGAGTGCGCTGCCCGACACCGGCGTCGTCTGCCGGGGCATCTACCAGGGCCGCGAAGTCACCGGCATCCGCCTCAATTTCTCGAAGCGCTACATCACGCTGGCGCCGATCGCGACGCTGATCGGGCTCGCGTTCCGCCTCTACGACCCGGACAAGCTCATGGGCGGGGAGCAGACCGACCACGGCATCACCGTCGCGCTGGTGCCGCGCCACACTCCCGGCGTCACCGTCGGCCGCCGCCACTTCCCGCTCAATGGCCCGTTCCAGAACGGACCGGTGCACGGCAAGGACGTGTTCGTGCCGCTGGACGCCATCGTCGGCGGCCCGAAGTTGGCCGGGCAGGGCTGGCGCATGCTGGTCGAGCAGCTCTCGGTCGGGCGCTGCATCTCGCTGCCCTCGATCGCGACCGGCGGCAGCAAGGGCGCGGTGTACTCGACCGGCGCGTACGCGCGCATCCGGCGCCAGTTCAACATGCCGGTCGGGAAGTTCGAGGGCGTGGAGGCGGTGATCGCGCGCATGGCCGCGCGCACCTACATCATGGACGCCGCGCGCTCTGTCACCACCGGCGCGATCGACGGCGGCGAGAAGCCCTCGGTGCCGGCGGGCATCCTCAAGTACCACACCACCGAGATGGGCCGCATGATCGCGAACGACGCGATGGACGTGCAGGGCGGCAAGGGCATCATGCTGGGCCCGAAGAACTACCTCGGCCGCGGCTACCAGATGGTACCGGTCAGCATCACGGTCGAGGGCGCCAACATCCTGACGCGCAGCCTGATCATCTTCGGCCAGGGCGCGGTGCGCTGCCACCCGTGGGTGCTCAAGGAGATGAACGCCGCGCAGGACCCGGACCGCCAGCGGGCGCTGCGCGATTTCGACGACGCGCTGTTCCATCACATCGGCTTCACGATCTCGAACGCCGTTCGCTCGCTCATCGGCGCGGTCACGCTCTCGCGCATCGTCCGGGCGCCGATGAGCGGACCGACCAAGCGCTACTACGAGCACATCAACCGCTTCAGCGCCTCGTTCGCCTTCGCGACCGACGTGGCGATGCTCTCGCTCGGCGGCTACCTGAAGAAGAAGGAGAACCTCTCGGCGCGGCTCGGCGACGTGCTGTCGGCGATGTACCTGGCCTCGATGGTGCTCAAGCACTACGAGAACCAGGGGCGGCCCGAGGTCGACCTGCCGCTGGTCGAGTACGCCTGCCGCTCGCTGCTGTACCAGGCGCAGGAGCAGCTGCACAGCTTCCTGCGCAACTTCCCGGTGCGCTGGCTGGCGGCGATCATGCGCGCGATCATCTTCCCGCGCGGCCTGACCTATTCGGCGCCCTCTGACCGGCTGAACCCGAGGATCGCGGAACTGGTGATGAACCCGGGCGAGGCGCGCGAACGCCTGTGCCACTACGTCTACCGCACGCTCGAGCCGAAGAACCACCTCGGGCTGGTGGAGCAGGCGATGAGGCTCGCGATCGCGGCCGAGCCGATCGAGAAGCGCATCCGCGTCGAGGGCGTGAAGACCGGGCTGGTGACGGCGCTCGACCTGCCGGGGCAGATCCGGGAGGCGCAGGCGGCCGGGATCATCAGCGAGGCCGAGGCCGTGCAGCTGCGCGAGTACGACCGCCGGGTCATGGACATCATCAACGTGGATGACTTCGACCCGCGCGAGCTGGTCGCGGGGTCCACGTACGAGATCCAGCTCGACGGCGG
>DATBMQ010000015.1:0-10138 GCA_036554765.1 Steroidobacteraceae bacterium | reverse complement strand
GAAACAAAAAGGCCCGGCGCGCGCCGGGCCCGTCAGGTTATTCGGCTAGTCCGCGCCGGCAGGGGCGGCGGACTTGGTTTCGGTCTTGGTCTCGGGCTTCGTCTCGGTCTTCGTATCCGCTTTCTTTTCGTCGGATTTCTTCGACGCACCCTTGAAGTCGGTGGCGTACCAGCCGCTTCCCTTCAGCTGAAATCCCGCCGCGGTGAGAACCTTGCTGAGCGCGGGCTTGCCGCACGCAGGGCATTGCGTCAGCGGCGGCTCGCTCACCTTCTGCAGGGCCTCGTGCTCTTCGCCGCAGGCGCCGCAACGATATTGGTAAATCGGCATGGGCGCGATTATATCGCGCTGATTTCAGAAAGGAATATCGTCTTCCAGATCGTCGAACTTGGAAGCCGGCTTCTTCTCCCCCGCCTTGGCGTCAGCGGCCTTGCCCGCCATCGCCGGCTCCGGACGCGGCTCGCCCGAACCGGCACGCGCGCCGAGCATCTGCATGCGCTCGGCGACGATCTCGGTCGTGTAGCGGTCCTGGCCCTCCTTGTCCTGCCACTTGCGCGTGCGGATGCGGCCCTCGACGTAGATCTGCGAGCCCTTGCGCAGGTACTCGGCGGCGATCTCGGCGAGCCGGTCGAACATCACGACGTTGTGCCACTCGGTCGCTTCCTTGTTCTCGCCGGTCTGCTTGTCGCGCCACTGGTCGGTGGTCGCCAGGCGCAGGTTGACCACGGCCTTGCCGGACGGCATCGCGCGCTGCTGGGGGTCCTGCCCCAGGTGGCCGATCAGGATGACCTTGTTGACGCCGCGTGCCATGGCTGCCCCCGCTTGTCGTTCTGGATGGCTCATTGTAGTCGCGGCCCGCCCGCCGGCGCACCGTCAATTCGCCGCGATCATCGCGATTCGGCTCGTATCGCCAGCGGCAGCCAGCCGACTGCCGCCAGGGCCGCGCACAGGTAGACACCGGGCAGCGCCAGCGGGCTGCCGAGCAGCGCGCCGCCCGCGAACCCCCCGGCGAAAGCCCCGGCAAACTGGCAGGTGGCGAACACCCCGAGCGCCGCGCCGCGCGAGGCCTCCCCCGCCGCCAGGCTCAGCGACGCGGGCAACCGGGCTTCGAGGAAGTTGAAGGCGCCGAAGTAGAGCGCCAGCGCCGCCCCCGTCAGACGCAGGTCCGCCGTGACCCAGGCGAGCGCGGCGAGCGCTGCCACCAGCAGCACGCCGCCAGCGAGCATGACCCGACCGGGGCGCGCGCTCCGCTCCGACCACAGCACCAGCGGCAGGGTCAGCGCGATCGAGGCCGCGAACACCGCGAGGTAGACCTTCCAGTGCCCGGCCGACGGCATGCCGTGCAGGTCCCGGAGCGCGTACGGCACGGCGATGAAGGTCGCGGTCAGCGTCAGGTGCAGCATGAAGATGCCGGCGTAGTACGGCAGCAGCGCGCCGGTCAGGACCTCGCGCCAGGAACGCCGGGGTACGGTGCGCTGCGCGCGCGGAGCCTCCGCCGGCAGCGCGAACAGCACGAGCACGAGCGCCAGCACGCCGAGCGCCCCGATCAGCGCGAACACGCCGGCGACGCCGATCGATCCGGCCAGCAGCGGGCCGCCGATCAGCGACAGGATGAACGAAGCGCCGATGCTCATGCCGATCACGAACATGGCCCGGGTGCGCGATGCCGCCCGCGTGAGGTCCGCCATGAATGCCATGACGGGCCCGGATACCGCACCGAGCCCCTGCACGATGCGCGCGACGATCACCGACCAGGCGGAGCCGGCGAACCAGCCGAGCGCGGAGCCTGCGACGTGCAGGACCAGTCCGGCAACGATCAGCGGGCGCCGGCCGAAACGGTCGGACCAGACGCCAAAGGGAATCTGCATCAGCGCCTGGGTGAGCCCGTAAGCGCCCACCGCGATGCCGGCGAGCAGCGGCGTGCCGCCCGGCAGCGAACCCGTGTACAGGGCGAGCACCGGCAGCAGCAGGAACAGTCCGAACAGCCGGGTGGCGTAGATCGCCGCGAGGCTCGCTACGACGCGCCGTTCGGCGGGCAGGAGCGCCGCGCCCGACTGCAAGGCCACTGGAAATCCCTTTGCGGTGCCCGGAACGGGCGGGCTATTCTATCAGGCTGCCCGATGAGCAAGACCATCCACATCCGCGGCGCGCGCGCGCACAACCTGCAGGGACTCGACCTCGAGCTGCCGCGCGACCGGCTGATCGTGTTCACCGGCCTGTCGGGCTCCGGAAAGTCCTCGCTCGCCTTCGACACCATCTATGCCGAGGGGCAGCGCCGCTACGTCGAGTCGCTGTCCGCCTACGCGCGGCAGTTCCTGTCCATGATGGAGAAGCCGGACGTGGACTCGATCGAGGGCCTCTCGCCCGCGATCTCGATCGAGCAGAAATCCACCTCGCACAACCCGCGCTCGACGGTCGGCACCGTCACCGAGATCTACGACTACCTGCGCCTGTTGTACGCGCGCGCCGGCATCCCGCGCTGCCCGGACCACGGGCTCGATCTCGCGGCGCAGACCGTCAGCCAGATGGTGGACCAGGTGCTCGCCCTACCGGAAGGCACTGCCCTGGCGCTGCTCGCGCCGGTCGTCGCCGGACGCAAGGGCGAGCATGTCCAGGTCATCGAGGAACTGCGCGGCAAGGGCTTCGTGCGCGCGCGCGTGGACGGCCGCTACGTCGAACTCGACGCCGTGCCAAAGCTCGACGCCAAGCGCAAGCACACGATCGAGGCCGTGGTGGACCGCTTCAAGGTGCGCGCCGACCTGCAGCAGCGCCTCGCGGAATCCTTCGAGACCGCGCTGCGCCTCAGCGAGGGCGCAGCGCGCGTCGCCTTCCTCGACGAGCCGAAGCGCGAGGAGCTGCTGTTCTCCGACAAGTTCGCCTGCACGGTCTGCGGCTATTCGCTGCCGGAGCTGGAGCCGCGGCTGTTCTCGTTCAACAATCCGCACGGCGCCTGCCCGGGCTGCGACGGCCTCGGCGTCAAGCAGTTCTTCGACCCGGACCGCGTGGTCACGCACCCGCAACTCTCGCTCGCCAACGGCGCGGTGCGCGGCTGGGACCGCAGGAACGCCTACTACTACCAGATGGTCCAGGCGCTCGCGCAACACTACCGCTTCGACCCGGAGGCGCCTTACGAGCGGCTTCCCGGGCGGGCGCGCGAGGTGCTGATGCAGGGCAGCGGCGGCGAGGAGATCGAGTTCCGCTACTTCGACTCGCGCGGGCGCACCGTGAAGCGCCGCCACAAGTTCGAGGGCATCCTGCCGAACCTGGAGCGGCGCTATCACGAGACGGAGTCGATGGCCGTGCGCGAGGAACTCGCGCGCTACCTCGGCACGCGCCGCTGCCCGGAATGCGACGGCGCGCGCCTGACAAAGGCCGCGCGCTTCGTTTTCGTGGGCGGCGAGTCGCTGCCGGCGGTCTCCGCGCTGTCGGTGCGCCGGGCGCTCGCGTTCTACCGCGCACTGTCGCTCGAGGGCTGGCGCGCGAAGATCGCCGCCAGAATCGTCAAGGAGATCACCGACCGGCTCGGCTTCCTGGTGGACGTCGGCCTCGACTACCTGACGCTCGACCGCAGCGCCGAGACGCTCTCCGGCGGCGAGGCCCAGCGCATCCGGCTCGCCAGCCAGATCGGCTCCGGGCTGGTGGGGGTCATGTACATCCTGGACGAGCCCTCGATCGGCCTGCACCAGCGCGACAACCAGCGGCTGCTCGACACGCTGCACCGGCTGCGCGACCTCGGCAATACCGTGATCGTGGTCGAGCACGACGAGGACGCCATCCGCCAGGCCGACCACGTCGTGGACCTCGGCCCGGGTGCGGGCGTGCACGGCGGGCGCATCGTCGCCGAGGGCGCACCGGCCGAAATCGAGTCCAATCCGAATTCCCTGACGGGGCAGTACCTCTCGGGGCGCAAGCGCATCGAGATCCCGGACCAGCGCCGCGCGCGCAATGCGAAACAGGTGCTGAGGGTCCGGCAGGCGGGCGGCAACAACCTGAAGGCCATCGACGTCGCCTTCCCGATCGGCCTGTTCACCTGCGTGACCGGGGTTTCCGGCTCCGGCAAGTCCACGCTCGTGAACGACACCCTCTACCGCTTCGTCGCGCGCGAGCTCGACCTCGTCGCCCCCCAGCCGGCCCCCTGCGCCGGGATCGACGGCATCGGCCACATCGACCGGGTGATCGACATCGACCAGAGCCCGATCGGCCGCACGCCGCGCTCGAACCCGGCCACCTACACCGGGCTGTTCACGCCGATCCGCGAGCTGTTCGCCGGCACGCCGGAGTCGCGCTCGCGCGGCTATCCGCCGGGGCGCTTCTCCTTCAACGTCAAGGGCGGGCGCTGTGAGGCCTGCGAGGGTGACGGCGTCATCAAGGTCGAGATGCACTTCCTGCCCGACGTCTACGTCGCCTGCGACGTCTGCAAGGGCCGCCGCTACAACCGCGAGACGCTGGACGTCCATTACAAGGGCAGGAACATCCACGAGGTGCTCGACATGACCGTCGAGGACGCGAGCGCCTTCTTCAGCGCCGTGCCGGTGGTCGCCTCCAAGCTGCAGACGCTGATGGACGTCGGGCTGTCCTACGTCCGGCTCGGGCAGAATGCGACCACGCTGTCGGGCGGCGAGGCCCAGCGCGTGAAGCTCGCGAAAGAGCTGTCGAAGCGGGCGACCGGGCGGACACTCTATATACTGGACGAACCCACGACCGGCCTGCACTTCGAGGACGTGAAGCACCTGCTGGCCGTGCTGCACCGCCTGCGCGACGAGGGCAACACGGTGATCGTGATCGAGCACAACCTCGACGTGATCAAGACTGCGGACTGGGTGATCGACCTCGGCCCGGAGGGCGGCGATGGCGGCGGCCAGGTGGTCGCCGAGGGCACGCCGGAGCAGCTGGCGCGGGCCGCCGGCTCGTTCACCGGGCGTTACCTGAAGCGCGCCCTGACGCGCGCAAGGAGTGCGGCATGAGGATGGCGCAGGGCCTGCTGGTGGCGTTCGCGATGTTGGTCGCGGCGCCTGCGCTGGCAGACAAGCTGACCGTGACCGGCGCCTGGGCGCGTCCGACGCCGCCGGGTGCGACCATGGGCGCGGTTTACTTCAGGCTGCACAACGGCAGCGGGAAATCGGACCGGCTGCTCAGGCTCAGCACGCCGGTCGCCGCCGACGCCTCCGTGCACCGCACCGAGATCGTCGAGGACATCGCGCGCATGCGCGAGGTGTCGGTGCTGCACGTCGCGCCGGGCGAAAAGGTCGAGTTCGCGCCGGGCGGGCTGCACGTGATGCTGATGGGGCTCAAGCGCCCGCTCAAGGAAGGGCAGGTGTTCGAGCTGGAGCTGCTATTCGAGGTGGCGGGGCGCGTGACAGTGCGCGTGACCGCGCGCAGGAACTGACGCGCGGCGAGCCCGGCTCAGCGCGTGACGGCCGCCGGACCGCCGCTCGTGAACAGGTGCGCGATCTCGCCCTGGCCGCGGTGCTCGCGGAAGTGGCCGTTGGTGAACTCGGAGACCACGCGGCGCCAGAACCGGATCGCGGCGGAGTTGCGCGCCTGCTCGGAGATCGTCCACTCGCCCGCGTAGCGCGCGAACAGCAGCATCGCCGCGCCGCGCCCTGCGCCGCGGCTGCGGTACGGCTTCCTGACGAAGAATTCACTGAGGCGATAGTGGCGCCGCGGATCGGCGTCCGTCGGCGGCGTGCGCTGCACGACCGCGAAGCCGACCGGCTCGCTTTCCCGCAGGATGATGAACGCGGTCGTGCGGTCATCGTGGAACCAGCCCTGGATGATCTCCGTCACGCCCTGCCCGGTCACCTGCAGCGACGGATAGACGCCGGTACGGTCGCCGGAGAGGTCGGCGAGGTACTCGCCGTAGGCATCCTCGATCCAGCTGCGGTCCGACGGTGATGCGCGCGCTTCGCGGATCGTGATCGGCATGTCCTTGTCCCGGAAAAAGACCGGCCGGGGGAAGGCCGCGGGATCTCCGCGCCATCCGCCCGGCCGGCCTGGCCCTATGCAGTAAGAGCTTACTGCGCCGGGGCGGCTTCTTCCGCAGCCTGCTCGACGGCAGCGGCGGCATCGGTCGCCGCGCCCTCGACGGCAGCGGCCGCGTCGGTCGCAGCTTCGCCGGTCGCCGCAGCGGCATCGCTCGCCGCTTCGGTGACTTCAGTCGCCGCATCGGCCGCAGCGTCGGCAGCTTCGGTCGCCGCCTCTTCCTGCTTGGCACCGCAGGCGCCCAGCACAAGGGCAACCGCAACGGCGCCCAGAATCTTTGCATTCATCGTCAGATACCCCAGGTTCGTACAGTGAGAAGGAAAGGTAAAGTCCGCGGCGAAAACACCGATTAATCCAGCGTCGATGCTTCTACGCGTCGGCGAATTCTAGCGGGATTGCTGCGCCGCGCAAAGGTCGCATATTTGCGACACGCACTGCCGGCGTGGCGGCGGCCGGCGCCAGCCGTTACGCTTTCCCGCTGGCACGCAGCCGGAGGCGCCATGGGAAAGCCGGACCTGGGGGAGTTGTACCGCGGCCACCTGCGGGGGCTCATGGCCCGGACCGATCGGGCGCTGTCGGAGTGCGGCTTCGACGGCCTGATCGTCGGTTCCGGGGCCCTCCGGTACTACTACCTGGACGACAGCAGCTACCCCTTCCGCCCCAATCCGCGCTATCGCGCCTGGCTGCCCGACGCGAGCCCGGATTGTTTCGTGGTCTATCGCCCAGGGGGCCGCCCGCGGCTGCTGTTCTGCCAGCCGGACGATTACTGGTACCTGCCCCCGGAGCGGCCTGAGGGGTACTGGGTGGACTCCTTTGATCTGGAGGTGGTCAGGTCGCCCTCGGAACTGAGGGGCAAGGTGGGCGCCAAGGGCCGCTGGGCAGTGCTCGGCGAGCCTGGCCCCGCCACCGACGGCCTGGGGGAACACGACCCGGCCAGCCTGGTGGCAAGGCTCGACTACGGCCGGGCCGTCAAGTCGCCCTACGAGCTCGAGTGCATGGCCCTCGCCACGGCCGCCGGCGTCCGCGCTCACCGGACCGCAGCCGCGGCCTTCCGCGCCGGCGCCTCGGAATACGAGGTGCACCTGGCCTATTGCCGCGCGGCAGGCGCGCGTGAAGAGGAACTGCCCTACAACAACATCATCGCCTTCGACCGGCATGCCGCGGTGCTGCATTACCAGGTGCTGGACCGCCACCGGCCCGCGGGCGTGCAGGCCTTCCTGATCGACGCCGGCGCCCAGCACGCCGGCTACGCCTGCGACATCACGCGCACCTACGCCGCGGCACCCGGCGCATTCCAGGACCTCATCGATGCGGTGGACGCCGTGCAGCGCGGGCTCGCCGGGCGCGTGCTGCCGGGCGCGGATTACCGCGAGATCCACCTCGAGGCACACCATGCCATCGCGGAGGTGCTGACGGCGCACGGCATCGTGAAGGGCTCGCCTGAGGCCGCGGTCGAGAGCGGGCTGACGTCGGTCTTCTTCCCGCACGGCATCGGCCACCTGCTCGGCCTCATGGTGCACGACGCCGGCGGCTTCATGGCGGCGCCGGACGGCGGCACGCTGCCAAAGCCGGAGGGCCATCCGTACCTGCGCCTGACGCGCAGGCTGGAGCCCGGCTTCGTCGTGACGGTCGAGCCCGGGATCTACTTCATCGACTCGCTGCTCGCCCGGGCGAAGTCCGACGCGCGCGGCAAGATGGTCGACTGGGCGCGCGTCGAGGCACTCGCCCCCTGCGGCGGCATCCGCATCGAGGACAACGTGGTGGCGCAGGCGGGCGGCCCGCGCAATCTCACGCGCGAGGCGTTTGCCGCGGCCTGAGCCGGATCAGCGCTTCAGCCGGTCAGCGCTGCCGCAGCAGGTCTCGGATCTCGGTCAGCAGCACTTCCTCACGCGGCGGGCCCGCGGGCGCAGCGGCGGCGGGCGGCTTCTTCAGCTTGTTGATGCCCTTCAACGCCATGAAGATCGCGAACGCGATGATCAGGAAATCGATCAGGGCCTGGATGAACTGGCCGTACTGGAGCGCGACCGGTTCACCGGTCTTTGCATCCGTGCCCAGCTCGACGCTCAATCCGGAAAAATCCACGCCGCCGATCATCATGCCGATCGCCGGCATCAGTATGGCACCCACCAGCGCCGACACGATCTTGCCAAAGGCGGCACCGATGATGATGCCGACGGCCATGTCGACGACGTTGCCCTTCATCGCGAACTCTTTGAATTCCTGCACGAGACTCATGGATCTCCCCTTGTGTGTGTGGCCGGTGCGACCCGCAACGTAGCACGAAAAAAAAGCCGGGGAGAACCCCGGCTTTCTTCGTTGCTGGCAAAGGAGTGGGTCCCCTTTGGAGTCAGGGGACGCGTCCCCTGGATGCCTTGATCAGGCGGCCTTGCGGCGCCTGGGCTTGGCGGCAGTCCCGGCTTTCTTAGCGGCCGGCTTCTTCTCCGCCTTCCTGTCGGCTTTCTTGTCCGCCTTCTTGTCCGCCTTCTTCTTCGGCGGCTTGTCCACGGGCGCCGGTGCCGGCGCGGCCTCGCCCTCGACCAGCTGCATCAGCGCCATCGGCGCCGAGTCGCCCGCGCGCGGCTCCATGTGCAGGATGCGCGTGTAGCCGCCGGCGCGGGTGCGGAAGCGCACGCCGATGTCCGCGAACAGCTTCTCGACCAGCGCATCGTCGCGCAGCACGGCGAACGCGCGGCGGCGGTGGGCCTCCGAGTCGCTCTTGCCGAGCGTGATCAGCGGCTCCACGACCCGGCGCAGCTCCTTCGCTTTCGGCAGCGTGGTGCGGATCGTCTCCGCGCGCAGCAGCGCTGCGGACATGTTGCGCATCAGCGCCTTGCGGTGGGCGCTGTTGCGCGAAAGCTGGCGTCCCGACAGTTGGTGTCGCATGGGTCCCTGTTTCCCTGGTGGCGCTCAGGCCGAGCGCAGCTCGTCTTCGCGGCGCAGCGAGGCCGGCGGCCAGCCCTCGATGCGCATGCCGAGCGTCAGCCCGTGGCTCTCCAGCACTTCCTTGATCTCGGTGAGCGACTTCTTGCCGAGGTTCGGCGTGCGCAGCAGCTCGACCTCGGTGCGCTGCACCAGGTCGCCGATGTAGTGGATGTTCTCGGCCTTGAGGCAGTTGGCGCTCCTGACCGTGAGCTCGAGCTCGTCCACCGGGCGCAGCAGGATCGGGTCGGGCAGCGGGCCCGCCTCGCGCGACGGCGACTCGCCCTGGCCCTCGAGATCCACGAACACGGTCAGCTGGTCCTTCAGGATGCCGCCGGCGCGGCGGATCGCCTCGTCCGGGTTGATCGTGCCGTTGGTCTCGATGTCGATGATCAGCTTGTCGAGGTCGGTGCGCTGCTCGACGCGCGCGGACTCGATGCCGTAGGTCACGCGGCGGACCGGCGAGAACGACGCGTCGAGCTGCAGGCGCCCGATCGGGCGGCTCTGCTCCTCGAACTCCAGGCGCTGGACGGCCGGGCGGTAGCCGCGGCCGCGCTCGATCTTGAGGTTCATCGCAAGCTCGACCGGCTTGTTGAGGTTCGCGATCACGAGCTCGGGGTTCACGATCACGACGTCGTGATCGAGCTGGATGTCGGCGGCCGTCACCGGTCCCGGGCCCTTCTTCACGAGGCGCAGCTCGACCGAATCGCGCGCGTGCATCTCGATCGCGACGGCCTTGAGGTTCAGCAGGATGTCGACGACGTCCTCCTGGACGCCCTCGATGCTGGTGTACTCGTGGAGCACGCCCTCGATCTCCACCTCGGTCACGGCGCAGCCGGGCATCGAGGAGAGCAGCACGCGCCTGAGCGCGTTGCCGAGCGTGTGGCCGAAGCCGCGCTCGAAGGGCTCGATCACGATGCGCGCCTGGCGCGAGCCCGTCTCGGTGACCTTGACCGACCGGGGCTTGAGGAATTCCGTGGCGCTACCTTGCATGGGCATCACCTGTTACTTCGAATAGAGCTCGACGACCAGGTTCTCGTTGATGTCCGGGAGGATCTGGTCGCGGTCCGGCAGCGCCTTGAGCGTGCCGCTGAATTTCTTGTCGTCCACCTCGACCCAGTCGGGCCAGCCGACCTGGGTGGCGATCGCGAGCGCAGCCGCGATGCGGGCCTGGGCCTTCGACTTCTCGCGCACGGCGATCACGTCGCCGGCCGAGCACTGGTACGAGGGCACGTTCACC
>DATBMQ010000011.1:0-4751 GCA_036554765.1 Steroidobacteraceae bacterium | reverse complement strand
GCGGCCAACAGCATCGCCGTGCTGCCATTCCGCAACCTCGGCGGCCAGGCCGACCAGGACTACTTCTCCGACGGGCTGTCGGAGGAACTGCGGGCGACGCTGGCGCGCAACCCGCAGCTGCAGGTCATGGCGCAGGCCTCGTCGAGCCAGTTCCGCGAGCGCCAGGACGACGCCGTCACCATCGCCGCCAAGCTGGGCGTCGCTTACCTGCTCGACGGCAGCGTCCGGCGCGCCGGGGATGTCGTGCGCGTGACGTCGGAACTGATTGACGGAGCGACCGGGTTCAGCCTCTGGTCCCAGCCATTCGACCGCGCACTGAGCGACATCTTCGCGGTGCAGCGCGAGATCGCCGGCACGGTCGTGCGCGCGATCGTGACGAAATTCGGGCCGGGCGACAGTGCTGCGGTGGATCCGGCACCGGCGGTCGGCGGGACGGACAGCGTCGAGGCCTACGATGCCTACCTTCGCGGCCGCGCGCTTTACGAGTTGAGCGCCGACGAAGCATCCGAGCGGGCCGCGCTCGCGCAGTTCGACGCGGCGATCGCCGCGGACCCCGGCTATGCGGCCGCCCACGCCGCCCGCGCGCGGTCACTGACCGCCATCGCGAACCAGTACGGCCACGCCGGCGAACTCGCGGCGCTCTACGACCAGGCCGTCGAGTCCGCGCAGCGCGCGATCGACCTGGGTCCGGATCTCGCCGATGCGCACTCCACGCTCGGGTTCACGCTGTTCCAGGGCCGCCTCGACGCACGCGCCGCGCGCGCGCCATTCGAGCGCTCGCGCGAACTCGGCGCGGGCGAGGCCACCGTGCTCGCCCGCTATGCCCTGTACTCCGCGCGCACGGGCCGGCATCGTGAAGCGTCGGAGGCAATGGAGCGCGCGCTCACGCTCGACCGGTTGAACCCGCTCATCCATCGCGCGGCGGGGGCGATCGCGTACGCGGCGCGACGCTGGTCGGATTCGATCCCGCCGGCGCGCCAGGCGCTGGCCATGAACCCGAAGGTGTCGCGCGCCCACGCGGCGATCGGCGACGCGCTGCTGATGCTCGGGCGCCTCGACGAGGCACGGTCCGAGTATGCGGCCGAGCCGGCCACGGATGTCCGCCTCCCCGGGCTCGCGATCGTCGGGCGCCGCCTCGGGAACGAGGCCGAGGCCGAGGCCGCGCTGTCGCAGCTGGTCGCGGAGTTCGGCGAAAGCGCCCTGTACCAGCAGGCCCAGGTGCTCGCCGACTGGGGCCGCCCGGCAGACGCCCTCGCCCGGCTCGAGGGCGCGCTCGCGCTCGGCGACTCCGGGCTCATCTACGCCCGCAACGACCCCTTCCTGGATCCGCTCCGCGGCGACCCCCGGTTCGGAAAGTTGCTGAACCGCCTCGGCTTCGACTAGTCTCGGGTCAGCCGGCGCCCGTAACGCCGGGTCCTAGAACACAGGGGAATACACCATGCGGCAATTGACGACAGCCCTCACGGCTGCGGCGGCGGTCCTGCTGCTCGCGGCTTGCGCGAAGAAGGAAGAAGCGCCCGCGGCACCGGAAGCGGCTCCTGCCGAGGCGGCGCCAGTCGAGGCGGCGCCCGCAGAGACTGCGGCCCCGGCGGACGACGGCTCCGCGGATGCCGAGGCGACGAGCGGCGACAAGGTCTCGGAACCGGAGCCTGCGCCGGCCGGCGGCTAGGACCCGGACTCAGGGCAGTGCGTTCCGGCTGGGGTCCAGCGCCAGCGCCTGGCGGATCCAGCCGAGAAAGCTCTCGACGCGCGTGTAGGCGCCGGGCTGGCCGTCGCCTGCGCAGCGCTTCTTGCCCCAGCTGACCACGCCCACCACCGTGGGCGCGCCATTGGTCAGGGTGATGGCGCCGCCGCTGTCACCCTGGCAGGTGGAACGCTCGGGATGCGCGGCGCAGATCACCCTGCCGTGGATCTTCTGGGGCCCATAGCCCGGAAGTTGCTGGCACCGCTGCGTGTCCATCACGCGCAGGTCCACTTTCATGAGGATCGCGCTGGGCGCGTGGCCTTCGACCGCCTCGGTCTTGCCCCAGCCGGTGCCGGTGACCTCGGCGCCGGCCGGCACCGGCCGCTCGTACACCGGGATCGCGCGAACGCGCGCCGGATCGCGCGGCGGCTGCCTCACGTCCTCGACGATGTGCACCAGCGCGATGTCGTTCGCGTACATGTTGGGCGTGGCCGGCAGCTTCTTCGAGTCGTAGCCCGAGTGCCGCACGATGCGGTCGATCTTGTAGGACCAGCCCGTGTCCTTCGAGATGTCCTGCGCGCCCAGCCGCACGCGGTATCCCGCCTTGACCATGCTCTCGTCGATGCAATGCGCGGCGGTGAGCACCCAGTCCGGTGCGATCAGCGTGCCGCCACAGTAGTGCTGCAGCTGCCACAGCGGCGTGCCCTGCGCCAGCTTTGCGGACCATTGCGGCGCGGAATGCGGGTAATAGATCTGCGCCTGCCACGGCGCGCCGGCATCGCGCACCGGCTTGCCGCCGGTCGAGTACGGGACATCGTCGTCGCCACCCGCGGGCCGCGGCCGGCGTGCGGTGCGCCGGATCGTCGGCATGTCGCCGGACTCGAGGAAGCCTTCCTCTGACTCGACCGGGAGGTCTTCGACCCAGTCGCCGTCGTCCTCGAATTCCGTGACCGCCCATTCCTCGTCCAGGGCGTCGAATGCAGGATCGGCCGGGATCGCGTCGTCCTGCTCGTCCACGATCACGTCCTCGACCCATTCTTCGTCCTCATCCATCGGCACGCCAGCCCACTCCTCATACTCGGCCGAGTCCGCGTCCTCATCCTCGACCATTTCGTCCTGGACGCCTTCCTCCTCGGTGACTTCCTCCTCGATGACTTCCTCCTCGACAGGCGGCTCCTCTTCGAGGCTGTCCTCGTCCGGCTGGAATTCCGGTTCGGGCTCCTCGCCGGCCGCAGGCGCCGTCATGCAGAGGCCCGCGGTCAGGATGGTCGCGAGAATGAGCCGCCAGTGCGACGGGAACGCTTCGATGGACATGTCTCAGGACCCCCTGGGGCGCGGCGCCGGAAGGCGCACCGGTGCAGTGCCCGGATGGTACGCCGGATCGGCTAGAGTGCGCACCATGCCCCGGCACCGCGCCGCATGATCGTCACGATCCTCCTCGCCGGGCTCGCGGTCCTCGGCGTGGCGTTCATCACCGTCCTGCTGCAGACCGCCGTCCGGAGGCGCGAAACGCTCCCGACGCTGGAGTCCATCGGTCTCGGCGCGGTGACCAACTTCTTCGACACGCTCGGCATCGGCTCCTTCGCGACGACGACGGCGTGGATCAGGTTCCGGCGCCTCGTGCCGGACAGCTTCATACCGGCCACGCTGAACGTCGGCCACGCGCTGCCGACCATCGCCCAGTCGGCGATCTTCCTCATCATCCTCGGCGTGCACGTGGACCCGCTGCTGCTCGCCTCCTGCATCGGCGCGGCCGTCCTCGGGGCGCTGGTCGGCGCCCCGCTCGTGTTGCGCGCCCCCGTGCGGCTCGTGCAGACGATCGTGGGCGTGGCGCTGCTGATCGCCGCGTGTCTGTACGCGATGAGCAACCTCGACCTGATGCCGGTCGGCGGGACTGCGGCGGGGCTGCCTGCGGCGGCGACGGTGGTCGCGGTCGCAGTCCATTTCGTGCTGGGTGCGCTGATGGCGTTCGGCATCGGCCTCTACGCGCCGTCGCTGATCCTCCTGAGCCTGCTCGGGCTCGACCCGCGACTCGCCTTCCCGATCATGGCGAGCGCCTGCGCATTCCTGATGCCGACGACCGGCTTCAGATTCATGCAGAGCAGCCGCATCGACCTCAGGACCGTGCTGGGCATCGCCCTGGGCGGCATTCCGGCCGTGCTGGTCGCCGCATTCATCGTCAAGGAGATGCCGATCGTGTGGCTGCGCTGGGGCGTGGTAGCGGTGGTCCTGTACGCAGCGGTACTATTGCTGCGCTCCGCGCTCAAGAACGAATCGACAGCTGTGGGGGGAACCATATGAATCGCCGCCATTTCTTCCAGTCATCGGTCGCTGCGGCGGTCGCCCTGGCATTGCCTTACGGCCGCCTCTACGCGGTGGACCAGGCCGCGACCCAGGCCGCGGGCGGCATCGCGGCCGTCACCGGCGGCGGCAAGGCGACCGTCATCGAGCAGGCGGCGATCAAGGAACTGCGCGCCGCCCTGCGCGGCGGGCTGCTGCTGGCCGGCGATCCCGGCTACGACCAGGCGCGCCGCGTGCTCAACGAATCGATCGACAAGCACCCGGCACTCGTGGTGCAGCCGACCGGCGTCGCAGACATCCGCACGGCCGTGACGTTCGCGCGTGAGCGCGAGTTGCTGCTCGCGGTCAAGTGCGGCGGCCATAGCCCGGGCGGCAAGTCCACCTGCGACCGCGGCATGCAGATCGACCTGTCGCGGTTTCGCGGCGCGCGGGTGGACACGGCGGCGCGGCGCGCGTACGTCGCGGGCGGCAGCCTGCTCGGGGACCTCGACCATGAGGCGATGGCGCACGGGCTCGTCACCACGGCGGGCACCGTCTCGCACACCGGGGTCGGCGGCCTGACGACGGGCGGCGGTTTTGGCCGGCTCGCGCGGCGCTTCGGACTCGCGCTCGACAATGTCCGCTCGGTGGACGTCGTCACGGCCGACGGCCGTTACCTGCACGCCTCCGGCGACGAGAACGAGGACCTGTACTGGGGCGTCCGCGGCGGCGGCGGCAATTTCGGCGTCGTCACCAACTTCGAATTCGAGCTGCACCCGATGCAGCG
>DATBMQ010000010.1:0-10648 GCA_036554765.1 Steroidobacteraceae bacterium | reverse complement strand
GGTCGGACATAACTGCCGCGTCGGCGCGCACACGGTGGTCGCGGGGTGCGTGGGCATTTCCGGCAGTTCCGTGATCGGCCGTCGCTGCATGATCGGCGGCGCGGTCGGGATCGCCGGCCACCTCGAGATCGGCGACGACGTGGTCGTCACGGGCTACTCGCTGGTGACGCACTCGCTGCCGGGACCGGGCACCTATTCGTCGGGGATGCCGGCGATCGCGGCCGCGGACTGGCGCCGCGCGGTCGCGCGGCTGCACCGGCTCGACGCCGGCCGCAGGAAGAAGGGCAGGGAGAAGGGCCGATGACCGAAGGCTTTCCCATGGACATCCAGGCAGTGCTCGCGCAGCTGCCGCACCGCTACCCGTTCCTGCTGGTGGACCGCGTCATCGAATGCGTGCCGGGCAAGCGCATCCAGGCGCTCAAGAACGTCACCGCCAACGAACCGTTCTTCCCGGGCCACTTTCCCGGGCGGCCGACCATGCCGGGCGTCATGATCCTGGAGGCGCTGGCGCAGGCCGCCGGCATCCTCGCGTTCAAGACCGCGGGCGTGGTGCCGGACGAGAAGTCCCGCTTCTATTTCGTCGGCATCGACGGCGCGCGCTTCCGCCGGCCGGTCGTCCCCGGCGACCAGCTCGTGCTGAAGGCGACCTTCGACCGCGCGATGCGCGGCATCTGGAAGTTCACGACCGTCGCCGAGGTGGACGGCGAGGAAGTCGCCTCCGCCACGATGATGGTCGCGCCGGAGGTCAAGCCTTGATCGACCCGCGCGCCGTCGTGGCGCCGGACGCCGAGATCGCGGAGGGCGTGCAGATCGGCGCCTTCTCGGTGATCGGCGCCGGCGTGCGCATCGGTGCCGGCACCTGGATCGGGCCGCACGCCGTGATCAACGGGCCGACCACGCTCGGGCGGGACAACAAGGTATTCCAGTTCGCCTCGGTGGGCGACGCGCCGCAGGACAAGAAATACCAGGGCGAGCCGACCCGGCTCGAAGTCGGCGACCGCAACGTGTTCCGCGAATTCTGCTCGATCAACCGCGGCACCGTGGGCGGCCGCGCCGTCACGCGCATCGGCAGCGACTGCCTGTTCATGGCGTATTCGCACGTCGCACACGACTGCATCGTCGGCGACCACTGCATCCTGTCGAATTGCACGGCGCTGGCGGGTCACGTGGAGCTCGGCGACTGGGTCATCCTGTCCGGCTACGCCGGCATCCACCAGTTCTGCAAGGTGGGCGCGCACGCCTTCCTGGCCAACAATGCCGCCGTGACCCGGGACGTGCCGCCGTACCTGCTGGTCGCGGGCTCGCCCGCGGAACCGAAGGGCGTCAACAGCGAGGGCCTCAAGCGGCGCGGCTTCGACGCCGCCCAGATCGCCAACATCAAGAGCGCCTACCGCCTGTTCTACCGCTCCGGGCTGAAGCTCGCGGAGGCGCAGGAGCGGCTTGCGGAGCTGGCCGCGATGCAGCCGGAACTGCAGCCGTTCGTGGAGTTCCTCGGCGCCAGCGAGCGCAGCATCATCCGCTGATGACGGCCCCGCGCGCGCTGACCTTCGGCGTGGTCGCCGGCGAGTCCTCCGGGGACAACCTGGGCGCGGCGCTGATCCGCGCGATCCGCGCGCGCGAGCCACGGGCGCGGTTCGTCGGCGTGGCCGGGCCCGCGATGCAGGCCGCGGGCTGCGAGACGCTGGCCTCGTCGTCCGAGCTGGCGGTCATGGGTCTGTTCGAGGTGCTGCAGCACCTGCCGCGCCTGTGGCGCCTGCGCCGGCGCCTGCGCCGCGAATTCCTGGCGCTGCGCCCGGACGTATTCGTCGGCATCGACGCCCCGGAATTCAACCTGAACCTGGCGCCCGCGCTGCACGCGTCCGGCATCCGCACCGTGCAGTACGTCAGCCCGCAGGTGTGGGCGTGGCGGCGCGGCCGCGCGCGCCGGATGGGGGGATTCCTCGACCTGGTGCTGTGTCTGCTGCCATTCGAACGCGAGGTCTATGACCAGGCCGGACTGCGCGCGATCTTCACCGGCCACCCGCTGGCGGACCAGCTGCCGCTCGAACCCGACCGCGCCGCGGCCCGCGCCGAGCTGGGTCTCGACGCCGCGGCGCCGCTGGTCGCGCTGCTGCCCGGCAGCCGTGTCGGGGAGGTCACCCGGCTGGCCGCCGACTTCGCCGGCGCCGCGGCCTGGCTGGCGCAGCGCCGGCCCGGGTTGCAGTTCGCCGCGGCGCTCGCCGACGCCCGCACGCGCGGCCTGTTCGAGCAGGCGCTCGCGGCGCATGCCCCGGGGCTCGCGGTGCGGGTCTTCGAGGGCCGCTCGCGTGCCGTGCTGACGGCCGCAACGGTGGCGCTGGTGGCCTCCGGCACGGCGACGCTCGAAACGCTGCTGTGCAAACGGCCGATGGTCGTCGCCTACCGGGTGGGCCGGGCCAGCGCCTTCCTGCTCCGGGGACTCGGGCTCCTCAAGGTTGCGCACTTTGCACAGCCGAACCTGCTGGCCGGCCAGCGCGTCGTGCCGGAATTCGCGCAGGCCGAGGTCACGCCCGAGCGCCTCGGCCGGGAGCTCGGGCGCTGGCTGGATTCACCGGCCGAGGTGGCAGGGCTCGTGGGGCGCTTCGCCGCCATCCACCGCCAGCTGCGCCAGGGAGCGAGCGAGCGGGCTGCCGAGGCGATCCTCGAACTCGTGCGGAGCGGGGCGAGATGAGCGCACGGCCGCCCCGGCGGGCTGGCCGGCCGGGAAGCCTGGTGGCGGGCGTCGACGAAGCCGGGCGGGGACCGCTGGCCGGGCCGGTGGTTGCCGCAGCCGTGATCCTCGATCCGCTCAGGCCGATCCCGGGCCTGCGCGATTCCAAGCAGCTTCCCGCCGGCCGGCGGGAATGGCTGGCAGCTCAGGTCCAGGAGCAGGCCCTCGCCTGGGCGATCGGCTGGTCCGATGCCCAGGAAATCGACGTGCTGGACGTGCTGCAGGCCAGCCTGCTCGCGATGCGCCGCGCCCTGCTGGGACTCGCCATCGCTCCCGCGCGGGTCCTGGTGGACGGTACGCACTGCCCGTCGGGCTGGCTGCCCGGCCCTGCCTGCACGCTGCAGGCCGTGGTGCGCGGCGATGCGCGGGTCGCCGAAATCAGTGCGGCCTCGATCCTGGCCAAGGTGAGCCGGGATGCCTGGATGGATCGCGCGGCGCCGGTCTACCCGGGCTACGGGTTCGAGCGGCACAAGGGCTACCCGACCGCCCTGCACCTGGCGGGCCTGTCGCGTCAGGGCCCCTGCCGCCTGCACCGGCGGAGCTTCGCGCCGGTAAGATCGGACCATGGGACGGGCTGAGAAGACGCAGGCGGGCGCAACTTTCGTCCATCTGCGGTTGCACACCGAGTATTCGCTGATGGACGGCATCGTGCGCGTGCCCCGGCTCATGCGCGCGGTGGCGGATGCCGGCATGCCGGCGGTGGCGCTGACCGACCACGGCAACCTGTTCGCGATGGTGAAGTTCCACCGCGAAGCCGAGCGGGCCGGCCTCAAGCCGCTGATCGGCGCCGATCTCTGGCTGCGCGAACCCGGTGAACGGACCGAGCCGTCGCGCCTGACGCTGCTGGCCCAGGGGTCCGAGGGCTACCGCAACCTCACGCGGCTGGTCTCGCGCAGCTACCTCGAAGGTCAGCAGGGCGGCAGGCCGTTGCTGGAACGCAGCTGGCTGGATTCCGCCTCGACCGCCGGGCTGATCGCCCTGTCCGGCGCGGGCGAAGGCGACGTCGGCCGTGCGCTGCTCGCGGGACGCGACGCGGAGGCGAGCGCGCTGCTCGGCCAATGGCGCGAGCTGTTCGGCGACCGCTATTACCTCGAGATCCAGCGCACCGGCCGCGCCGGGGACGAAGAACACGTCGCGGCGGTGCTGGACCTGGTCGCGTCGCGACCGGTGCCGCTGGTGGCGACCAACGACGTGCGCTTCCTGGAGTCCGCCGAGTTCGAGGCCCACGAGGCGCGGGTCTGCATCCATGGTGGCTGGCGGCTCGACGACCCCGGACGCCCGCGCCGCTACTCACCGGAGCAATACCTCAAGGGCCCGGCCGAGATGCGGCGCCTGTTCGCCGACCTGCCGGAGGCCGTCGAGAACACCGTCGAGATCGCGCGGCGCTGCTCGCTGCCGCTGACGCTCGGGCGCATCTTCATGCCGTCCTTCGCCGTGCCCGGCGGCACCAGCGCCGCGCAGCACCTGCGCACGCTCGCGGCGGCGGGCCTCGGCGAGCGGCTGGCGCGCGCGGCGGCGCCGGTCGCCGACCCGGCGCCTTACCGCGAACGGCTGGAACGCGAACTCGGCGTGATCTGCGCCATGGGATTCGAGGGTTACTTCCTGGTGGTCGCGGACTTCATCCGCTGGGCGCGCGAGCAGCAGATCCCGGTCGGGCCGGGGCGCGGCTCGGGCGCCGGGTCACTGGTCGCCTGGTCGCTCGGCATCACGGACCTCGACCCGCTGCAGCACGAGCTGCTGTTCGAGCGCTTCCTGAACCCCGAGCGCGTGTCCATGCCGGACTTCGACATCGATTTCTGCATGGAGCGGCGCGACCGCGTCATCGAGTACGTGGCGGAACGCTACGGACGCGACCGGGTGTCGCAGATCATCACCTTCGGCTCGCTGGCCGCGCGCGCGGTCGTGCGCGACGTCGGCCGCGTGCTCGGCCTGCCTTACGGCTTCGTCGACGGCGTGGCCAAGCTGATTCCGTTCGAGCTCGGCATCACGCTGGCGGAGGCGCTGGAAAAGGAACCCGAATTCGCGCGGCGCTACCGCGCGGAGGACGAGGTCCGCGACCTGGTGGATCTCGCGCGCCGGCTCGAGGGCCTGGCGCGCAATGCCGGCACCCACGCCGGCGGGGTCGTGATCGCACCCAGCCCGCTCACGGATTTCACCGCGCTCTATGCCGAATCGGCGGGCGCCAGCGTCGTCACGCAGCTGGACAAGGACGACGTGGAGCAGGTGGGCCTGGTCAAGTTCGACTTCCTCGGCCTGCGCACGCTCACGATCATCGACTGGACGGTGCGGACCATCAATGCCGCACGCGCGAAGACCGGGGAGGCGCCGCTCGACATCGCCGCGCTGCCGCTCGACGATGCCGACACCTACAGGCTGCTGAAGTCCTGCCGGACGACCGCGATCTTCCAGCTCGAGTCGCGCGGCATGCGCGACCTGGTGCGCAAGCTGCAGCCGGACTGCTTCGACGACATCGTCGCGCTGGTGGCGCTGTTCCGCCCGGGCCCGCTGCAGTCCGGCATGGTGGACGACTTCATCGCCCGCAAGCACGGGCGCAACAGCGGCGCGATCGACTACCTGCACCCGAGCCTGGCCGGCATCCTGAAGCCGACCTACGGCGTGATCCTCTACCAGGAACAGGTCATGCAGATCGCGCAGACGCTGTCGGGATACACGCTGGGCGGCGCCGACCTGCTGCGCCGGGCCATGGGCAAGAAGAAGCCGGAGGAGATGGCGACGCAGCGCTCGGTGTTCGTCGAGGGCGCCGTGCTGCGCGGCGTGCCGGCCGCGCGCGCCGGCCAGATCTTCGACCTGATCGAGAAGTTCGCCGGTTACGGCTTCAACAAGTCGCATTCCGCGGCGTACGCACTGCTCGCCTACCAGACCGCCTGGCTCAAGGCGCATTACCCCGAGGCCTTCATGGCCGCAGTGCTTTCCTCGGACATGGAGCACACCGACAAGGTCGTGTCCTTCATCGACGAGTGCGCGGGCATCGACCTCGAGGTGCGGCCGCCCGACGTCAACGAGTCCGGTTACGCGTTCACGGTGGCGGGTCCCGGAACCATCCGCTACGGGCTGGGCGCCGTCAAAGGCGTCGGCCGCGCCGCGGTGGACGCGATCGTCGCCGAGCGCGAACGGGCCGGGCCGTTCCGCGGGCTCGCGGATTTCTGCCGGCGCGTCGACCTGAAACTCGCCGGCCGGCGCACGCTGGAGGCCATGGTCAAGGCCGGCTGCCTGGACGGCTTCGGCCAGAACCGCGCCACGCTCATGAATGCGCTGCCCGCGGCCATGCAGCTCGGCGAACAGCGCACGCGCGCGGTCGCGGCGGGCCAGGACGATCTGTTCGGCGGGCTCGCGGCCCCCGCCGCGGAGGCGGCGCCGACCGCGCTGGATCTCGCCGCGGTGCCGGACTGGAGCGATTCGGTGCGGCTCGCGGGCGAGCGCGAGACGCTGGGGCTCTACCTCACCGGGCACCCGATCGCCGAGGTGGAACAGGAATTGCGCCAGCTCGCGCCGCTGCGCATTGCCGACCTCGGCGGGCCGCGCCCCGCGGCCGATGCCCGCGGCTTCGGCGGCGGCAGGACCGTGACGGTCGCAGGACTCGTGCTCGAGATCCGCCGGCGCGGCCCGCGCATGACGCTGCTGCTGGACGACCGCAGCGGGCGCATGGAGGTGAGCCTGTTCGACGACGTCTGGCAGCAGCACCGGCAGGTGATCGCGCGCGACGCGATCCTGGTGGTCGAGGGACAGCTGCGCTTCGACGAGTTCATCGAGGACTGGCGCATCAACGCGAAGAAGCTGACCGCAATCGACGAACTGCGCGAGCGCGAGGCGCGCCGCCTGCTGATCCGGCTGCCGCCGGCGGCGGCCGGGGAGCGGCTGCTGCAGCGGCTCGAGGACACGCTGCGCCCGTGCCGTGGCGGGAGCTGCGGCGTCGCCGTGCATTACATCGGCGATGAGGCGCGCGCGACGCTGGCGCTGCCCGAGGCCTGGTCGGTCAGGCCGACCCGGGCGCTGCTCGAGGATCTTGCCGCACTGGTCGGGCGCGACGCGCTGCGCGTGGTGTACGGCCCGCGTCCCGACTGAGCGCGCGCCGCCCCCTATACTGCCGCCATGGCATTGCAATTCCTGGATTTCGAGCAGCCGATCGCCGAACTCGAGGCCAAGATCGAGGAGCTGCGCTTTCTCGGCACCGACTCCGAGCTCAACATCGCCGCGGAGATCGAGACGCTGCGCGCCAAGAGCCGCATGCTCACGACCAGCATCTTCGCCAGCCTCACGCCCTGGCAGATCACGCAGCTCGCGCGGCACCCGCAGCGCCCGTACACGCTCGACTACATCCCGCTCGTGTTCACGGAGTTCCAGGAACTGCACGGCGACCGCATGTATGCGGACGACCAGGCCATCGTCGGCGGCGTCGCGCGTCTCGGCGGCACGCCGGTCATGCTGATCGGCCAGCAGAAGGGCCGCGACACCAAGGAGCGGGTGCGGCGCAACTATGGCATGCCGAAGCCGGAGGGCTACCGCAAGGCCCGGCGCCTGATGCTGCTGGCCGAGCGCTTCGGCCTGCCGCTGGTCACGCTCATCGACACGCCGGGCGCCTATCCGGGCGTCGGCTCGGAGGAGCGCAACCAGAGCGAGGCGATCGCGCGCAACCTGTTCGACATGGCGCGCCTGCCGGTGCCGGTGGTCAGCTGCGTGATCGGCGAGGGCGGCTCGGGCGGCGCGCTCGCGATCGGGGTCTGCGACCGGCTGCTGATGCTGCAGTACAGCGTGTACTCGGTCATCTCGCCTGAGGGCTGCGCATCCATCCTGTGGAAGAGCGCGGACCGGCGCGAGCTGGCCGCCGAGGCCATGGGCATCACGGCGGAACGACTCGCGCGCCTCGAGCTCGTGGACGAGGTGATCCCGGAGCCGCTCGGCGGCGCGCACCGCGACCCGCAGGTGATGGCGGAGTCGCTGCGCGACGCGCTTTCGCGACGGCTGGCCGAGCTGAGCGCGCTGCCGGCGGACGCGCTGCTGGCCGAACGCCAGCGGCGGCTGCGCGGGTTCGGGGTCTTCGGCGGCGCCTGACATGGCTTTCGGCGCCGCGCGCCTCGCCGCCGCGCTCGCGGCACTCGACCACGGATGGCAGGACGCGAGCCATTGCGTCGCGCTCTCCGGCGGCATCGACTCGGTGGCGCTGCTGCATGCAATGCGTGCGCTGCGGGACGGCGGCCGGGTCCGCTCGTTGCGCGCGGTGCATGCGGATCACGGCCTGCAGGCGGCGTCATGCGACTGGGCGGCCCGCTGCCGCGCGCTGTGCGCCGAGCTCGACGTCCCGCTCGAGGTCGTGGAACTGGGCCTGGTCGCGCAGCCTGGGGCGAGCGTCGAGGCGCAGGCGCGCGAGGCGCGCTACGCGGCGTTGGCCCGCCTGCTGCGCCCCGGCGAATGGCTGCTGACCGCCCACCACCGCGACGACCAGCTCGAGACGGTGCTGATCCAGCTGCTGCGCGGCGCGGGCGTGGCCGGCCTTGCCGCGATGCCGCCACGCGCGCCCTTGGGCGCGGGCTGGCACCTGCGGCCGCTGCTCGGCATCGACCGCGCCGCCATCGCGGCCTACGCCGCGGAGCACGCGCTCGCCTTCCTGCACGATCCCATGAACGAGTCCGCGCGCCTGGACCGCGGCTGGTTGCGCAGCGAGGTCCTGCCGCGGCTGCGCTCGCGCTGGCCCGCGGCCGCGGCGACGGTGGCCCGCAGCGCCAGCCACCTGGCGCAGGCGTCCCGCCTGCTGGCGGAACTGGCGGCCGCCGATGCGCGAGGAATCGCGGACGGCAGCCGACTGTCGGTCGCAGGTCTCCGTGGGCTCACGCGCGATCGACAGGCCAACCTGCTGCGCTGGTGGATCCACGAGCGCGGCCTGAGGCCGCCCCCGGCCACGCGGCTCGAAGCGGCGCTGGACGAACTGCTGACGGCACGGGCGGACGCGCAGCCGCTGGTGCACTGGCCGGAAGGGGAGTTGCGGCGTTATCGGGGCCGGCTGTATGCCATGCGACCGCTGCCTGCGATCCCGCCGGCCGCCAGCCTGTCGCCGGTCGGTGGGCGCGGCCTGCAGCTGGGTGCCGGCTGCGGGGAATTCACGCTGCTGCCGGGCGCCGCGGGAACCCTGCGGGCGGATCTGCCGGCGCCGATTGAAATCCGTTTTCGCAGCGGCGGCGAAAGCCTGCGGCCAGCCCTCGCGCGCCCGCGCAAGCGGGTGAAAGACCTCTGCCAGGAAGCGGGAATCGTGCCGTGGATGCGGGGGCGCCTGCCGCTCGTCTACGCCGGAGACAGGCTCGCCGCCGTCGCCGACCTGTGGGTGGAAGCCGAATTCCAGGCGGCGCCCGGGACCCCCGCGCTGGCGCCGGTCTGGGCCGGGCGCCCGGAACTCTTCTAGCCGCCGCGCCGCGGCGGTGGACGCCCTACTGCCAGCACTCGGCGCTGTTGTCGGAGCCGCCCGAATCCAGCGCCGTGCGCACACCGCGGTCAGTTACGCTGAACGAGCGGCACTCGGCATCCTGGAACTGATTCTGCCCCAGGATCGCCGTCGCAGTGATGGTGAAGTTCGTGGGATTGGCGGCCGTCGGAATCGTCAGCGCGTACCAGCCATTCTTGCTGGTCGCCGCACCCTGGAGTTGACCCGCCGCGCAGTCGGTGGCGGCGGCGATGGCGCCGGCACCGCCAGCGTAGCCATTGCACTGGAGATAATGCTTCTCCTGCGCGGTGGCGAGCGTCAGCAGGGCGTCCTTGGCATCCGACCGCTGGCTGCGCAGCACGTAGGCGCGATAGGACGGGATCGCGACCGACGCGAGGATGCCGACGATGATGACGACGACGATCAGCTCGATCAGCGTCACGCCGCGCTGGCGGTGAGAGTGGTTCATGGCTGCCTCAGTTCACGCCGGTCTGGCGCCAGAAGGTGCGCACCGGGTTCAGGTTGACGCCCACGCCGCAGTTCTCGAGGCCCACCAGGCACTGCGGCGGCGGCCGGCACTCGGCACCCACGCAGTTCACCGGGTCCTCCGGGCTCGGGAACAGCCACACCACCTCCGGCGCGATGCCGCCCTGCGACAGCTCGGTGTCGCGGTCGTCGGTGGAATCCGGCGGGTCGGTCGGTCTCTCGCGATCGAGGACAGGCGCGCCCGAGTAGGCGCTCACCGTGTACAGTCGGTTGGTGCCGCGCTTCGGCGCGCATGCACCCGTGACTGGATCGTCCACGTCGAGGTTCGGTTCGTAGGTCGTGAACTGGATCATGCTTTGCACGGTGCGCGCTTCCGACAGCGATTTCTCGCCAGTCCAGGCCACTGGCGAAACGATGCGCCGCAAGTCGAGGCGCCAGCCGCTGGCGCCCGGCGGGATCGTCGGGGCGATATCCGTCGTGATGTCGATCAGGTTGACGTCCGCCTCCGTGATGGGCGCGATTGCGTTGTACTGCGCCTGGCTCAGGCGCGCGAACGGCCGGTGATCACGCAGGCTGTAGAAGCGGTCCCGCGTCTCCACATTGAGCGGATGGCCGCGGTACCCGGAGCCGAGCGCGATGTTGAGCCAGGTGCGTCCGCCCTGAGCCAGGAAAGCGACGTCCGGCGCGCTGTAGAAGCGTCGCGTGGTCGCATTCGGGTTCACACCCAGGTGCGCGTTGCCGAGCGAGGCGAACACGCCGCCCGTGACCAGATTGGCACGATCCTGACCGTTGTGGATGTCGAAGCGCCAGACGCGTCCGCCCATGTCGGCTGCGTACATCCGATCTGCATAGCCGTCACCGCTGAGGTCGAAGACGCGCACGTCCGCCGGGATGCTGTGCAGCATCGATGGATGGCGCAGGTCGGCGTTGGTGTCGGACGTCGGGCCCGCATACCAGAGCAGGTTGCCGGACTCGGCGTCCACCATGAAGATCTGGTTGCCCAC
>DATBMQ010000219.1:0-12848 GCA_036554765.1 Steroidobacteraceae bacterium | reverse complement strand
CGCGCAGGCTCAAGCCGGGAATCGGCAGAAGCATCCCGGTGCCCGCGCTGAGCAATCCCATCTTCAGCAAATCGCGCCGGCTGAGCTTCGCCTGCACGATCTCCCTTTGCACATCCATCGTCCTCTGGATCAGCTTTTCGTATTGGCTCATCTTTCTTGTTCCGAATAAAAAGGTTAACGGGGCCCTACACCCCGCCCTTGTGCTGTCCCGGAACAGTTGCGAAGTGCGGCTGGCCGCTCACTTCGAAACTTTTCCCCAGCACATTTGGGGATATGGCTGCCAAGAGCACCGAACATGCCAAATGTCACTGCTTCAGCTACAAAATTCGTAAAGCCCGGAAAATCCGCGTTTTGCTTGCGGTTTTGTCCGTTGCCGGCGTGGCGGCCGCGCGTGCGCGCGATCAGGTCAGCAAACCGAGTGGGGAATGAGACCCTAGGATGGGGACAGGGCTACACCAATGTCGCGATATCGCGACGTGCGCGGGGACACCGCACTGGGGCAACTCACCCGATCGCGACCGCATGAGGGCGTTATCGCTCTCCATTCTCGCTGTCGGCACGCGCCTGCCGCGTGGCGGCCGCGGCGAAGCGCAAGGGGCAATCGTTCCTGCCCGATCGATGCACGATCGGCATGGCCGCGTCTGCCGGCCGCGCAACGCCGTCCTTTTCGGGCCCGGCTCCGCACAGCGACCAGCAGGTGCACGCGACCGCGTATTGCGAGCAGAGATGCGGCGGGTCGATGTCGAGCCGCTCGTTCAGCACCACGCTGCGAATGCGCATGCTCGCCTCGCCGGCCCCCTGGTGCTCGGGCGATGAGTCCTGCCCCCGCCGCGTCAGAACCTGGAGGTTCTTTTCCGCCGCCCGGCAGAGCGTGAAGAGGCTCAGCACCAGCGAAGCGACGCTCAGCATCGCCGCCACCGATGCGCCTGTCAGAGAGTATGAATACTGGTGCGGTTGCGGGCTGCTGTCCGTCACGAATACCGCCACCAGCGCCGTTCCCCAGAGGGCGAAAAAGACCGCCGCCGACAGCGCGACGGTCTGCAAGCGCGCTGCGATCTTTTCCATCCGGCACATGCTTTCACTCATGGCGTTCACCTCATTGCATCAGGATGCCGTTAGTCTGCGTGACCGTGTTCGAGCCGCCGAGGCTCGAGGTCACCTGTACGCGGTCGGGCGGCACGAATATCCCCCCGCCGTTCGGGTCGACGAGCGCGCCGCGCGTCACGAACTGCCAGCATCGGGCCACGCCGAAGGGACAGGCCGCCGGATTGCCCGTGGGCCCGAAGAACATCGGCAGCGGCGAAGGGCTGAGCTGCACTTCGGACAGGCGGTAGTCGAGTCCGCCGTTGCCGTCCGGAACGAGCGCGGCGACGACAGCCGTTGCCTGCACATAGAGCTGCAGGCCTGGCGGCGGCAATCCATCTGCCGTGAGGGGCGCATTGCTGGTGGCCACCACGCTGAGCGCGCCGCGGTTTTGCCTGACGCTCGTCCAGATGGCCCGGGTTACGCGCACCACGTCCGGTTGGGTGCCGGTGACGTTCACCGTTACCGTCGCGGTGGAAGTGAGGCCGGTGCCCGGATTCGTCGCTGATACCGTAAACAGCATCTGCGCCGGTCCTGCCGGTGCAGTGAAGGTGATCGCATTGGGCTGCGCTGGCGGAATGAGCGCCACCCCCGGCGGCCGCGTGCCGCCGGACTGGATCCAGTGAATGGCGATCGGTAGCCGGGTCGCATCGGTGGCCGCGGCGCTCAGGAGCACGATGCCTCCGGAGCTCGCCGTGACCGTGGCGCCCGGGAACAGGGTGATCGCCGGCGGTGCCGCGGGCGCCGAAACCGCGACCGCTCCCACGACCGGTTCTCCGGCGCACAGCGTCGCTGCGAACATCGGCGTCGCCATCGGCGGCGCCCAGGGCGCAGGGTCGAGCTGGCGAACGATCGGGCCATTGTCGCCGCCGGTCGGCGTGCCGAGCGGTCCCGAGCCGCAGTAGAGGAATGGCAGGTCCTGCAGGTTGGCCGGCAGCACCGGATCGCCCAGAATCAGCGGCTCCGGAAAGATGTACTCGAAATTGGGCGCATGGTATTGCCCGGCGAGGAGTCCGTTCGCGTAGGTGCGCGCCGCGGCCGGCATCCGGCATGGCAGGCTCAAGTCGCCGCCGCACATGTTTCTCGACACCACGCGCAGTTCCCGCGGCGGCGGCAGGTAGGCGCCCGCATTGGGGAAGAAGAGGAAGCGCCCGATCACCGGCGGACCCGCGTTGGCGGTGCCAAGCAGGCGATCGTTCTCCGCGCCGGTCAGCGGATCCACGTCGACCGCATAGATGTCGAACAGGCTCGCCGGATCGCTGCTGAAGCCCGCGACCAGCACGCGCGAGGTCGCCTCCTGCAGCACGTTCGCCTGCGGCTGCCCCGAAGCTCCCTGGATCAGCTCTTCGATGACGACGTAGGCGGGCATCGTGCCAGGAGTCGTGTAAATGCCGACATTGGCGGTGATGGTGTGCGCGGAGATGTAAGAACCCCTCGCATCGACCTTGAGCGTGCCCGAGAAAACGATGACGTCGCCGACTTCGAACGGCGCCTGCTGCGTCGGATCCGGCGGGCAGCCCGTCGCCGCGGCAGCGCAAGGCGCGCTCGCAGGGGGCGGCATCATGAAGCTGGTGCAGAACTGTCCGGGCGCTGGCGGGACGAACGCCGGGAACGGCGCCGGCAGCGACCTGCAGTTTGGCGAGCGCGGGCGGTTCGCCTGCGGGCACAACGGGTCGTCGGCTTCGGTAAACGGGTTGGTGCGCGGCAGACACATCGGAAACCCGGTGAGCGCGTGAATGGTCGGACTTTCCGCGTCGACCGAAAAACGCTGGTCGTAGCCTGGCTCGGTGAGATCGGCGCCGCCGCCCGGCGCGCCGTGCGACTTCCCGAAGCGTCCGAGCGGATCGTTGATGCGAACGCGTACGATATCGGGCCCCTCGCCGGCCGCGACCTGCAGCTCGCCGCTCGCATAGTCGATGGCGCGGATGGTGCCTTGCGCGGAATTCAGAGACTGCTGCGAAATGAAGACCAGGCCGGCGATGTAGCGGCCGTTCACGATGTTGCCCTGCACGCGCACCTCGTACGAGGGCAGCGGGCCGTTATAAGGCGTTGCCACCGGCAGCCTGACGGTGTCCTGCAGCGCGAGGCCGGTTTGCGCCGGGATGCCGTTCGCGCCTACCGGCAGGCCGATGTCGCGCGGCGCGAGGCTGAACAGCTCCTGCCAGGCGAGCGTGGCCGCCGGCATCTGCAGGATGGTGTTGCACGGCACGATCACCGTGAGGTTGTTCACCTTGAGCGTGCCGCCCGCGAGACGTGGATCGCTCGGCACGCAAACCGCCCCGGTCGTGTCGAGCGTCGCCTCCTGGATGAATCCGGTGATGTCGAACTGCGCCGGGCCGATCGGTGCCGGCAGCAGCGGCGCCGGCGCCGTGGCCGGCAAGCCGTTCGTCGTCGTATCGGTGCCCAGGGCCGCGCCGCTCGCGAGGATCAGCGCGCACGCCATCGCCCAGGTCGTTTTCATGTCAGAGCCCTCCCGCGGCGCTGCCGTTGTCGTTGCGCAGGCACTGCGTCGCGGGCCGCCCGTTCGCGCCCACAGACGGCAGGACAGTCATCTGGTCGTCCGCGTAGCCGTCGCCGTTGCTGTCCCTTACGGTCAGCGGGTCGCCGACATGTCCGTCCGGCAGCGTGAGCGACGGGTGATCGAACGGCGCCCGCTCGCAAGCAACGCGCTGATCGGTGAGCCCCTGGCGCATGAACGCCACCAGGTCGGTGCGTTCTGCGGGGGTAAGCCCCAGGGCGCTGATCGACGGATGGACGTTGCTGGTACCGCCGTTGGGTGCGTCGGCGGCAACGAACCCGGTGGTGTCGCTGTCGTCGGTGCCGCGCCGGTCGCCGCCGCGGTTGTAGAACTCCACCACCTGCTCCAGGGTGAACGTTCCGCCGTTGTGGAAATACGGCTGGGTGAGCGCGACGTTGCGCAAGCCGGGCGTCTTGAAAGCGCCGTCGGTCACTACGCGCGTCCCGTTGGGATCGGGCGCGATCCAGCACGCGCTCGCGTCGAAGAAGATCGCGAACAGGCATGGATCCACCCATACCGGATCGGCCACGGTGCGCTTGCGCAGCAGGTCGAACCAGTTGCGCGAGAAAGAGAGCGCATTGCCGAACGGATCGGTTCCGCCGACGCCGCGATCTTCCGCAGTCGGGCGTACGCCGATGTTGTAGAAGCCGTTGTCGTACACGCTCAGCTCGCCGGTCTTGAGGAACATGCTCTGGATGGCGGTGTCCTCGCCGCCGTTCGGCTGCAGGTTGGTCGCGGCGCCCGTGAACTCGGCGCCTGCGTGGCAGGCGGCGCACTGGGCCTTGCCGCGGAAGAGGGCGAGACCGCGCTGCTGCTGCGCCGTGAGCGCGCCGGGGTCTGCCGGCGTGCCCGGATTGCCGACGAACCGGTCGAACGGAGTTTCGTCCGATACCAGGGTCGATTCGTACGCCATGATCGCCAATCCCCAGAACAGCGAAAAATTGCGCTCCATCTGCGTGTAGCCGTCGAAAAGGCCCGGCGCGCTCCACCAGCGCGGCTCGAAAGCCGCGCGTATCAGATCGCCGTAGCTTTGCTTCAGCCCGCGCCCCGTCGCGTTCGCGTGAATGCCGAGCACGCTGTCCTCCGGATGGACCTGCTGCAGGCGCAGCGGCTGCAGCTTGAGGAGCTTGCGCCCCACGTCCTTGAAGGTCCTGTTGGCGCAGGACATTTCCATGTCGGAGAGCACCGGCCCTACGGCCTGCGAGGCGAGGCTCGCGTTCGGCAGCGCGATCGCGGTCCACTGCGTCGCCCCGTCGGCGAGGAGCTCGAGCACTTTCGCGTTCGGGTCGCGCGGCCCGAAAGGATTGACGCCGTTGAAGACGTTGTTGGCGCGGCCGTCCCAGAAATTGCGGTAGTTGAACACCGCGTTGAGCACGCTCGGCGTGTTGCGCGGCGGCACGCGCCGGGTGAGCTTGCTCGCCACGCCGAAGCTGTCGCTGCCGACGCGCTCGGCGCACTGCTCGTAGCCGTTCGCCAGTACGGCCTTGAACTCCTTGCCGTGCGAGCCTTGTGAAGAAACCACGTCGTTGCTGTCGAACAACACGGCCGAATTGCGGTCGAGCGGATCGGCGAGCCGGTGAAAGGGAAAGTCGCCGGGCGTGAGCTTGTGGTTCGGCCCGCCGCCGCCGGTGGCCGTAGGCTGAAAGCTCTGATCGCCGCCGTTCAGTCCCGGCGAGAGCTGGTTCTTCATGCGCTTGTCGGCGCCGGCGTGGAAGTGGCAGCTCGCGCACGCGTTGCCGTCGCTGCCGGCCTGCGTGTCCCAGAAGAGCGCCTTGCCGAGCACGATCGCGGCCTGGCGATCACGGATGAAGCGGGCGAGCCCGGGCACCGGCGGCACGGGCACCGACTTGAGCGAGACCAGGGGCGGCAGCCCGTCGGCGCCCAGCCGCCGCGCCGCGCCGGCGCGTGGGCCGCTGCTGTCGCCCGCGGGCAGCAGCGTGACGGCCTGTCCGGTTTGCGAAACGATGCCCGGGTCTCCGGGCAGGAGCAGCGGCACGCCGCCGGTGCCGCCGATGCCGTCGCCGGCCGTCGCGCCCACCACTTCGAATCCGGTGACGAAACTGGAGGGCAGACCGGTGGTCGTCTGCAGCGGCTCGATCAGGTCCATATCGCCCAGCATGCCGGCGGCGCCGCCGCCTTTGCGCCCGCGGCCGAAGCCGCTCGCGCTGCTCGCAAGCATGACCACGGCGAGTAGCCCCGCCACCGCCCGCCGCATCCTCCCGCTCCGCCGAGTTTGTCCGATCATTCTGGGCCTCCTCAGCGGATCCGTATGGCGGGGGTCGACACGGTGGCCGAGCCACCGAACGAGGAGCGCACGACAACGCTGGTCGGCTCGAGCAGCACCGGGGCCTCGGGCGGGCTCGCCGGGTCGACGATCACTCCGGAGGCGGCGCCCACAAAGCAGGGCGTGGCGCTCGCGCATGCCGTTCCTGTTGCGAAGCTCATCGGCAGCAGGACCGGATTGCCCGCGCCGCCGCGCGCGCTCGCTGGAAGGTTGCGGTTCCAGAACATCGCCGTCATGGACATTCCGGCAGGCGCTGTCGTCATGCCAGCGGCAAGCGCCGTCGACGTGGCGACGATGCCGAGCGCCCCCTCGCTCCTCACCCAGGTGACGGGCAGCATGGAAACGCCGTCGGGCGCCACGGCGATGGAGCGCATCGCGGTGGTGCTGACGCCGTTCGCCGTCGTCGCGGTCAGGGTGAATGCCACGCTCGAGGGGCCCCTGGGCGCGATGAAGCTCGCCGAAAGCGTGTTCGCTCCGGCCAGCACGACCTTCGGCCCGGACATCTGGATCCATTTCACCGTGCCGCCGGCGGCAGTCACTCCGGTGAGCGTCACCATACTGCCGGCGCTGACCTTGTCGGGGGCGATGATGTCGACGCTGAGTGCCGGCGGCGGCGGATTCACGCTGACGGACACCGAGGCGTTCGCCGTGAGCGGCACGTTGTTGCTCACCGCCACGCTGAAGGTGAGCGTGGTCGTCGCGGTGACTGTCGGCGCGCCGAACTGCGGCGTCGCCGAGTTGCCGTCGGAGAGCGTCGCGAGCGGGCCGGCGGTCTGCGTCCAGCGGAAGCTGAGCGGGCGCGCCGGCGTGTTGCCGTCCCGGCTCGCCGCGGCACTGAGGTTCACCGTTTCGCCGGAAGCGACGTTCGCGGGCGCGACCTCGGCCTGCGCGACCGGCGGCACGGGAATGGCGGTGCCGTCCACCCTTTTCGCCATCGGGCACAGGGTCCAGACGAACTGAGGATCGGGCATCGGGTAGGCCCACGGCCCCGGATCGAGCTGACCGACCTGCGGCGGCGTTGTCCCCGCGGTGGGCGTGGTGAGCGGGCCGGAGCCGCAGTACAGGAACGCCATGTCCTGGAAGTTGGCCGGCAGCAGCGGATCGCCGAGGATCAGGTTTTCCGCGAAGATGAATTCGAAATTCGGGGCATGGTATTGGCCCGCGATCAGGCCGTTCGCGTACGTGCCTGGCGCGGCCGGCACGCGGCAGGGCTGGCTCGGATCGCCGCCGCACAGCGTCCTCGAGACGACGCGGAATTCGCGCGTCGCCGGCAGGAAAGCGCCCGCGGCGGGGATGAAGCGGAAGCGCCCGATGACCGGCGGGCCGCTCGGGTTGGCGATGCCGATGAGGCGCTCGGAGATGGCGCCGCTCGCCGCATCGACATCCATGGCGTAGATATCGACCAGGCGCGTCGGGTCGGTGGTGAAGCCTTCCACTTTGATGCGCGAGGTCGCTTCCTGCGGCAGGTTGGCGAGTGGCAGCGCCGCGGTGCCCTGAAGCTGCATCTCGATCGCGACGTACGCCGGCATCGTGCCCGGCGTGGTGTAGATGCCCAGTCGCGCGGTGATGGTGTGCGCCGAGATGTAAGGGCCTCTCGAATCGACCTTGAGCGTGCCCATGAAGTCGATCATGTCGCCGACTTCGAACGGCGCCTGCTGTGTGGCATCCGGCATGACGAAGCTGGTGCAGAACTGTCCCGCCTCGGGAAGCGCGAAGGGCGCGAACGGCGCGGGCAGCGACGCGCAATCGGGCGAGCGCGGACGGTTCGCCTGCGGGCACAGCGGATCGTCCGCATCGGTGAAGGGATTGCTGCGCGGTATGCACATCGGGTAGCCCGTCGCGGCGTGGACGGTCGGGCTGTCCGCGTCGACGGCAAAGCGGGCGTCGAAAGTCGGCTCGATGAGCGCCGCGGCGCTGCCGGGCGCGCCGTGCGTGAGCCCGAAGCGGCCCTGCGGATCGTTGATCCTTACGCGCGCGACGGCGACGCCGGGATCGGCGTTCGCAATGTGCAGCTCGCCGTTTTCGTAGTCGATCGCGGTGATCCTGCCGCGCCCGAGGTTCAGGTTCTGCTGCGAGATGAAAACCAGGCCGGCGATGTAGCGGCCGTTGACGACGTTGCCCTGGACGTGCGCTTCATAGGAAGGCAAGCGAGCGTTGCCGTAAATGGTCGCGAGCGGCAGGGTGACGCTGTCACGCAGCGCAAGACCGGTCTGTGTGGGCACGCCGTTGGCCACCGGCAGGCCGATGTCGCGCGGAGCAAGGCTGAACAGTTCCTGCCAGGTGAGCGTCGCGGCAGGCATCTGCAACAGCGTGTTGCACGGTATGACGATCTCGATGCCGTTGACCTTCAGCGTTCCGCCCGCAAGGCGCGGGTCGCTCGCGTGGCAGATCGCCCCGGCGTTATCGAGCGTCGCCTCCTCGATGAAACCGGTGATATCGAACTGGGCAGGCACAGGAGCGGGAAGCGGAACCGCGGGCGCGGGAAACACTTCCCCGGCCGCTTTCGCTTCGTGGATACCGCCAACCGCCAGGCCGACGAGCAGCATCAGCAGCCTGACCGAATATACGGCACCCGATGTGCACGCCCTGTTCATTCCTTGGTCCCCTAAGCTCCCTCAAGCGACGCTCGCGTCTCACGGCGCGTCTGCAGCAGTTGCCCTGCGTGAAAAGTGTCGTCGCGAGGTCGTGCGTTTTCGCCGGCCTTCTTCTCCCTCGGGGCGGCTCAGTCGCAGTAAGCGTGCCAAGTTGCAGGTGGAATCGGGTTTAGGTCCCCAATTCCCCAAGCAAACAGGGAGATGTACCCAGTGTTGGCGCCGATGCGGTGGGCCAAAGACCCCGGTTCACCGGACATGGGCCCCCAAAGATGGGGAATCTCCGGGGAATTCTGGGGAAATCTTGGGGAGGTCGGACTGCGGAAAGAGCTGCGGGGAGCAGCGCGCAATGCGCTTCTCCCCGCCAAAAGCTGCGTGCTGCTAGCGCAACGTCACGGGCACCGCGAGACGTGTCGCCCCGCCGCTCGAATAGATGCTGATGGTGGCGCTCGCATCCGGCTGGATCGCCGAGCCAACCACCCGCAGAATCCAGGTGCGCGCCGCGGACACCGTGGCGTTGCCGATCACCGGACCGGTGAGATCGACGCCTCGGCGTACCGTGATGGTGGCGCCCACCGCCGAGCTGGTGCCGGCGACTCGCCACTCCAGCGATCCGGCTCGGTACTCCGCCAGGCTCACCGCAAGGCTTTCCGGCGCTGCGACATTCACGGTCACCGAGCCGCTCGCCGTGCCGCCGCGGCCGTCAGCCACCGTGTAGCTGAACACGTCGGTGCCGCTGGTTCCGGCGTTCGGCGTATAGGTGACGTTCACGCCGTTATTGGCCACCGTGCCGCGCACCCCGTTGGTCACGCCGATCACGCTGAGCGGATCGCCATTGGCGTCGGTGTCGTTCGCCAGCACGTCGATGGTCACCGCGGTGCCCGAAGCCGTGCTCGCGCTGTCGGCGTTGGCGACCGGCGGCTGGTTCTGCCCCGGGATGACCGTGACGCTGACCTGCGCGGTGGCCGTGCCGCCCTGGCCGTCGGACATGGTGTAGCTGAACGTGGCAGGTCCGGTGTAGAGCGAGCTGGAATTCAAGGTGACGTCGCTACCGTTGTTGGTCACCGTTCCGGCGATGGCCGGCGTTACTGCGGTCACCGCGGTGACGGTCAGGGAACCGCCATCGGCATCCGTGTCGTTCGCCAGGACGGCGATGGCGAGCGGCACACCCTGCACCGTTGTTGCCGTATCGGCCACGGCCACGGGGAGCGCGTTCACGGCGTCCGTGCTGACCTGGTAGTCGTTCATGCCAAGTCTGCTGGAAACCACCCGGGCCCTGTCCGGCGGCGCGATGACGTTCGGCACGACGATCTCGCCGTTCACGAGGCTGCCTCTGTAGTTTCCATAGGCCAGCGTCAGGACGGGCGGCTCCGTCTCGTCGCTCGAGCGTGCCTTGACGGTGAGCGTTCCGGCGCTCGCATCGTAGGCTGCCTGGGTGACGGTGACCTCGTCGGTGACGACGCGCGGGCTGAAGGTGGGCACGAGATTGCCGCTGGCGTCGCGGGCGCTGCTGTCCTTGACGCACACGGCCGAGGGAATGGCCGCGGGCGAGGTCTGCCCCCAATAGAGGCCGTCCGAGGCGAACATGGACGTTTCGATCGCCCCGCCCGGCGCGCTGTATGGAGGCACGGGGTTGCCGTTGGCGTCCAGCCCGCTGGCGCAGGGCGCATCGAAAAACGAGAGGATCGGCCATACCGGCGCCGGCCGCGGCTGTCCCGGTAGCCGCCCCTGCGTGGTCATAGAGCCGGTGGCGAAAACGTTGAGCTTCTGCCCCGCCGCTTTGCGCGTGTAGCTCGCGCGGCTGACGTCGACCCGGCCGGGGATGGTTCCCGTATAAATGCGGCCCATCAGCGTGAAGTCGGTGGTCTCGATGTAGTCGCGCAGCACGCCCGTCGCCGGGTCGACGCTCAGGCCCGATCCCGGAGGACCTTCGATGCGGAAGATGTTGTGGTTACGCGAGGCGCCGGTGGAGTCGATGAAATTGGGCAGCGGGCTGCCGGTGACCGGGCCGCTGCGCGCCGGATCGGCGATGTAGAGCTTGCCCGCGACCGGGCCCGTGACGGGAGGCAGCTCGGCGCCGCCCGGCGTGTCCGAGGGCAGCAGGAACGGCCCCAGGCGCGAGTCCATGGCGCAGTGGAACTGCCCAGGTGCGCAATTGATGCCGAAATCGTCGGTGAAGAAAATCCGATCGCCCGCCACCCCTTGCTGCACCTCCTCGCCATACGGGTGGATGAACCGGTAGGTTCCGGTCACCGGCACATCGTTGAGGCGCACCCGAATGCGCGAAAAGGCGATCTGCCCGCCCGGAACCACGTTGCCGACGAACGCAGCCTCCACCGCCAGCACCAGCAGCGCCTTGGAGCCGCTCGCGGTGTCCATCACGGCGTCAGCGGCGAACCAGAAGTGCTCGTCGAAGAAATTCGTGGGAAACACTTCCGGAACGGTCACGTCGGCGGGCAGCAGCAGGCACCAGCCGCCGTCCACTTCGGCCTGGTTTTGCGGGTCGCAGAATTCGAGCGCGAGGCCGGTCGTGTCCTGGTACCACGCCGGGTAGTTGCCCACGCTCGGCGCGGAGTTGATGGGACCGACCCGCTCGAGGACGGCGTTCGCGGAAAAGCTCATCGTGCCCAGCGCGAGCGCAAGCACACCCGCACGCAGCAGATGCTTCTTCTTGGAAGCTACGGTCATTGCTGCTCCGAGAGTGACATTTGTTCGGACCGCGGTATCGCCCAATCTCGGGTTTACAAACCCACTTGTGAGCGCCAAGCCACAGTAGCGAACGGGAATGCGCGGAGCACTACGGCGAAGCCGGTATTTGCCGCGAGGGAGGTACTGCTTGAAACGGCGGGTTACACCGCAGAGGCTTGCATAAACGGCGAAAAGCGGGGAGGCACCTGCGGTGTCTCCCCGCTTCCGGCGTGGACCGGGACTAGCGAACGGTCACGGGTACTCCGAGAAGATCCGTGCCGCCGCTCGAATGGATGCTGATGGTGCGGCTCGCATCCGGCAGGATCGCCGAGCCAACCACTCGCAGAATCCAGGTGCGCGTCGCAGACACCGTGGCGGTGCCGATCACCGGACCGGTGAGATCGACGCCTCGGCGTACCGTAATGGTGGCGCCAATTGCCGAGCTGGTTCCCGCCACTCGCCATTCCGAATTGCCGGCCCGGAACTCGGACAGGCTCACGGCAAGGCTCTCCGGCGCCGCGACATTCACGGTCACCGAGCCGCTCGCCGTGCCGCCGCGGCCGTCGGCAACCGTGTAGCTGAAGAGATCCGTGCCGCTCGTTCCGGCGTTCGGCGTGTAGGTGACGCTGACGCCGTTGTTGGCCACCGTACCGCGCGCACCGTTCGTCACGCTGATCACGCTGAGCGGATCGCCATTGGCGTCGGTGTCGTTGGCCAGTACGTTGATGGTCACCGGAGTGCCCGAAGCCGTGCTCGCGCTGTCGGCCGCTGCTACCGGCGGCTGGTTCTGCCCCGGGGTGACCGTGACGCTTACCGGTGCGGTGGCCGTGCCGCCGTTGCCGTCGGTAATGGTGTAGGAGAACGTGGCCACGCCAGTGAAGAGCGAGCTCGGGTTGAAGGTGACATTGCTGCCGTTGTTCACATATGTACCGGCAGTGCTCGGCGTCAGCGAGCCCACCGCAATGATGCTCAAGGGGTTGTTTTGCGCATCGGTGTCGTTGGCGAGAACCAGGATGGTCACCGGCACGCCCTGGACAGTGATCGCCGTGTCGGCGACCGCCACCGGGGCGGTGTTCGGATTCACCAGCGGCGTCACCAGAATGGGCTGGGCAGCCGGGTCGGCCGGGGGCCATGCGAGCACCGTCGCATTGCCGTTGAAGTTGCCGGCGGCCGGCGTCTCGAATCCATTGCCCTGCAGGCGAGCGAGCGACGGGTCAACGTACGAGAAGATGCGATTGCGCACCGTGCTCAGCGGCGAGTTGGTGTAGTTCGGGTCGTTGTAGATCTGGCTCGGCAGGCTCGCCTGCGTGCGCGGATCCAGGCCTTCGAACGGGTACGGGTCGAGCGGCTGCGGCGTCGATTCGCACGGGCCGTTGCAGCCGCCCGGGCTGAGGCGCCGATCGAGCGTCCAGGGCAGCGACGTGAAGAAGAACGGCGTGTTCAGGGCGTCGAGATTGATCTCGTTGAACTCGGGGAACGAAACGCCGCCGAGGTTGGCGCCGAACGGGAAGAGATACTGTCCGTTGGTCGCCACGTTGCCGCTCACGTCGAGCGTCACCTGGCCGGGATTCGCCATGCTGTGCCCGGTGCGCGCCTGGATCTCGCGCGGCATCGGGCTGAGGATGGCGAGCTGCTCGGTGATGTTGAGCTCGTTGTCGCCGAGCGTCGGGCAGATGTTGAGCGG
>DATBMQ010000217.1:0-17077 GCA_036554765.1 Steroidobacteraceae bacterium | reverse complement strand
GCCGGACGTGATCCTGCTCGACATCGAGATGCCGCGCATGGACGGCTACGAGGTCGCCTCGCACGTGCGCAATGACCCGCGCCTGAAGGACGTGCCGATCGTGATGATCACCTCGCGCGTCGGCGAGAAGCACCGCGCGCGAGCCATCGAGCTCGGCGTCAACGAGTACCTCGGCAAGCCCTACCAGGAGGGCCAGCTGCTGCAGGCGATCGAGCCGCTGGTGCGCAGGAAGGCGTCGTGAGCGCGGACCAGGAGCTCTACGGCCTGCTGGTGCCGCTGCTCGACGAGCGGCTGCTGGTGCCGCGCGCCTGCGTCGCGGAGGTCACCGGATTCCAGCCGCTCTCGGAGATGCCGGGCGCGCCGCCCTGGTACCTGGGCATGGCGTCCTGGAACGGGCGCGGCGTGCCGGTGGTGTCCTTCGAGGGCGCCTGCGGCAAGCGCATACCCGTGATCGGCGGGCGCACGCGCATCGTGATCTTCACCTGCCTCGGCCAGAAGCTGCCGGCGGGGCATTTCGGGGTCGCGACCCAGGGCTTCCCGCAGCTGGTGCGGGTGAGCCCGCAGGTGATCGCGCCCGATACCTCGCGCGTCTTCCCGGAGCGCTCGCCGGTGCTGTGCCAGGTGCGCATGGTGAACGAGCTGCCGCTGATCCCCGACCTCGAGCGCCTCGAGGAAATGATCGCCGACGAGACCACCGTCACCGCCTGACGGGAAAAGGTGCCTGCCTCCTTTTTGGCGTCGCCAAAAAGGAGGCAGGCACCTTTTCCCGTTACGCTAGGGCGAGGTCGGGCGCGAGGCGCAGCAGCGCCTCGGCCGGCAGGCGCGTGCGCGTGGCGGGCGTCTGGGCGATCACGCCGCGCTCGATCATGGCGGCCACCGGCAGCGGCCGCGCGAGCCGCCCGAGCCAGTGCAGGTCGAACACCGAGACGGTGCCGGCATCCAGCAGCGCGCGCAGCCGCGCGAGCGAGTCGCAGGGATGGCCGGCGCATTGCGCCAGCAGCTCGCCGATGGTCGCCGCATGCCCGGTGCGGGCGACGCGCGCCGCGGCTGTGACCGTGGCCGAGCGGATCCGGTCCGTCGCGCGCGCATGCAGCAACAGCAGCAGGTCGCCGGGTTGCGGTTCGCGCGACGCGCGCCCCGCGAGCAGCTGCTTGCGGATCGGGCTGCCGAGCGTCTGCGGCGCAGGCGTGGCCGGGAACAGCTCCACCTGCGTCGCGCCCGCGAGCTCCGGGACCAGGCGGTCGTGACTGGCGGCATCCAGCGGCCACAGCCAGGCCTCGCGGCCGGCGGCCGGGCGGGCGGCGGCTTCTTCGAGGCCGTGATGGAAAATCACCCGACCGTGGCGATCGCGGCCGCGGCGCTCGAACTGCAGCAGGTCGAGCAGCAGCAGCACGTGGTCCAGGTGCGGCGGCACCAGCGCGCGCAGCCCGACGCGCTGGCGCCTGGCGACCGTCAGCGCCGCCGCGGCCACGGGCTCGATCGCACGGCTGCCGCGCGCGCCATCCGCGCAGGCGATGGCGGCCAGCGTCAGTTCCGGCGACTCGGTCGTGATCACCCCGAGCGCCACCGGGCGGCGGTTGTCGTTCGCCACCAGCACGCGGGTGCCGGGAGCCTCGAGCCGCGACGCGAGATACGGATCGAAAGGCTCGCAATCCTCGGCCAGCATGGCCTCGAGCGCCGGATTCGACAGCGCCGCGCGCGGCTCGACCTCGGTGACCGCGAGTTCGCGCGCCTCGCCCGCGAGCGCCTCCAGCCAGGCGAGCGCATCGGACGGCGTCAGCACCCGGTGCCCGAGTCCCGCGCGGCTCGCGATCCGGTGCAGCCGGCCGTCGTCGGCGATCAGCAGCTCCACGATGCGCGCGTGCAGCGCGCCCAGCAGCCGGAGGTCCGCGCGGTCGATCTCGTTGCGCGCCGGCATGAATCGCGCCTCGATGTCGCGCTTCGACGGCAGCGGCAGTTCCTCGATCTTGAGCAGCGGCTCGAAGCGCCACAGCGGCACCTGGCGGCGCACGACGTCGGGGTCGGTCGCGGCCTCGTCCCAGCTCTTCTTCTCGACGCACAGCGCGAGCCCGAGCGCGGCCGCGTCGTGGGCAATCTCGGCGAGCGTGCCGCGGTGCCGCTCGGTGCCGGGCCCGAAGCAGAGGTAGGGATCGAGCAGCAGCCGCAGCCCTTCCTCGGTCGGGACCGCGCGCCGCAATTGCGAGCTCTGCGTCATCTCAGGTCACCCGCTGTCGCCTGCAGGACCGCGAGCGCGGCGATCGAGGCCGTTTCGCTCCGTAGCACCCGCGGTCCGAGCCGGCAGGAAAGATAACCCGTTTGGCGCGCCGCGTCCCGCTCTGTTTCGGTCAGGCCGCCCTCCGGCCCGACCAGGAGTTCGATGGACGTCGCATCCGCGGCCGCGGCGGCGAGCGCCACGCCGGCATCCGGCTCGAGCTGCACGCGCCGCCAGCCGGTGCGCGCCGGCCGGGCCAGCCAGTCCGGCAGCGGCAGCGGGTCCGCGACCTCGGGCAGCCGCGCCCGGCCGCACTGCTCGCAGGCGGCGATCGCGATGCCGCGCCAATGTGCCAGCTTCTTCGCGCGCGTGGCGGCGTCCAGCTTCACGACGCTGCGCTCCGCCACGACCGGCTGGATGGCGGCGACGCCGAGCTCGGTCGCCTTCTGCACGATGAGATCCATGCGCTCGGCACGGGCGATGCCCTGCACCAGGGTGATCGCCAGCGGCGACTCGCCGCGCGCGGCGGCGGCCGCCCGCACCTCGGCGATCGCGGCACCACGCCGCATCTCCCTGATCAGCGACGGATAGTCGCTGCCGTCGCCGTTGAAGAGCGTCACCGGATCGCCCTCGCCCAGGCGCAGCACGCGCGTGAGGTGCTCGTGCGCGGAACCGCGTAGCTCCACCCGCGCGCCCACCGCCAGCGGCGCCTCGACGTACACCCGGATCAGGCGCATGCGGCGTCCACCGCGCCCCGGGCGACGCTCGCGAGCCAGTCGATCTGGCCGGGCTCGATCACGTAGGGCGGCATCAGGTAGATGACGTTGCCGAGCGGGCGCAGCAGCGCACCCTGCGACAGCGCGTACTCGTACGCCTTCAGGCCGCGGCGCTCGCGCCAGTCGTAGCGCTCGCCGCTGGCGCGATCGCGCACCACCTCGATCGCGAGGATCATCCCGGTCTGGCGCAGCTCGGCGACGTGGCGATGATCCGCGAGCTCCGCCGTCGCCTCGGCCATGCGCGCGGCCAGCGCGCGGTTCTTCGCGATCACGTCGTCGGTCTCGAAGATCGAGAGCGTGCCGAGCGCCGCCGCGCAGGCGAGCGGATTGCCGGTGTAGCTGTGCGAATGCAGGAAGGCGGTGAGCTTCACGTAGTCGTCGTAGAACGCCTGGTAGATCGCCTCGGTCACGACCGCAACCGACAGCGGCAGGTAGCCGCCCGTGAGCCCCTTCGACAGGCAGATGATGTCCGGGCGGATGCCGGCCTGCTCGCAGGCGAACATCGTGCCGGTGCGGCCGAAGCCGACCGCGATCTCGTCCGCGATCAGCAGCACCCCGTACCGGTCGCAGGCCTGGCGCAGCAGCGTGAGATACGCCGGGTGGTACATGCGCATCGAGCCCGCGCACTGCACCAGCGGCTCGACGATGACGGCGGCGATCTCGTCCGCATGCGCCGCGAGCGCGCGCTCCATCTCGGCAAACATCCGGCGGCTGTGCGCCTCCCAGTCCTCGCCCGGTTCGCGCCGGTGGCAGTCGGGGGAGGGCACCGTGATCACGTCCATCAAGAGCGGCTGGTACACCTTCTTATAGAGCTCGACGTCGCCCACGGCCAGCGCCCCCAGCGTCTCGCCGTGGTAGCTGTTCGAGAGCGTGACGAAACGGCGCTTCGCGGGCCTGCCGGCGTTCTGCCAGTAGTGGAACGCCATCTTCACCGCGACCTCGACCGCGGCCGAGCCGTTGTCGGCGAAGAAGCAGCGCGTGAGCCCCGCGGGCAGCAGCCGCAGCAGCTGCTCGGCAAGCTGCACCGCGGGCTCGTGCGTGAAGCCCGCGAGCATCACGTGCTCGAGCCGCTCGAGCTGCGCGCGCACCGACGCGTTGATGCGCGGGTTCGCGTGCCCGAACAGGTTCACCCACCAGGAGCTGATGCCGTCGAGGTAGCGCCGGCCGTCGAAGTCGTAGAGCCACACGCCCTCGCCACGCGCGACCGGGATCAGCGGCAGGCGCTCGTGGTCCTTCATCTGCGTGCAGGGGTGCCAGATCACCGCGAGGTCGCGGGCGGCGAGGGCGGCGTTCCGGGAGGCGGCGATCATCCCGCACGCAGTGTATGCGATTGGAAGCGGTCCCGGCTGCGGGCTAAGCTGTCGCGATGAAGGGCATCGCGATCTCGGCCGGACTGCTCGCTGCCGCGCGTCGCGTGACCTCGCCCAACTCCGACCCGCGCCCGCCGGGCTTTTCTCCCGAGCTGATCGTCATCCACGGCATCAGCCTGCCGCCGGGTGAGTACGGCGGCGAGTGGATCGACCGCTTGTTCACGAATTCCCTGCCCGCGGAGGCCGACCCCTACTTCGCAACCATCCAGCACCTGCGCGTGTCCTCGCACGTGCTGATCGACCGCGCGGGCCACATCACGCAGTACGTCCCGTTTCACGAGCGCGCCTGGCATGCGGGGCCGTCGTACTGGCGCGGCCGCGCGAACTGCAACGATTTCTCCATCGGCATCGAGCTCGAGGGCACGGATGAGGAGCCCTACGACGATCGCCAGTACGCGGCGCTCGTGCCGCTGATCGCGGCGCTGCAGGGCTCGTATCCGTCGCTGGCGGAAGGCTGGATCGCCGGCCATAGCGATATCGCTCCCGAGCGCAAGACCGACCCGGGTCGGGCCTTCGACTGGGGCCGGCTCGAGCGCGGCCTGCGCCAGGCCGGCGCCAATTTCCGGCGCGAGGTGCTCGCCTGAAGCGTCTCGCCCTGCTGCTTGCGCTTGTGCTTGCGGTAGCGGCCTGCACGGAACAGGCCCCGTCACCGCGGGGCGAGCGCATCGTGAGCGTCGCCCCCAACCTGACCGAGATGCTGTTCGCTGCGGGTGCGGCGGCACAGGTGGTCGCCGTCAGCGAGTACAGCGACTGGCCGGAGCAGGCGCAGTCGTTGCCGCGCATCGGCGACGCGTTCCGCCTCGACTACGAGCGCATCGTTGCGCTCGAACCTTCCGTGGCCGTCGTATGGGCGACCGGCACGCCCGCGGGCGTGACCGAGCGGCTGGAATCGCTCGGCATCCGCGTGGTCGGCATCCCGACGCATCGCCTCGACGACATTGCCGTGGGACTGGAGACGCTGGGCGAACTCGCGGGTACGCAGCAGGTCGCGCGGCAGGCCGCTGCGCAGTTCAGGGACCGAATCGCCAGGCTGCGCGAGCGGTACGCCGGGCGCGGGCGCCTGCCGGTCTTCATCCAGATCGACGACGCGCCGCTCTTCACCGTGGGCGGCGGCCACCTGATCACGGAGATCGTCGAGCTGTGCGGCGGTGCGAACGTGTTCGCGGAATCCGCCGCGCTCGCGCTGCCCGTGGATCTCGAGTCGGTGATCGCGCGCGCGCCGCAGGCGGTCCTCTCCGCCGACGACGGCGACCCGGCCGGGTACTGGGCGAGATTCCCGGACCTGCCCGCCGTCGCCCGCGGCAACGTCTTCCGCGCACCGGCCGACAAGCTCTCGCGCCCGAGCCCGCGCATCGCCGAGGGCGCGGAGGAAGTCTGCGCGCTGCTCGACCGGGCGCGCGCGCAGGGCGCGGACGCGGGCTGAGATCAGCGCCGCTCGTGCTTCCAGAGCACCTCGCTGCCGGTCTCGTGCCGCGCCAGCACGCGCGCGATCACGAACAGCAGGTCCGACAGGCGGTTGAGGTATTGCAGCGGTTCGGGCGCGACCGTCTGTGCGCGCGCCAGCGTCCAGCAGCGCCGCTCCGCGCGCCGGCAGGTCGCGCGCGCGAGGTGGCAGGCTGCAGCCGCGGCGCCGCCGCCCGGCAGGATGAATTCCTTGAGCGGCGGCAGGCCCTCGTTGAAGCGGTCGAGCGCGGCCTCGAGTGCCACGACCTGGCGCGCCTCGATCGCGCGATGGCCCGGGATGCAGAGTTCGCCGCCGAGGTCGAACAGTTCGTGCTGCACGCCGGTGAGGACTTCGCGCACCGGCGCGGGAATGCCCGGCACGGCCAGCACCATGCCGATCGCGCTGTTGCACTCGTCCACGCTGCCGTAGGCCTCGACGCGCGGGTCGTCCTTGGGCACGCGGCTGCCGTCGCCGAGGCCGGTGGTGCCGTCGTCGCCGGTGCGGGTGTAGATCTTCGACAGCCGGTTGCCCAAGCGTTCCTCAGCGGAAGTCGTGCCGCAGCGCCACGAACAGGCTGCGGCCCATGGTGTTGAAGCCGCGCGCCAGCTCGTAGTCCTCGTCGAACAGGTTCTCCGCTCGCGCGAGGATTGTAAAGCGCGGCCCGAGCGCAATGCGGGCCGAGAGGTTGGCGAGCCAGTAGGCAGGCATGGCGACCGGCTGCGGGAAGCCGAAGTCGCGCCGTTCGCCCGCATGGAGCAGGTCGATGGCGAACTCGTGGCCGCCGATGCGGCGGGACAGGGCGAGCGTCGCGTTTTCCCGCGCGCGGCGCAGCAGTCGCGCCCCGGTGATCGCATCGCGCGGGTCCTGCAGCGTGACGCCGGCGCGCGCCGACCAGCGCTCACCGTCGTAACGCCAGCTGGCCTCCGCACCCTCGATGCGCGCCCGCTCGACATTGCGGTTCTCGCCCTCGAAAGTCTCGAAATCCGTGACCACGAACTGGATCAGCTCGTCGATCTCGTTGCGGAACAACGCGACCGACAGCGACTGGCGCTCGCCGAGGCGCTGGCGCAGCGCGATCTCGTAGCTTTGCGACTCCTCGGGTTCGAGTGCCGGGTTGCCGCCGAAGCCATGCAGGTCGGTTGCATCCGGCGCGCGGAAGGCGGTGCCGGCCGCCGCCGTTACCAGCGCACCCGTCCAGGGCTCGAAGCCGTACTCCGCGTTCCAGGTGGCATGCCCGCCGAAGGTCTCGTGGTCGGTCCAGGCGAGCGCAGCGAGCAGCCGGTGCCGGCCGAACTGCGCCTGGTCCTGCACGTAGAACTGTGCGGACGAGATCGCGGCCTCGTAGGGCAGGCCGAAGGATTCCGCATCGGCTTCCTCGTCCTGCCACAGCAGGCCCGCCGTGAGCTGCTGGCGTTCCGAGAGCGCGATGTCGTTCTGCCAGTCGAGCGAGGAGCGCCGGGTGCGCAGGAAGTCCGGCGACTGGTTCTGGACGATCTCGTCCAGCGCGTGGCCGAGCGTCAGCCGCGAATCCCAGCGCTCGGCGGGCGCAAACGCGGCGCTCGCCGCGAACGCCGAATTCTCGAAGTCCTGGTCCACCGGCGTCACGAAGAAGTCCGAGTATTCGGAGGTGCCGGAGGCATGCCAGCCGCGCAGGCCGAGCTCCACGGCACCGAGCCGGGCACGCGCGGAAGCGGTCAGCGACAGGTGCTCATAGCCGCGATCCGTCGCATCGCCCGTGCGCGTCGGGAAGCCCGCGCTGTCCAGCCACGAGACGCCGAAGGCAAGGTCGCGCTGCTCGCCGCCGAAGCCGCCCGTGAGGCTCGCGCTCCTCGTGTCGTAGTCGCCGAAACCCGCCTGTGCGCGCAGGCCGGCGTCGCGGCCGCGGCGCGTGATGACGTTGATCACGCCGCCGATCGCGTCCGAGCCGTAGAGCGCAGAGCGCGGGCCCTTGACGACCTCGACGCGCTCGACCAGTTCGGGCGCGATGTTCTGGATCGCGGCGCTGCCGATCGTGCCCGGGTTGATGCGCAGCCCGTCCACCAGCACCAGCACGTGGTTCGACTCGGTGCCGCGCAGGAACAGCGAGGTCTGCTGGCCGGACCCGCCCAGGCGCGCGACTTCCACGCCCGCGCGGGTGCGCAGCACGTCGCCCAGGTCGGCGGCGGGCTGGCGTTCGAGTTCGGAGGCCGCAATGACCTCCACGTTCGCCAGCACGCGATCCGCGGGGATTTCCGTGCGGGTCGCCGTGACGACGACCGGACCGAGCGGCTGGGCGGCGGTCGCCGCCGGAGACAGGATCAGGGAAACGAGAATGAAAGCGGTGTGTCTGTTCACCGGTGCTCCTCCCGAGCTGGTGGATACGAGTGCCTGACGGGCCGGTCTCCGGACTCACGGCGGATCCGATCGGATCGTCCGCATCGCCTTCCCACCGGGGATTCCGGCAGTGGCTGCAGGCATCGCCTGCGTGATGCGGCTTGCGCCGTTCACCGTTGCGGGGGCAGTGCCGGGATGGCGAGCGACTCGCTGCACCGGCTTCCCGATTAGCCCGGGCTTGCGCCCGGGCACCTGTCATCGCCGGTCAATGTAGGCAGCGGGCCCGGCGCGGTCAAGCGGGCGTTGACGGCGCCGCGCGAGCGCATCACCCTGCCGGCATGACGCATTCGACCAGGCTGCAGGCGGCGCTCACGGCCGCGGCCCGGGCGGCGGAACTGATCCGCGGCAGCTACCGGCGCAACATCGCCGTGCGCACCAAGGGCGACGGCTCGCCGGTCACCGAGGCCGACGTCGCGGCCGAGGCCGCGATCCGCGAGATCCTGCTGGCGCGCTACCCCGGCGACGGCTTCTTCGGCGAGGAATCGGATGCGCTGCGCATGGACGCCGAGTACCTCTGGATCGTGGACCCGATCGACGGCACCAAGTCGTTCGTGCGCCGCTATCCGATGTTCTCGACCCAGATCGCGCTGATGCGGCAGGGGCGCCTGATCGCGGGCGTCTCCTGCGCCCCGGTGTACGGCGAGACCGCCTGGGCCGAGGACGGCGCCGGCGCCTTCATGGACAGCGAGAAGCTCGCGGTGAGCACGATCGCGACCGTCGAGGAAGCCACGGTCTCGACCGGCAACCTGCGTTCACTCGCGGGCGGGCCGCATTGGGTGGCCTTCGGGCGGCTGGTCGCGCGGCTCGACCGCATCCGCGGCTTCGGCGACTTCCTGCACTACCACCTGCTGGCCGCGGGCAAGATCGAGGCCGTGGTCGAGTCCGATATCGGCATCCTCGACATCGCCGCGCTGACGGTGATCGTGGAGCAGGCGGGCGGGCGCGTGACCGATCTCGAGGGTGCGCCCATCGGCCTGCAGACGAAGAGCATCCTGGCCAGCAACGGCCGGCTGCACGACACGATCCTCGAAGCGCTCAGGGGCTGACGAAGACGCGGCCGCCACGCCAGGCGAGCTCCTCGACCGGTACCGCATACAGGGCGGAGAGCGCAGCGGCGGTCAGTACCTGCGCCACCGCGCCGAACTGCCAGCGACCGTCGCCGGACAGCAGCAGCGCATGGCTCGCCCAGCGCGCGGCGAGCGTGGGGTCGTGCAGCGTCGCGATCACGAGGCCACCCGCGTCCGCGCGCGCCCGGAACAGCGCAAGCACCGCATGGCGGTGCTGCGGGTCGAGATGATTGGTCGGCTCGTCCAGCAGGCAGGCCGGGGCGTCCTGCGCCAGCAGCGTCGCCACGTCCAGCCGCCGCCGTTCGCCGCCCGACAGCGAATCCACCGCGCGCGGCGCCAGGTCGGTGAGGCCGACGGAGGCGAGAGCTGCGCGGGCACGCGCATGATCCTCCGCGCCCTCCCATTGCCAGAATGGAAGGTGCGGATGGCGGCCGATGAGCGCGCTGTCGAACACGGTTGCGGGGAAGGGATCGTCGGTGACCTGCGGCAGCAGCGCGATGCGCCGGGCACGTTCCCTCCCGGACCAGCGCGCGATGTCCTGCCCGTCGAGCTCGACGGTGCCGGCGCCGGGCATGCGCAGGCCCGCGAGCGTGTGCAGTGTCAGCGTCTTGCCGACGCCGTTGTTGCCGAGCACGGCGATGAAATTGCCGCCCCGCGCTTCGAGCTCGAGCGCGCGCACCAGCACGCGCCCGGCAACCGCCACGTCCAGCTCGCGCGCGACGAGCGAGGGTGCAGCGGGCGAGGTTGCCGCGGCGGTTAAGGCTGCAGCCGCTGGTGCCGCCATGACTCGGCGTGGAATCGTCCGGCGCCGGCCGGCGTCATCTCGCGGATCCAGCGCGCGCGGTCGTGCAGGCGGTGCTCGCCCTCGACCCAGAGTTCGACGGAGGCCGCCCACAGCCGGTAGCCGCCCCAGTTCGGCGGGCGCGGCAGGCGCAGTCCCGGTTCCTCGTCGTCCTCTTCGGCCGTGAACGGGTCCGGCGCGCCGAGGCGCTCCGCGGTCTCGCGCAGGCGCTGCAGCAGGAGCTGGCGCGAGGCGAGGGGCGCGCTCTGGTCGCTGGTGATGGCCGCGAGCCGGCTACGCCACGGGCGGCTCGCGAAGTAATCGTCGCTCTCGCTCGCGAGCGCGCGCACCACCGGTCCCTCGACGCGCAGCTGGCGGCCGAGCGTATCCCACTGGAACACGACCGCGGCCCAGGGATGGGCGGCGAGCTCATTCCCCTTGCGCGAGTCGTAATTCGTGTAGAAGACCAGGTAGCCCGGGTCGGCGACGATTTCCTTGCAGAGCACGACGCGCACCGACGGCTTGCCGTCGCCGCCGGTCGTGGCGAGGCTCATCGAATTCGGGTTGCGCTGCACCTGTTCGTCGAAGGCCTGGCGCAGCCAGGTGGATGCGAGCGGCATCGGGTCCGCCGGGAGCGGGTCCGGGAGCGTCTGGAAGCGGGCGTGCATGGCGCGATGTTAACGCGCCCGGCGCGGGCCGGTGTAACTTGGGCCCGTGCACAGGCGGACGATCAATGGCGTGCGGATCGCCTGGGTCGAGGAGGGGCGGGGCGATGCGGTCCTGCTGCTGCACGGCCTCGGCGGCAGCCACGACGACTGGCGCCTGCAACTGCCTGAATTCGCGCGGCGTTACCGTGTGATCGTCCCGGACCTGCGCGGATTCGGCGCCAGCGGCCGGCGCGAGCCCTTCACGATCCAGCAGCACGCGCGCGACATGCTGGCGCTGCTGGCGGCGCTCGAGGTCCCCCGCGCCCACGTCGTCGGCCTTTCGATGGGCGGCGCCGTCGCGATCGAAATGGCGCTCGCCAGGCCGGAGGCGGTGGCCTCGCTGGTGCTCGCGAACACGGCGCCGAACTTCCGGCTCTCGAACTGGCAGCGCAGGCGCATGGCCTGGCTGCGCATCCTGTTGGCCTCGCTGCTCGGCGTCGGCGCGGTCGCGCGCATCACCGGGCGCGGCTTCTTCCCGGCGCGCGGGCAGGGCCGGCTGCGCCGCCGGCTGATCCGCCGCGCCAGCGAGACCAGCCGCTGGGTGTATCTCGCAACCCTGCGCGCGCTCACGCGCTGGAATGCCGAGGCCCGGCTCAGGGCGGTGCGCGCGCCGGCCCTGGTGCTCGCCGCCGAGTTCGACATGACCACGACCGCGGAGAAGCGGCGCTGGATGGCGCGCATCCCGGACGCGCGGCTGGTCGAGCTGCCTGGCAGCCGCCATCACAGCGAGCAGGATTCGCCGGAGCGCTTCAACCGTGAGGTCCTGGCATTCCTGCGCTCGCAAGCCATTGATTGAGGGCCGATTCCGCGATTAAGCCCCGATTCAGGTTGCCGGGTCGACACTGTGCCCACGCACCCTGAGGAGGAACCGTGATGTTCAAGACCACACTGACCGCCGCGATGCTCGCCATGCTGCTCGCGGGGCCGGCGTTCGCGGACGACGACGACGATCGCCGCGGCCGGGGTGACGATCGCGACGACCGTTACGACCGCCGCCACGACGATCGCGACGACCGCTCCGACCGGCGCGACGACCGCCGTGACGAACGGCGCCATGACCGACGCGATGACCGCCGTGACGATCGACGCCATGACGGTCGCAACGACGGCCGCAACGACGGCTACTGGCACGATGACGTGCGCCGTTACTTCCACGATGGACGCGACCGCCGGGACTGGCGCGACTATCGCCGCGATTACCGCGGCCGTGACTGGCGCTACGTGCCGCCGGTGCGCTGGAGCGCCAGCTTCGGCTACCGCGCCGGCTACGAGGCCGCCTGGGATGACTGGGGCCGCTATGGGCGCTACGACCGCAAGTGGCGGCGCCATTCCTTCCGCGGCGACCATGGCTTCCGTGCCGGCTACGAGGCCGGATGGCGCGATGCCGCCCGCTACTTCGGCCACGGCTATCGCCCGCGCTCCTGGGCGCGCGACCCGCGTGGCAGCTGGTACTTCGGTTTCCACATCGACGGCTGATGCCTGAAACACCGGCCCGCTTGCGCGACTGCAGGCGGGCCGGTACACAGGGCGGTCCCCGACGAGGAGCCGCCCCATGGAACTGAAGGACCTGCGCGAACGACTGACCCGCCTCGACGGCGAACTGCTCGCGCTCATTGCCGAACGCCAGCGCATTTCCGGGGAGGTGGCCCGCACCAAGCGCGCGACCGGCCTGCCGACCCGCGATTTCCAACGCGAACGCGAAGTGCTCCTGAACGCCCGTTCCAGGGCCGCCAGCCTCGGTCTGCCGCCGGCGCTGGCGGACAACCTGCTGCGCCTGCTGATCCGCAGTTCGCTCGCGACGCAGGAGCAGGCCCAGGTCGTGGCCCAGGGGCAGGGCAGCGGCAAGCGGGCGCTGGTCATCGGCGGGCGCGGCAAGATGGGCCGCTGGTTCGCGGAGTTCCTCGATTCGCAGGGTTACGAGGTCGAGGTCGCGGATCCGGCCGGCCCGCTCGCGGGCCATGCGCACCGCACCGACTGGCAGTCCGACGAGCTGTCGCACGACGTCATCGTCGTCGCGACGCCGCTCGGCATCACCGCCGCCATCCTCGAGCAGCTCGCGCGCCACCGCCCGCCCGGCCTGGTGTTCGACATCGGCTCGCTCAAGACGCCGCTGCGCGCCGGGCTCGCGGCGCTGGTAGAGGCGGGCGTGAAGGTGGTGTCGCTGCACCCGATGTTCGGCCCGGACACCGACCTGCTGTCGGGCCGGCACGTGATCCACGTGGACGTCGGCCGGCCGGACGCGGTCGAGGCGGCGCAGCAACTCTTTGCCTCGACCATGGCGGAGCAGGTGATCACGACGCTCGACGACCACGACCGGCTGATCGCCTATGTGCTCGGCCTCTCGCACGCCATCAACATCGCATTCTTCACCGCGCTGGCCGAGAGCGGCGAGGCGGCGCCGCGGCTCGCGCGGCTGTCGAGCACGACCTTCGATGCCCAGCTTGCGGTGGCCTCGCTGGTCGCGGGGGAGAGCCCGGCGCTCTACTTCGAGATCCAGGCGCTCAACCAGTACGGCGGCGAGTCCCTGGCCGCGCTGGCGGACGCCGTGCGGCGCCTCCAGGAGCTGGTCGCGGGGCAGGATGCGGCCGGTTTTGCCCGCCTCATGCGCCGCGGGCAGGCCTATCTGCAGGACCGCGCCGCCGCCCGCCAGACCTGATATGCTAATGCGAGTGATTCTCATTACCATATTGAGGCGCGTATGAAATCCTCCGTTTACCAGGCCCTGGGCCTGGTCGCGACCCTGGGCCTGACCCTGGTCGGGGCCCCGGAAGCCATTGCCGCTGGCGACCCGCTGGTGGTCTATACCGCGCGCAAGTACCAGCTCGTGGACCAGCTGTTCCAGGAGTACGGCCGCGAGCGCGGCATCGAGGTCAAGTTCGTCACCGACGACGGCGCGCCGCTGATCGCGCGCCTCACGGCCGAGGGCGCCAACAGCCCGGCCGACCTGCTGATCACCGTGGACGCCGGCGACCTGTGGCGCGCGACCCAGGCGGGGCTGCTGCAGCCGGTGAAGTCGCCGATGCTCGAGGCCGCCATCCCGGCGCACCTGCGCGACCCGCAGGGGCACTGGTTCGGACTCGCGGTGCGCGCCCGCACGATCGCCTACTCGACCGCGCGGGTGAAGCCCGCCGATCTCTCGACCTATGCGGCGCTGGGCGACGCGCGCTGGAAGGGCAGGCTGTGCCTGCGCAGCGGCAAGCATGCCTACAACCAGTCCCTGGTCGCGATGATGATCGGCGACCTCGGCGAGCAGGAGACCGAGCGCGTGGTGCGTTCCTGGATCGCGAACCTCGCCGCGGAGCCGTTCTCGAGCGACACGCTGATGCTCAAGGCGGTCGCCGCGGGCCAGTGCGACGTGGCGATCACCAACAGCTATTACCTCGGCCGGCTGCAGGCCGAGGATCCGTCGTTCCCGGTGCAGATCTTCTGGGCCGACCAGGGCGGCCGCGGCACGCACGTGAACATCTCGGGCGGCGGCGTGACGACGCATGCGAAGAACCGCGCCGAGGCGATCCGCTTCCTCGAGTGGCTCGCCTCGCCCGGCATCCAGCAGCGCTTCGCGGCGGTGAACTACGAGTTCCCGGCGAACGCCGGCGTCGAGCCGTTGCCGACGGTCGTGGCCTGGGGCAAGTTCCAGCCGAATCTCGTCAACGTCGGCACCATCGGCAGGACCCAGCCCGCGGCGGTGAAACTGATGGATCGCGCCGGCTGGCGCTGAGATCATGCCCGGATGATGTCGACCGGGCGTTTCGCACCCGCGCTCGCCGCTTTCGCGGTGGCGCTGCCGATGCTCGCCGTGCTGGTCGCCGTCATCCAGGGCGCGAGCGGCGCTGACGCCGAACTCTGGGCCCACCTGCGCGAATACGTGCTGGCGCGCGTCGCCTGGAACACGGTGCTGCTGGTCGTCGGCGTGGTGCTCATCGCGCTGGCGCTCGGCACCGCGCTCGCCTGGCTGACGGCCGCCTGCGAATTCCCGGGCCGCGCGTTCTTCTCCTGGGCACTGCTGCTGCCGATGGCGATGCCCGCCTACGTGCTCGCCTTCGTCGCGGTCGCGACGCTCGACTATGCGGGCGCGGTGCCGGTGGCGCTGCGCGCCTGGTTCGGCGACGGGCTGTGGCTGCCGCCGATCCGCTCGACCGGCGGCGTGATCCTGGTGCTCGCGCTCGCGGCCTATCCCTACGTCTACCTGATGGCGCGCGGCGCCTTCCTGACGCACGGCGCGCGCGCGCTGGAAGCCGCGCAGTCGCTCGGGCTCGGGCCCTGGGCCGGGCTGTTCCGCGTCGCGGTCCCGCTCGCGCGGCCCTGGCTCGCCGGCGGCGCGGCGCTGGTGGCCATGGAGACGCTAGCGGATTTCGGTGCGGTGTCGGTATTCAATTACGACACTTTCACGACCGCGATCTACAAATCCTGGTTCGGGCTGTTCTCGATCGAGACGGCGCTCGGGCTCGCACTGCTGCTGATGCTGCTGGTGGCGGCGGCGCTCGGCGTCGAGCGCCTCGCGCGCGGGCGTGCGCGCTATTCCGCCAGCGATTCCGGCGCGCGCGCGGCATCCAGGCTCGAGCTGCCCGGTGCCCGCGGCTGGCTGGCCTGCGCTGCCGCCGCGGCCGTGTTCGCCGCCGGCTTCCTGCTGCCGCTGATCGTGATCGCGCGCTGGGCCTGGGACGTGGCGCCGCTCGATTTCGATGCGCGCTACGGCAGCTACGTGCTGCGCACGCTCGCGCTCGCCGGCATGGCCGCCGCCGCCTGCCTGGCGCTCGCGCTGGTGCTCGGTTACGCCACGCGCGTTTCGCAGGGACGCGTGACCCAGGCCGCCGCGCGCATCGCGACGCTCGGCTATGCCGTGCCCGGTGCCGTGCTCGCGGTCGGCGTGGTGGGCGCGCTGGGCGCCGTGGACGGATGGTGGCGCGGCCTGGCGGGCGGCGAGGGGCTGTGGCTGCAGGGCACGGTGCTGGCGCTGCTGCTCGGCTACGTCGCGCGCTTCCTCGCCGTGGCGCACGGCCCCGTGCAGGGCGGGTTCGCGCGCATCCGTCCTTCGCTCGAGGAAGCCGCGCGCGGCCTCGGCCTGAACGCGCGCGAGGTCGTCACGCGCCTGCACCTGCCGCTGCTCGGCGCCGGCATCGGCAGCGCGCTGCTGCTGGTTTTCGTGGACGTGATGAAGGAGATGCCGATCACGCTGATGACCCGGCCTTTCGGCTGGGACACACTGGCGGTGCGGGTGTTCGAGATGACCGCGGAAGGGGAATGGGAACGCGCCGCACTGCCGGCGCTCGTCATCGTGCTGGCGGGACTGCTGCCGGTCGTGCTGCTGACCTGGAGGATGGAGCGTGCGGCTCGAGCTGCGTGAACTGTCGAAGTCCTTCGGCGCGGGCGCCGCCGCCGCGGCGGTCGATCACCTGACGCTGACGGTCGGCGCGGGGCACATCGGCTGCCTGCTCGGCCCCTCGGGCTCGGGCAAGACGACGGTGCTGCGCTGCATTGCCGGCTTCGAGCGGCCGGACGCGGGCGAGATCCTGGCGGGGGGCGAGCGCCTGTCCGGGCCGGGCACCTGGGTGCCGCCCGAGCGGCGCCGCATCGGCATGGTGTTCCAGGACTACGCGCTCTTTCCGCACCTGGATGCGCTCGCGAACGTCGCCTTCGGGCTGCGCGACGCGAAGGCCGCGGACCGGCGCCGTCGCGCGCTCGAGATGCTCGCGCTCGTGGGCCTCGAGGACCAGGGCGCCCGGCTGCCGCATGAGCTGTCGGGCGGACAGCAGCAGCGCGTCGCGCTGGCGCGCGCGCTGGCGCCGCGGCCGCGCCTGGTGCTGCTCGACGAGCCTTTCTCGAACCTCGACGCGGAGGTGCGCATGGAGCTCGCGCAGCAGGTGCGCGCGGCGCTGGTCGCCGAAGGCACCACGGCGCTGCTCGTCACCCACGACCAGCGCGAAGCCTTCGCCATCTGCGACGGGATCGGCGTGATGCGCGCGGGCCGGCTGGAGCAGTGGGACGCGCCGTGGAAGCTCTACCATTCCCCGGCGACGCGCTTCGTGGCCGATTTCGTCGGCGAGGGCACCTTCATCGAGGGCACGGTCATCGGGCCGGGCCGCGTGCAGACCGAGCTCGGCGTCATCGAAGGCCAGTTCACGGTCGAGCGGCCGGCCGGCGCGCAGGTGGACTTGCTGCTGCGCCCGGACGACGTGATCCACGACGACGCGAGCACGCTGCGCGCAGAAGTCATCGAGCGCGTGTTCCGCGGCGCCGAGTTCCGCTACAAGCTGCGCCTGCCCTCGGGCACGACCGCGCTCTCGTTCGTGCCCAGCCACCACGACCACGCGCTCGGCGAGCGCATCGGCATCCGCCTCGACGCGCAG
>DATBMQ010000276.1:0-2110 GCA_036554765.1 Steroidobacteraceae bacterium | reverse complement strand
GCGCATGTTTGCACCGGCATGCCGCGTTAGACAATCCGATTCACAGCTTTTTACCGCGGCGGCGTGAGGAATGTCACGACCGCAGCTTCAGCGCGAGCGGGAACGCAACAACACAGAGCGCGGCCATCGCCCAGAACCCCTGTGCCCCCCAGCGACTGTAGAGAAATCCCGACAATAGGATAAGGAGCGCGGTCGCCAGGCCCGCGCCGGTCGCGTACAGCGCCTGCGCCGTGCCTTCGAGCCCGGGCGGCACGATGCGCGCGATGAGGCGCATGCACGCGAGATGGAACAGCGCGAACGTGATGCCGTGCAACGGCTGGATCAGCGCGAGCGCCGCGAGGCTCGTCGTCTGCGCCATCACCGCCCAGCGCAGCGCGCCGGCGAGCGACGCAAGCGCGATCGCGCCGGCAGGCGTAAGGCGTGCGATCAGCGGCGGACCAATGGCGAAGAACACGACGACCTCCGCGACCACCGCGAGCGACCACAGTGCGCTCGAGGCCGCAGGGCTGACGCCCGCGGCGCTCCAGCGAATCATGGCGAACGCATCGTGCATTGCGTGGCTCCCCAGGATCAGCGCGGCCGCGAGGAGGAGGCTCGCGTAGAGCGGGATGCGCAGCAGCGCGCCCACGCCGCCGCCCGAGGGCGCAGCCGGTTTCTCGTGAGCGAGCTCGGGTACACGCCGCGCGGCGAGCGCGGCGAGCGCGAGCAGCGACGCCTGCGACCAGACGATCGCGGCGAGGCCCAGAGCGCCCACCAGCTGTCCGGACAGCAGCGTTCCGGCGATGAACGCCGCCGACCCTGTCCCGCGCACGCGGCCGTATTCGAAGCGTTGCCGCCTGGAAGAGGCGAGCGCGAGGGCGTCGGACAGCACCGTCATCGGCGCAAGGAACGCAGCGTGGAGCAGCGTGAGCAGGAGAAACGGGCCGAAGCCGTGCGCCGGCAGGTAACCGAGCGTGACCGCGGCGGCGGCCGCAATGCAGGCCACGAGCACGATGCGCAGCGCTTGCGTGAGGTCGCCGATCCGAGCCGCGACCGGCGCCGCGACGAGCCGGATCGCGGTGCCGGCGGCGAGCACGAGCCCCAGCTCGTCCGGGGTTACGCCGCGCTGGTTGAGAAATGCCGGAAGAAAAGGCGACGCCACGCCGTAGGCCGCGAACATCGCGGCGTACAGCAGGACGAACCGCGGCAGGTCGCTATGCGACGCGGCGGTCGGTGTTTCGCTCGAAGCCCGCGCCGATGTACGGCTCGCGCCGCTCGTCGACGGGCTCGATGCGCAGCTCTTCGCGGCGGTAGTCCTGGATGCGGCGCACGCGGTCTGCGCTGTCCTGCTTCAGAGCGCGGATCAGCGCCCGCTGACGCAGCGCATGGCCGACGGCGAGCGCGGCGATCAGCAGGCCCAGAATCGCGGGAATGAGGCCGACGTGGACGCGATCGAGGAGCCCGGCGATTTGCGGCGTGGCGCGCCACGGAAGCTCCGGGATGTACGGCAGCACCGGGGCCACGTTGGCCGCCTGCAGGGCGGCATGGTCGGTGAACGCGAGCGTCAACGGCAGCGCGAACCACTTGCCCGCCGGGATCGAGGCGCTCCACTGCCAGCCGGCGAGCGCGAGAAAATAAATCACGGGTACGAGCCCGATGAGCGCGAAGAGGCCGGCCAGCCAAAACGCCGTCCTTGCCTTGCGCAGCTGAGACCTTGCCTTCATGGCGCGACTCCTGGTAGCCCCTACAGGCGAGAGCATGCCGCGCGCGGCCGCATGTCCGCTGGCGAGCGCGATAGGTCGGGAGGACTATTCCGCCCCGGCCGGGGAATTCCGCACTCGACGGCTGGGGCTTACGTTGCTGAGCGATCCGGGCCGCTCATCTACCCTTAGGCGCGCACATGTACGCAACCCAACAACAAGCGTGGCGCACACCCTCCGGAAACAGCATGCACTCGACCACGAAGCGGCACCTCCTGCAGCGGGCGATCGAGCTCCTCGGACGCGAGCAGCTCGCCAAACGCCTCGGCATCCCGGAAACGATGCTGGACGCCTGGGTTCGCGGCGACGTCACCATGCCCGACGGCAAGCTCCTGGTGCTCGCCGCCGCGCTGGACGAGGCCGCGAAGTCC
>DATBMQ010000127.1:0-2939 GCA_036554765.1 Steroidobacteraceae bacterium | reverse complement strand
GATGGGGTCGTCCACGCCACGCCAGGCCGGCTCGAGCAGCATCTGGTCGATGCCGCCGATGTAGGTGTCGAGCACCGCGATCAGCAGGTCCTGCTTGCCGGGGAAAAAGTGGTACAGGCTGCCGCTGTTGACGCCCGCGCGCGAGAGGATGTCCGCGATCGACGTCGAGCCGTAACCCTTCTCCCAGAACAGGTGCATGGCCGCCTCGATGATCCGCCAGCGGGTGTCAGCCGGGCCTTGATTGATCATTCAATCAAGTCTGCTACACTCCCTCTCCATGCGCAAGATCACCCGTGCCGGGCTGCTGCCCGGCCTGCTGCTGGCCGCGGCAGCGCACGCGGCGAACCCGCCGGCGGCGACGGATTCCGCGGCGGCCCTGGGCTGGTTCGGCACGCTCGCCGGCAGCTGCTGGCGCGGCGAGTACGCGGGCGGCGGCGGCGACACCCAGTGCTACGGCCTGCAGTACGGCCGCTACCTGCGCGGCACGATCGCCATCGAGGCGCCGGGCAAGGACGGCCAGCCCTTCCGGCTCGCCGGCGATTCGGTATACGAGTGGGATGCGAAGGCCGGGCGCATCCGCTACTCGAACTGGGCCGACCTCGGCAGCCTGCAGCACGGCGAGGCGTATTACGACGGCGAACTCCTGCGCTTCCCGGACGTCAGGAGCAGGGACGAGGAGCCGCGCACGCGCTCGAGCTGGCGGCGCATCGACGCGGACTCGTTCGAAGTCACGCGCGAGCGCCGCGAAGGGGAGGAATGGAAACCGCTGTTCAGCGTCACCTATCGCCGCATGGCGCCCGTCGCCGCAAGCCCGCCGCGGGACTGAGCACGCCGGCGTCGCGGCCGCTGCGTGCGCTGTCCGCGCCGCAGGTCATGGCGCGCCTGGTCGCGGCGATCGCCGCCGCCGACGGCGAGGCCGGCGCGCACTGCGTGCACGAACTGTGGATGCGCGGCGAGCCGCCGATGAACGTCGAGGCCGCCCTCGGGCGGCTCTGGGACCGCGCCGCGGCCACCATCCCCGAGTGGCTGCCGATGCGCTACGTGGACTGGCTGCCGGCGCTCTACGAGGTCGCGGGCCAGTGCGCTGCCGGCAGGAAAGGCCGCACGCACGTCTACCTCGTGCTGCTCGACTACGCCGACAGTGCGCGCGGGCCCTTTGGCATCTACGTCGGCATGAGCCGCTACCGCGCGGCGCTGCGTTTCGACCAGCACAAGGCGGGCATCCGCGCCGCGGGTTCCGTGCTCAGGCGCGGGGTGGAGGTGCTGACCGGCCCGGTGCAGCACCTGCAGTTCATTGCCCGCGAGGAAGCCGCGCGCATCGAGATCGAGCTTGCCGAGGCGCTGCGCGCCCGGGACCTCATCGTCAAGGGCGGGCACTGAACCGCGCCGCGCTCAGTTCGACTTCGCCGCGGCGATCATGCGGCGCAGCTGCTGCGCCTGGTGATCGAGCCGCGCCTGTTCGGCGCGCGTGATCACGCCGTCGGCGCCGGCAATGCGTTTCATGACCTGGTATTGCTGCGCCTGGTAGCGCAGGCGCTGCGCCTCGTCCGGCGTGATGCCGGGGCGCGTGCCGGCATCGGCCGCCGCGGAAACCAGGATCAGCGTGCCGATGGCGACGGCTGCCAGCGTGCGGAACTTGAGTTTCATGGCTGCATCCTCCTGAAGCGCACCGGAAATCGGGTGCGTTCAGGAAGTCCAACGGCCGGGCGGGCGCGCCGCCGACCGGTCCGGGCTCCGGGGCGACGAACGGCCAAGGCCGGCCGACGAGCGGCCGGCGGCGTCCCTGCCGCCGGCCCCGCGTACCCGCAGCCTGCGGGTTCAGCCGTCAACGAGACGGATGCCGTCCTCGACCCGGACTTTGTCTCCGGCCTGCCAGGCCGGCGGTTCGGCCAGGCTGAAGACGCCCGTGGATCCGTCCTCGAAGCGGACGGTGACCTCGTGCTGGAAGGAATCGCTGCTGACCGCCTCGACGATGGCGCAGTCGGCGCAGGTGACGGCTTGCGGTGCGGCCCCGATTCCCGGCAGCCATCCCTGGACTGCGCCTGCGTACGCGATGCCCGCGAGCGCCGCGCCCGCGATCAACGTCCAGGCGAGTGGATGCCGTTGCTGGTATGCCGTGGCAGACATGTTCCCCTCCTTCCCGATGGGTTACTTCGACTTCAGGTTGTTCTGGACCTTCTTCACTCCGGTCACGCCGAAGGCGATGGCGCTGGCCTTCGGGATGTCGCCGGCGCTGGCGACGGTGCCGCTGAGCCGCACTTCGCCCTGTTGCGTCTCGACCGAGATGTCGGCGCCGGCGAGCGTCGCATCCGACGCGATCGCGGCCTTCACCTTCTCCGTGATCGCGCCGTCGTCCGGCTGCTCGGCGGCGAGCTGCACGGGCGGGGTGGTTTCGGATACCGACGTGCCCGCGACCAGCAGCGCTGCGAGTGCGGATGCGAGGACCGATGTCATCTTGACGTTCATGATTCGCTCTCCATGTCCATGTAACGAACGAGACCCGAGGGCCCCGGCCTGGTTCATCCCCTGAATTGAAATCTGTCGCCGTCCGGCGACGCGCGCATGAAGCGCTGCAGGGACATTGGAAAGGATCCGCCCGCGCCGGTTCAATGGCGGGGTGACTTGAAATGGCGACACCCGCAGGTTCAGGATCGGCACATGCCGGTACTACCGTGGATCCACGCGAGATGAGCGCGACCTTCCCGGTGCAGGTCGCGCTGGCGGCGCTTGCGCAGGCGGGCGGCGAGTTCACGACGCTGTACCGCCACGGGACGCTGGAGGTGGAGATCTACCGTCCAGTCGGCACGGACCAGCAGAAGCCGCACCGGCGCGACGAGCTCTACGTCGTGATCTCGGGGACCGGCGCGTTCCTGCACGGCCCGGAGCGCACGCCGTTCCGCGCCGGCGACGTATTGTTCGTCGAGGCCGGCATCGAGCAC
>DATBMQ010000169.1:0-4121 GCA_036554765.1 Steroidobacteraceae bacterium | reverse complement strand
TCGATGCCGAACAACCAGCCCAGCAGGACGACGACGATTGCGCCGCCGCCGAGCTTCATGCCGGCCCCGCCCATGCGCCGTCCGCGATAGTCCTCGACGTTGGTGCTGCGTCGTCCGCCCGTCCAGCGCATGGCAACTCCTTCAAGCGACGGAGAGAGAACCGCCGATGCTAACTACGACGTCGGGGAGGGGCTATCGTTCTGAAGGGCCGGTGCACATGTTCGAACCGGCTTGTCGGACGAATCTGATGGGGCGAAGGTCAGGCGGGCTGGACTTCACGCGGTGTCAATGCGACGTGGAGACGGCGCATGCCCCGCAGCATTTCGAGCCGCAACTCGTGGCCCGCGGGCCAGCGGCTCAGGTGTCGATGCAGCGCATCGATCCCGTCCACGGGCACATCGTTCGCGGCAATGATGAGGTCGCCCATGCGCAAGTCGCTGGTGCTCGCCGGCCCGGCGCGGTCCACGGAAATGATCTCGACCGCGCTGCGCACCGGGAGATCGAGCGCCCGCTGTAATCGGCGGTCGAGAGGTCGATCGCGGCCCGCGATCCCCAGGTAGACACGCCGGACGCGGCCGTGGGCCAGGATCTCGCTCAGGACCCAGTGTGCGGTCGCGGCCGGGACCGCGAAACCGATACCCTGGGCCATCGCGATGATCGCGGTGTTGATGCCGACCACGCGTCCACGGGCGTCCACCAGCGGCCCGCCCGAGTTGCCCGGGTTGAGCGCGGCCGTGTGCTGCACGATGCCCTCGATCAGGCGGCCATCGCGGCTGCGTAATGAGCGGCCGAGCGCGCTGACGACGCCGGCGGTCACGGTGGATTGGAATCCATAAGGATTTCCAACGGCGACTACGAGCTGACCCACGCGCACCGGCTCGTCGGCGACGACCGAGGCGCTCGGCAAACCGGAGGCGAGCGCGCGCGCTACGGCGAGATCCGTTGCGGCGTCTTCCCCAACGACCTCGGCGATCACGCTGCGGCCATCGACGAATTGCGTGCGCACGCGCGGCGCGCCATCGACCACGTGCTGATTGGTGAGCAGATAACCGTCGGGTGTGATCACGACGCCGGAGCCCGCGCCGGCTTCCCGGCCGCGCGCGCCGCGCTCGACCTGGATGCTGAGCACCGCGGGCCCGATGCGCTCGACGGCTCCGACGACCGTGCGTGAGTACGCATCGAGCGCTCGCAGCTCATCGTCGTTCGGCGCGCTGGCGGAGGGCGGATCGGCCTGGGGATCTCGAGCGCCGCCGGTGATGAGTCGCAGGGGAGTGACTGGCTTCATCTGCCCGTCGATAACTGGGGCAGTCACGCGCCTTTGCAAGGGCGCTTGTCATTTCCGCGTGCGAGTCGCGGCCGGTCACGGCGTCGTTGCGTCGAGCGAGCGCACGTCTCGAGGTGGCGGCTTGTTACAATTTCTCGCGGCGGGCCTGTAGCACAGCGGTTAGTGCAGGGGACTCATAATCCCTTGGTCGTAGGTTCGAATCCTACCGGGCCCATCGTGGAGCAGAGACGGATGCTGCGGCGAAAGCCGCCGCAGCATCCGCCACTCGTCAGAAGACCAGGATCGGGCTCGCCTCCTGTTGAGTCTTGCTGTCGCGGAGCATGAGAAGCAGCCCCGTCTGCGACGGCGATGCCACGTCTCCGCCCGGCACGGCGTTGATCGTCAGTGTGCTGCTGCCGCCGGCCGGCACGCCCGCGGCCGGAACGCCGGAGCCAACGTAGCGCGGAGTGCCCAGCGTATACGTCATTCCCTCAATGGCATCCGTGCAGACGCCGGTGAAGTAGTTGTCACACGCGAAGACCGAGAAGTCGAACTGCGTCCCCGGCGTCAGGCCAAGGGCCGACAGCGGCGCCGTCAGGATGGCGTTCGCGGAGTCGAGATCCGCGTCCGTGAAGAAAAACACCGACGAGGCGCCCGTGACCAGGTTGAACACGGCTACGACATTCTGGCCCGTGGCACCAAAGCCGCCGTTCTCGAGATTGAATATGACGAAATCGAACCGCCCGTCGCGGTTGTTATCGATGTAAACGTCGAACTCGGCTGGGTAGTTCGGATGTGCGCGGGCACCGAAGGTGTTGACGGCGAACTGTACGCCGAACACCCCGGTGCCGATGCCCACCAGGCGGGCGCCTGCCGCTCGCAGGTCGACCACGGCGAAGTTGTCGCCGGTACCTGGCAGGGTCGGCGGTGGAATCTTGCCGCTGGTGCCCAAGAGCGAGAACACATCCACCCGGCCGTCGACGGCACCGGTCGCGTTGCTGAGGCCCAGAGTTCCGACGCCACCTGACAGAGTGACATTGGTTGCAGCAGGAGTGACCGCGGCCGCCCGGTGCGGCAGGATCTGCCACGGCACCTTGATGCTGTCTGACGCGTCGGCGATGCCGATGTACCCGTCAAACTCCACGCCCTGCAGTCTGAAGCCGTCGCCCCCGCGGTTGCCGCCGTTCAGCGTCCACACCGGCAGCTTCGAGGCGGTCACCTTCACCTTCACGCTGAAGGTTGCGCTCGAATTTGCCGGGACAGAGATGCTCGACGGAACGTTCACGGCGACCGCTCCGCTCGCCGCGTCATCCGCGTAACGGAAGCTCGAGGTGATCGCATAAGTGCGCGCAGTGGAACCGTAATTGCGCACCCGCACGGTCTTGTTGAGGTTCTGCGCCCCCGGAACCATCGAGAAGCCGAGCGACAGGCTGCCAATTTGCGTCTCTTCATCCCACGCGGCCGTCTTGCTGTTGACGGCCCGGTTCACGCGGACCTCGCCCCCGCCGATGCTGGTAATCGGCGCCAGCACGCCGGGCTGGGTCGCCGGGTTGATCTGGATATTGGTCTCCGCCGTGTTCATCAGGACCGATTTGACCTCGGCCGGCGTTCGCGACGGATAAGCATCCAGGAGGAGCGCCGCCGAGCCCGCGACCATCGGTGTCGCCCCGGAGGTTCCACCGAACCCTTGCGCTCCCGTTCCTGAGCCGGCGACCGCGGACACCGAGGCGCCAGGCGCACCGATGTCCGGCTTGATCGCGTTGTAGCTCACGCTTGGGCCGCGTGCCGAGGAGCCGACCATGCTGCCGACCAGCGGAACGGTCACCGCCGGTGACACCGAGACGACAACCGGCGCTGCCAGGTTGTCCTTGATCCGGTTCGACGTGGCCTGGGTGATGATCAGTGTCGGCACGAACTGGGTGCCGCCTCCGAATGAGAAAGTAACTGCATCGCCGGGAGCAACCAGGCCAATCAACACGCCGACCGCGCCCGCGGCGGCGGCGCGATCCACCTTGAGGCTGATGTTGCAGGCGCCACGATCGATGAGAGCCACCTTACCGGCAGGACTCGCCAGGTAGGGATCGCCGCCCGGCGGCACCGGCGCAGGCGAGTCCGCGGGGCAACCGCGGCCCACGAAGGCCACCGGCACATTGCTGAAGCCGGCACCGATCGGGGCCCAGTCGACCGTCGCCGTGTTCGTGTAGGTACCCGCGATCGGGGCGGGTGAGTGGATGACCAGCGGAAAGACGCTGGCGCTCGGCACGTGGGTCTGCGCCACGCTGATGACTTCAGGCGTCGAGGCGGGTGAAGAGGTGATGTATGGACGGTCGCCGGCATTGCCCGATGCAGCCGCCACCACCACACCCAGCCTGACTGCGTTGGCGCTCGCTGCCGAAAGGTCATCTTCCTTCTGCCCATAGTTCGATCCAAGGGACATGTTGACCACGTCCACCGCGTCGGAGATGTCGCCGTCGCCGTTGGGGTCGAGGGCGAAGTCCATGCCCATCAGCAAGGCGATTCCGCTACAGGATGTCGCCACGGCGCTGCAGACCTTTACCGCGTACAGGCTCGCGCCCGGCGCAACGCCCTTGTGGGAGCCGCCGTCGTTGCCGCCGACGATGTCGGCCACGTGCGTGCCGTGACTGCCGGCGCAGGGCGCCGGGATCGCGGCCGGTCCGCAGTCGATCGGGTCGGGATCGGGGACGACACAGGACCTGGGGGTGCCATCCGCGTTGTTGCCGCAGCGGGGCGCATCCGGCAGGGGCCAGACTTCGCCGACGAAATCGAATCCACCCACCACCTTTGCGGTCGGGAACAAGCCGTCGAGGGTTGTGTTGAGCGGATCGGCAGTGGTTGC
>DATBMQ010000084.1:0-3504 GCA_036554765.1 Steroidobacteraceae bacterium | reverse complement strand
CCGTCGAACCGCGACTTCGAGGCACGGGTCGACGAGCCCGTGCTGACGGCGGCGCTGCGCCAGCACCTCAATCTCCCGCATTCCTGCAAGGGCGGATCCTGCGGCACCTGCCGCGTGCGCGTGCTCCAGGGGCGATTTGCGTACCCGCACGGGCGGCCCATCGGCATCACCGGTGCGGAGGAGGCCACGGGCCATGCCCTGATCTGCCAGGCGCGCGCGCTCGAGGACCTGGTGATCGAGACGCGCGAGATCCGTCACGTCACCGACGTGGAGATCAAGAGCCTGCCCTGCCGCATCGAGCGCATGCAGAAGCTCGCGCCCGACGTCATGGGCGTGTGGCTGCGCTGGCCGGCGATCGAGTCCTTCACCTGGCAGAGCGGGCAGTACGTGGACGTGATGCTGCCCGGCGAGCGGCGGCGCAGCTTCTCGCTCGCGAACCCGCCTCACGACGGCGCCTTCCTGGAGTTGCACGTGCGGCGCGTGCCGGGCGGGGCGTTCAGCGAGAAGCTCTTTACCGCGCTCAAGCCGGGGTCGCTGCTGCACATGGAAGGACCGCTCGGGCAGTTCTACTACCGGCCGGGCGAGCGGCCCCTGCTGCTGATCGGCGGCGGGACGGGTTACGCGCCGCTCAAGGCGATACTCAGGCAGGTGCTGGAGACGGAGGCGCGGCGGGAAGTGACGCTGTTCTGGGGCGCGCGCGCGGCAGAGGACCTGTACGAGCACGAGTGGTTGCGCGAGCTGGATGCCAGGCACGCGCGTTTCCGGTATGTCGGCGTGCTGTCGGAGCAACCCGAGGGTGATGCGTACGAGCACGGGCTTGTGCACGAGGCCGTGCTGCGCAGGGTCCCGGGCCTCACGAGCTACGACATCTACGCCGCCGGCCCGCCCGCGATGATCGACGCCGTGCGCGCGGCACTCCCGCCGCAGGGCGCCGACCCCGAGCGCATCTACTTCGACTCCTTCGAATACGCCCCCGCCTGAAAAAAAGGTGCCAGCCTCCTTTTTGGCGATGCCAAAAAGGAGGCTGGCACCTTTTTTCAGGAACCGGTGCGCCAGCGGATGATGGCGCCGGTGAGGGAGACGTCGTCCGGCGAATCTGCGAGCACCACGGGCGAGCCGAGGCCGAGGCGGGTGGCGGCTTCCGCGACGCGGGTGGAGCCGGTCACGAGCGCGGTGGAGTCCATCAGGTCGCGGCAGCGCGGCGTGACGATGCCGATGAGCGCCTCCAGCGCCTCGACGCTGGTTGCGACGTAAGCCTTCAGGCCGCCCTGGCGCCAGAGCGTCTCGATCTCCGCCTGGAGCGGCGGCGGAGGCTTCGCGGGTTCGCGCATGTACACCTCCGCGTACTGCACGATCGCGCCGCGCGCCGTCAGCGTGTCGGCGATCAGCTCGCGCCCGCCGCTGCCGCGCACGATCAGCACGCGCTGGCCGTTCATGTGCTGCAGCCGCGGCAGCGCGAGCAGCGACTCGCTGTCCATGCCCTCGGCCGGCATCAGCGCGACGCGGTAGCCCGCGGCATTGAGCGCGGCCGCGGTCGCCGGCCCGATCGCCGCGATCGGCAGGTCGCGCGGCGGTCCGAGCAGGTCGGCGCCGAAGCGCACGGCGTTCGCGCTCACGAAGATGATGACGTCGAAGCGGTCCGCCGGTCCGATCGCCGCGCGCACGGCCGCGCGGTCCGGCCGCGGGCGGATGGCGAGCGCGGGATAGCGCACGGCTGCGCCGCCCTCGGCCTCGATCAGCTTGCAGAGATGCTCCGCCTGGTGTTCCGGGCGCGTCACCAGCACGCCGATGCCGGTCAGGCGCGCCATGTCAGTGCGCGCCCACGGCGAGTTCGGCCAGCAGCGCCGCGGCGCCCGCTTCCATCAGGCGCACGGCCAGGCGGATTCCGAGCGATGCGGCCTCGCGCGCCGGTCCGCTGATCCGGTCCTCGAACACCTGCGATCCGTCCGGCGCGCCGACCAGCCCGCGCAGCGTCACTTCCGTGCCGTCGAGTTCGGCGTAGGCCGCGATCGGCGACTGGCAGCTCCCACCGAGGCGTGCGGCGAAGGCGCGCTCCGCATCGAGGCGCATGCGCGTCGGCGTGTGCTCCAGCGGCACCAGCAATTCGCGCAGGCGCGCGTCATCCCGCCTGCACTCGATGCCGATGACGCCTTGTCCGACGGCCGGAAGCATCTGGCGCGGCGACAGTTTCTCGCGCACGCGCGCGGCCAGGCCGAGCCGCTCGAGCCCCGCGATCGCGAGCACGGTGGCGTCGAATTCGCCGGCATCGAGCTTGCGCAGCCGCGTCTCGACGTTGCCGCGCAGCACGATGACGCTGACGTCCGGCCGCGCGCGCCGGATCTGGCACTGACGGCGCAGGCTGGACGTCCCGATGCGCGCGCCCTGCGGCAACTCGCGAAACGACGCCACGTGGTTCGACACGAGCGCGTCGCAGGGATCGGCGCGCTCGAGCACCACGCCGATGCCGAGCCCTTCCGGCATGTCCGCCGGCACGTCCTTCATCGAATGCACGGCCACGTCGGCCTCGCCCGCCAGAATCGCGGCCTCGAGCTCCTTGATGAACAGGCCCTTGCCGCCGACGGCGGCGAGCGACCGGTCCTGGATGCGATCGCCCTCGGTCACGATGGGCACCAGGCGCGTGGCCAGCCCGGGATGGGCCGCGGCGAGGCGGGCGGCCACGTGCTCGGCCTGCCAGAGGGCCAGCCGGCTGCGGCGCGTGGCGATGCGGACTTGCCCGGTCATCCGGGCATTTTGCCATGCGCGGCCCGTGGCGTAGGATCATGATGGGAACCGACAGGGGAGCGCACCATGGGCAGGACCATCGCGGCCATCGCATTGCTGCTGGCCGGAATCTCCGGGGCTTCCGCGCAGGACACGGCGCGCGCCTCCATCGGCGACACGCGGCTATCGGCGGGCGACGAAGTCATCTTCGACCAGCCGATCGACGGCAACGCATTCGCGGCCGCCGGCCGCGTGGAACTGCGCGAACGCGTGCGCCGCAACGCCATCATCACCGGCGGCGACGTCGTGATCAGCGGGCCGATCGAGCGCAACCTGTTCGCCGCCGGCGGCGACGTGCGGCTGGAGGGGGAGGTGCACGGCCGGGTGCGCGCGGCGGGCGGCAAGATCCGGGTCGCGAGCACGGCGCGGCTCGACGACAGTGCGACCTTCGCCGGCGGCACCATCGAGGTGGAGGGCGAGATCGGCGGGCGCCTGCGCGCCTTCGGCGATTCCATCGTCATCAACGGCACGATCGGCGGAGACGTCGAGGTCGCCGGCGACGACATCCGCATCGGCCCTGACGCGCGGATCGGGGGCCGCATCGAGTACCGCAGCGGCAGCGACGTGATCGTGGACCCGCAGGCGCAGGTCAGCGGCGGGGTCATGGAAGTGGAGCGCGAGCGGCGCTGGCTGCGCAAAGTGGGCCACGGCGCGGCGATCGTGGGCGGCATCACGGTGTCGTTCGGCATGGTGCTGATCGGCGCGCTGCTGATCCTCGCGATG
>DATBMQ010000048.1:0-9716 GCA_036554765.1 Steroidobacteraceae bacterium | reverse complement strand
TGCGTGTCGATGCCGAAGTTCATCTGCGACAGGCGCGTGTAATGGCGCACCGCCTGCAGCTCCGAGACCTCGGGCAGCGGCAGGCGGCTGCGGCGTCGCAGTGCCGCGGGCAGCTCGGCCTGTGCCGCCGGCGGATGCTGGGCGGTCGCGCCGCGGCCGGGCTGCGACAGCTCGAAGATCAGCGGCTCGGGCTTCTTCATCCTTGCTCCCTCAGGCCGCGGCGGCGCGGCCGAGCAGGCGCCCGAGCGAGCTAGCGTAGCGCTCGATGTCGGCGGCGGTGCGGGTCTCGGTCGCGCAGACCAGCAGCGCGTGGCCGAGTTCCGGGTAGTCGCGCGACAGGTCGTAGCCGCCGATGATGCCGTCGGCGGCCAGCGCCTCGAGCAGCGGCGCCACCGGCCGGTCGAGCAGCAGCACCGCTTCGTGGAATCGCGGTCCCGCGAAGGCACGGCGTATGCCGTCAATCCTGGTCAATGCCGCCACCAGCTCGGCCGTGCGCGCGACGCAGGCGCCTGCCACGCGCTCGAGCCCCACCGGTCCGAGCAGCGCCAGGTGAATGGTCGCGGCCGTCATCAGCAGGCCCTGGTTGGTGCAGATGTTGGAGGTCGCCTTGCCGCGGCGGATGTGCTGTTCGCGCGCCTGCAGCGTCAGCGTGTAGCCGGTCCTGCCGTCCGCATCCACCGTGCGCCCCGCGATGCGGCCGGGCATCTGGCGCACGTGCTCCAGGCGGCTCGCCATGAAGCCGACGTAGGGCCCGCCGGAGGACAGCGGCACGCCGAAGGGCTGTGCGTCGCCGACCGCGATGTCGGCACCGCCCTCGCCCCATTCGCCCGGCGGGGCGACCAGCGCGAGTGCGACCGGGTTCACCGCGCCGATCACGAGCGCGCCGTTGCCGTGCGCCCAGCGCGTGAGCGCATCCGCGTCCTCGAGCTGGCCGAAGAAATTGGGCTGCGGCACCACCAGCGCGGTGACGTCCTGGCCGGCGTAGCGCGCGAGCGCGCCCGGGATCACCGTGCCGGTCTCCATGCCGTACGGCACGTCCTCGATGACGATCCCCTGCCCCTCGGTGATCGCGCGCACGGCCCGCCGCCAGGCCGGGTTGACCGTGGCCGGCATCAGGATGCGCGCGGACTGCGAGCGGCGGTGCGCGCGCACCGCCATCAGGCAGGCTTCCGCGAGCGCGGAGGCGCCGTCGTACAACGAGGCGTTCGAGACGTCCATGCCGGTCAGCGCGGCGATCATGGACTGGTACTCGTACATGATCTGCAGCGTGCCCTGGCTCGCCTCGGCCTGGTACGGCGTGTAGGCGCTGTAGATCTCGCCGCGGGTCACGAGCTGCCAGACCGGCGCCGGGATGTGGTGCTCGTAGGCGCCCGCGCCGATGAAGTTGAGGCGCCGGCCATCCGCGGCGGCGAGCTCGGCCGCGAGCCGGCTCACCTCCATCTCGGTGAGCGCCGCGGGCACGCCCGGCAGCGCATCCACCCGCAGGCCCTTCGGAATCTCGTCGAACAGGTCCTCGATGGCCGCCACGCCGATGCGCTCGAGCATGGCGCGCACGTCGGCGGCGGTGTGCGGGATGTAGGGCATGTCAGCCCGCGGCCGCGACTTCCGCCGCGTAGGCGGTCGCGTCGAGCAGGCCGCCGGCGCCGGCCGCCGCCGGCTTCAGGCGCATGATCCAGCCCTGACCATAGGGATCCTGGTTGATCAGCTCAGGCTGGGTTGCGAGCTGCGCGTTGCCCGCGATCACCTCGCCGGCCACGGGGCTGTAGACGTCGGAGGCGGCCTTGACCGACTCGACCACGGCGCAGGCGTCGCCCACCGACAGCTGGCGGCCCGCCTCGGGCACCTCGACGAACACCAGGTCGCCGAGCGAATGCTGCGCATGATCGGTGATGCCGATCTCCACGCTGCCGTCCGGCAGCGTGCGCACCCATTCGTGGCTCTTCGTATAGCGCAGGTCGGCGGGAATCTGGCTCATGCGGTTCTCCGTCTCAGAGTTCGATCAGCGCGCGGCCGTTCCTCACGAACGGCGGCTTGACGATCTTTGCGGGCAGGCGCTTGCCGCGGATGTCCACGTCGACCGGGCTGGCGGCCGCCGCAGGCAGGCGCGCGAGCCCGATCGAGCGCTCCAGCGTCGGCGAGAAGGTGCCGCTGGTGACCTCGCCCTCGCCGGCGGTGCCGGCAAATACTTTCTGGTGCGAGCGCAGCACGCCGCGCTCGAGCAGCAGCAGGCCGACCAGCTTGCGGGCGACGCCCGCCGCCTTCTGCGCGGCCAGCGCCTCCTTGCCGACGAAGTCACGGTTGCCGTCGAGCACCACGGTCCAGGCGAGGCCGGACTCGAGCGGCGAGACGGTCTCGTCCATGTCGTTGCCGTAGAGGTTCATGCCGGCCTCGAGCCGGAGCGTGTCGCGCGCGCCGAGGCCGCAGGGGCGCACGCCGGCGGATTGCAGCGCCTGCCAGAAGGCGGGCGCCTCCTCCGACGGCAGCACGATCTCGTAGCCGTCCTCGCCGGTGTAGCCGGTGCGCGCGACGAACCATTCGTCGCACGGCGCGCCGAAGAAGGTCCCGAGCGCGGCCGCCGGCGCGCGGCAGGCCGCGGGCAGGACAGTGCCCGCCTTCTGGCGCGCGTTCGGGCCCTGCACCGCGATCATCGCGAGGTCACGCCGCGCGACGACCGCGACGCCGATCTGCTTCGCGTGCTCCTTGATCCAGGCGAGGTCCTTGTCCGACGTGCCTGCGTTGACGACCAGGCGGAACCATTTCTCGTCGAGGTAATACGCGATCAGGTCGTCGATGACGCCGCCGTCGGGGCGCAGCATGCAGCTGTAGAGCGCCTTGCCCGGCGTCGTGAGCCGGCCGACATCGTTGGCGAGCAGGCGCAGCAGCAGGGCCCGCGCGCCGTTGCCGCGCAGGTCCACCGTGCACATGTGGGAGACGTCGAACATCCCCGCATCGCGGCGCACCGCGTGGTGCTCCTCGATCTGCGAGCCGTAGTCGACCGGCATGTCCCAGCCGCCGAAGTCGACGGTCCGCGCGCCGGCGGCCGTGTGCAGGTCGTAGAGCGGTGTCCGTCGTCCCATGCCCGGCCCCGGCAGCTCGCGCTGCGCCATCCACAAATAAGGGCGGCGGGCCATCCGGCCCGCCGCCCCTCTGTCCTGAAACCTGAGAGATTGGGTACCGGTTCGTCCCCGGGGCCGCTCCCCTTCGGTGGGCCCGCGAGGGCCGCTCTCCAGAGTTCGCCAGTTCCTGCCGTTCGGGTGCCTGAGCGTTTCCGGGCGGGTTGCGCCTTCGGCGCCGCGCGTGCGCGGACTCTCCGGCAGGACCTCATTGCGACCCCCCGATTCTAGCGGAAAGCGCCGGCAGGCACAGGGTATAGTCGCCCTCCGTCAGACCCCCGGGAGTCCCGACGATGACCCGCGCACCGGCCCTGCCCCTCGCCTTGCTGGCCTTCGCCCTGCTGGCTCCGTTGCCCGCCGCCGCCGACGCCACCGCCGACCTGCATGCGCTGTTCGAGCGCGAATGGGAGCGGGACCTCGCCGAGAATCCCCTGCTCGCGACCTACCGCGGCGACCGGCGCTACAACGACCGCTGGCCGGACATCTCGGCCGCCGCCCGCCAGGCGCAGGACGCCGCCGATGCGCGCGTGCTCGAGGAGCTCAAGCGCTTCCCGCGTGCCGCGCTGCCGCCCGCGGAACAGTTGAACTACGACCTGTTCCGTCGCCGCTACGAGGAGAGCGTCGCCAGCCAGCCGTTCGGGCTCGAGTACTACAGCATCCGCGCGCGCGAAGGGCCCCAGTCGCTCAACGAAACGGACGAGTTGATGCCCTTCCAGACCGCCGCCGACTACGACACCTGGCTGCGGCGCCTGCAGGCGCTGCCGGCCTACCTCGAGCAGTACGCCGACCTGCTGCGGCAGGCGGCGGCCGAGGGCCGCACCCAGCCGCGCGTGATCATGGACCGCGTGGTGCCGCAGCTCGCGATGCAGGTGGTGGAGCGGCCGGAGGACAGCCCCTTCTTCAAGCGCTTCCAGCAGTATCCCGACGCGATCCCGCCGGCCGAGCGCGAGCGGCTGACGGCGGCGGCGCGCAAGGTGATCGCGGAATCCGTGATCCCGGCGTACCGCCGCTTCGCCTCGGTCTTCGGCCACGAATACCTGCCCGCCTGCCGCGACACGGTCGGCATCTGGGATACGCCGGACGGCCGCGCCCTCTATGCGAACCGCGCGCGCTACCACACGACCACGTCGCTCACGCCGGAGCAGATCCACGAGATCGGCCTCGCCGAGGTCGCGCGCAACCGCGCCGAGATGCAGCAGGTCATGGACCAGGTGGGCTTCAAGGGCAGCCTCACCGATTTCTTCACGTTCCTGCGCACCGACCCGCAGTTCTATTACCAGACCGGCGACGAACTGTTCCGTGCCTACGCCTACATCACCAAGGTGATCGACCCGGAACTGCCGCGGCTCTTCGGCAAGCTCTACCGCACGCCCTTCGGCCTGCGCGCGATCCCGGACACCAGCGCGCCCAATACGACCACCGCCTATTACAGCGGACCGTCGGTGGACGGCACCCGTCCCGGCTACTACTACGTCAACCTGTACCGGCCCGAAGTGCGGCCCAAGTACGAGATGGAAGTGCTGACCGTGCACGAGGCGGCGCCCGGGCATCACCTGCAGATCGCGCTGGCGCAGGAGCAGGGCGAGCTGCCGAAGTTCCGGCGCTTCGGCGGGTTCACCGCCTACATCGAGGGCTGGGCGCTTTACTCCGAGCGGCTCGGCTACGACCTCGGCCTGTACCAGGACCCGTATTCGCGCTTCGGCCAGCTGACCTACGACCAGTGGCGCGCGGTGCGACTGGTCGTGGACACCGGCATTCACCACATGGGCTGGACGCGGCAGCAGGCGATCGACTACTTCCTCGCGAATGCGGCCAAGACCGAGGCCGACATCGTCAACGAGATCGACCGCTACATCGCCTGGCCGGGCCAGGCGCTGGCCTACAAGATCGGGCAGCTCAAGATCCTCGAGTTGCGCGAGCGCGCGACGCAGGCACTGGGCGACAAGTTCGACATCCGCGCTTTCCACGATACGATCCTCGCGACCGGCGCGGTGCCGCTCGACATCCTGGAGCGCACGGTGGACGACTGGATCCGGAGCCGGCAGCAGCCTTGATCGAAGCGCGGCGCAACACGGTCGCAGTCCGCATCGGCGCCGTCACCGTGGGCGGTGGCGCCCCGGTCGTGGTGCAGTCGATGACCAACACGGACACGGCGGACGCGGAGGCGACCGCGCGCCAGGTGCGCGAGCTCGCGGACGCGGGCTCCGAGATCGTGCGCGTCACGGTCAACACCGACGAGGCCGCGGCGGCGGTGCCGCACATCCGCGACCGCCTGGCCGCTGCCGGCTGCGGCGTGCCGCTGGTCGGCGACTTCCACTTCAACGGCCACAAGCTGCTGGCCGCGCACCCGGCCGCTGCCTCCGCGCTCGCCAAGTACCGCATCAACCCGGGCAACGTCGGCCGCGGCAGCAAGCGCGACCCGCAGTTCGCGGCCATGGTCGAGTTCGCCTGCCGCCACGGCAAGCCGGTGCGCATCGGCGTCAACTGGGGCAGCCTCGACCAGGACCTGCTCACGCGCCTGATGGACGAGAACTCGAAGCTCGCGGAACCTGCGGACGCGCTCGACGTCCTGCGCGAGGCGACGGTGCAGTCCGCGCTCGGCAGCGCGGCGCGCGCCGAGGAGCTTGGCCTGCCGCACGACCGCATCGTCATCAGCGCCAAGGTCAGCGGCGTGCAGGACCTGATCGCGATCTACCGGCAGCTTGCCGCGCGCTCGGCGTACCCGTTGCACCTGGGCCTCACCGAGGCGGGCATGGGCGCCAAGGGCATCGTGTCCTCGACCGCGGCCATCGCCGTGCTGCTGCAGGAAGGCATCGGCGACACGATCCGCGTGTCGCTGACGCCCGAACCCGGCGGCGACCGGCGCCAGGAGGTGCGCGTCGCCCAGGAAATCCTCCAGAGCCTCGGCCTGCGCGCCTTCGCCCCCAGGGTGGTGGCCTGCCCGGGCTGCGGCCGCACCACCAGCAGCTACTTCCAGGAACTCGCGCAGCGCATCCAGGAGCACGTGCGCGCGCGCATGCCCGAGTGGCGGCGCGACTACCTGGGCGCCGAAACCATGACGGTCGCCGTGATGGGCTGCGTCGTCAACGGCCCCGGCGAGAGCAAGCACGCCAACATCGGCATCAGCCTGCCGGGCACCGGCGAGCGGCCGGTCGCGCCCGTGTACGAGAACGGCGAGAAGACCGTGACGCTCAAGGGCGAGCGCATCGCCGAAGAATTCCAGCAACTGGTGGAAAACTACGTCGCGCGGCACTACCCGCGCCGGGAGGCCTGATGGAACCCCTGAAGGAACGCAAGTGCGTGCCCTGCGAGGGCGGCGTGCGCCCGCTCGACGCCACCCAGGCCGCGGGCCTGATGAAACTGCTGCACCCGGACTGGAAGCTGGTCGAGGACGGCCGCGCGATCCGGCGCGAGCTGAAGTTCCCCGATTTCTGGCACACCATGAGCTTCGTGAATGCGCTGGCGCACGTCGCGAACGCCGAGGACCACCACCCGGACCTCGAGATCGGCTACAACTATTGCCGGATGCGCTGGTCCACGCACGCGATCCAGGGACTCTCCGACAACGATTTCATCTGTGCGGCCAAGGCGGACGCCCTGGTCCGGTAACTCCATGCAGCAGACCATCGGCATCGATGCAGCGCATCGGCGGGTGATCTTCGCCTCGTCGCTGGGCACCGTGTTCGAGTGGTACGACTTCTACCTCTACGGCACGCTGGCGGTGTTCTTCAGCGCCCTGTTCTTCCCGCCAGGCAACGACACCGCGGCCTTCCTCGCGAGCCTCGCCACCTTCGGCGCCGGCTTCGCGGTGCGCCCGCTGGGCGCGCTGCTGTTCGGGCGCATCGGCGACCGGGTCGGGCGCAAGTACACCTTCCTGATCACGATCGTGGTGATGGGCCTGTCGACGGCGCTGGTCGGCGTGCTGCCGACCTATGCGCAGATCGGCATCTGGGCCCCGATCCTGCTCGTGTCGCTGCGCCTCGCCCAGGGCCTCGCGCTCGGCGGCGAATACGGCGGCGCGGCGACCTACGTCGCCGAGCACGCCCCGCCCGGCAAGCGCGGCTACTACACGAGCTGGATCCAGACCACGGCGACGCTCGGCTTCTTCCTGTCGCTGGCCGTGATCCTGGCCTGCCGGCTGGGATTCGGCGAGGAGGCGTTCAAGACCTGGGGCTGGCGGCTGCCGTTCCTGCTCTCGGTGGTGCTGCTCGGCATCTCGGTGTACATCCGCCTGAAGCTGGAAGAGTCCCCGGTGTTCGCGGAGATGAAGGCCGAGGGCCGGCTGTCGCACGCGCCGCTCACCGAGAGCTTCGCCCGCTGGGGCAACGCGCGCATCGTGCTGCTGGCGCTCTTCGGCGCCACCGCGGGCCAGGGTGTGGTGTGGTACACGGGGCAGTTCTACGCCCTCTTCTTCCTGCAGAACACGTTGAAGCTCGATTTCCAGAGCTCCTACGTGCTGATCGCGATCGCGCTGGTGATCGGCACGCCCTTCTTCGTGTTCTTCGGGCGACTGTCGGACCGCCTGGGGCGCAAGCGCATCATGGTGGCCGGCTGCCTGCTGGCCGCGCTCACCTTCATCCCGGTCTTCCACGGGCTCACGCATGCGGTGAACCCGGCGCTGGCGGAGTTCGAGGAGCGCGCCGCGGTCGCGGTGGCGGCGCGCGACTGCCACTTCCGCATCTTCGCCAGGCCGGCGACGCCCTGCGACCAGGCGCGCGATTTCCTGACCAAGGCAGGCGTCAGCTACGACCAGCGCCCGGCCGAGGCCGGCCACGACGTGGTCACGACCATCGCCGGCAACCGGCTCGAGGGCTTCGATGCGGACGCCTACCGCGCGGCGCTGGAGGCCGCGGGCTACCCGGCCGCGGCCGATCCCGCGCGGGTCAACCGGGTGGCGACGGTCGCGCTGCTGACGCTGCTCATGATCTACGTCACGATGGTGTACGGACCCATCGCGGCCTTCCTGGTGGAACTGTTCCCGACCCGCATCCGCTACTCGTCGATGAGCCTGCCGTACCACATCGGCAACGGCTGGTTCGGCGGCTTCCTGCCATTCCTCGCGGCCGCGCTGGTGGTCGTCACCGGCAACATCTACTACGGGCTCTGGTACCCGATCGCAATCGCCGCCATGACCGGCATCGTCGGGCTGCTGACCCTGCGCGAGACGAAGGACGTCGATCTCAGGTCATGAGGGTGGCCGGCGCACCGAGGCCGGCACCTCGCCCGCGATGCCGAGCGCGCGCTGCATCAGCAGGCGCTTCACCGGACGCGCTGACTGCACCAGGCCGAGCCCGCCGCGGCGCAGCCGCGACTTGAGCTCGTCGCCGCCGGAGAACAGTCGCTTCAGGCCGTCCAGCAGCAGGATCGCCGGCAGCGCCTCGGCCTTGCGCCAGCGCTCGTAGCGGCGCAGCACGCGCAGCTCGCCGGGATCGTCGCCGGCCGCGAGCGCGTCGCCCAGCACGTCCACCAGCGCGGCGGCATCCAGGAACGCGAGGTTGATGCCCTGCCCCGCGAGCGGGTGCACCGTGTGCGCGGCGTCGCCGACGAGGGCAACGCGATCCGCGGCATAGCGGCGCGCGTGCAGCAGCCTGAGCGGAAACGAGGCGCGCGCGGTCGTCGCCTCCAGCCGCCCGAGCACGCCGGCCGATGCCTGGGTCACCCGCCCGGCGAACTGCGCCTCGTCACAGCGCACGAGGTCCTCGGCCATCTCCGGAGTCGTGGACCACACCAGCGACACGCGCCCGTCCGCGAGCGGCAGCAGCGCCAGCGGCCCGGTGTCGAGGAAACGCTGGTACGCGGTGTCCGCGTGCGGGTGCTCGCAATTCAGGTGCGTGACCACCGCACGCTGGCCGTAGTCGGACGCACGCACGTCGATCCCCGCCTGCTGGCGCACGGCGGACTCGGCGCCGTCGGCGCCGACCACGAGACCGGCGCGGTATTCGCGGCCATCGGTCGTGGCGACGCGGATCGCATCGCCGCCCGGCGTGATCGTCGCGAGGCCCGCGCGCAGCAGCACGACGCCGTGCGCGACCGCGGAGTCCGCCAGCGCCGCCTGCACCGCGCGATTCTCCGCAATGCAGCCGAGATCCGGCTCGCCCAGTTCCGCCGCGTCGAACACCAGCGCGTCGCGGCCGGTGGGCTCGCCGCGCTCTTCCCAGATGACCATGCGCTGGTAGGCGCAGGCGCCGCGCGCCTGCACCGCCGTCCAGGCGCCGGTCTTCACCAGCAGCTGGCGGGAGGCATGCGACAGGGCGGAGACGCGCAGGTCGAGCGGATCGGCGGCGGCGGGGGCCGCGGCCGGCTTCGGCTCCAGCAAAGCGATGCGCTGGCCTGCCGTGCGCGAGTCCGCCGCCGCGAGCGCGGCGACACCGGCGCCAGCCATCGCGCCGCCGACCACGACCAGGTCAAAATCGTGCTTCATGCGCGGCCCACCAGCGGCAGGCCGCGCACCAGCCGTGGCTGCCGGCCCGCGAGCCCCATCGTGCGCCGCGCAAACTCCTGCTTCACCGGGCGCAGCAGGTCGAAAGCGAGCAGGCCCGTCGCGCGCAGCGCCCGCAGCGACGCCAGCGGCATGCCGAAACCGCGCACCAGGGAATCGGTGAA
>DATBMQ010000041.1:0-4302 GCA_036554765.1 Steroidobacteraceae bacterium | reverse complement strand
CGCAGCAGGAACCAGGCGGTCAGCCCCTTCAGCATCATGGCCGCGGCCTGCGGGTCCGGAATCGTCGCCGGCAGCGGCACCACGCGGCTCGCGTCGAGCACCCGCTCCTCGGCGTAGGCACCTGCCGTATTGCTCGCGTAGGCCACGCGGTCGCCGGGCTTCAGCTGCGTCACCTGGGCGCCGACTTCGGTTACGACTCCCGCGCCCTCGCGCCCGAGCACGGCCGGCAGCGTCGCTGGATAGAGCCCGCTGCGCTCGTAGGTGTCGATGAAGTTGACGCCGATCGCGGTGTGGCGGATGCGGACCTGGCGCGGGCCCAGCTCGTCCGGCGGCACGTCCTCGAAGCGCAGGACCTCCGGCCCGCCGTACCCGTGTACCCGGACCGCCTTCATCGCAAGGGGTGTTCCGCGAACCTGAGCTCCGCAACCGGCGTGCCGCCGATCAGGTGCTGCTGGATGATGCGCTCGATGTTCTCGGGCGTCGCCTGCTTGTACCAGACGCCGTCCGGGTACACGACCATGATCGGCCCCTCGCGGCAGATGCGGAAGCAGTCCGCGCGGGTGCGCAGCACGCCGCCTGCGGCGTCCGCGAGGCCGACTTCCTTCAATCGCCGCTTGAGGAACTTCCAGGAGGCCTCGCCCTGCTCGGAGGGCGCGCAGTCGCCGTGGGTGCAGAGAAAGACGTGCCGGCGCGCGCCCGCCAGCGCGATCTTGGCGAGGGCGGCATCGAGCGAGACCGACTTGACGCTCTCGCCCGCGTCGCTCAAAGCGCGGCCTCGTCCATTTCGCTGGTGCGGATGCGGATCACGCGTTCGATGGTGGTCACGAAGATCTTGCCGTCGCCGACCTTGCCGGTCTTGGCCGCGCCGATGATGGCCTCCGTCACCTGGTCCACCAGGTCGTCGCGCACGGCGACCTCGATGCGGGTCTTGGGCACGAAGTCCACCACGTACTCGGCGCCGCGGTAGAGCTCGGTATGGCCGCGCTGGCGGCCGAAGCCCTTCACCTCGGTGACGGTCATGCCGGAGATCCCGATCTCGGACAGGGCGGCACGGACGTCGTCCAGCTTGAACGGCTTGATGATGGCGGTGACCAGCTTCATGAACGGCTCCTGCGTGTAGGTGGGCTACCCGCGGTACTGATGCAGATTCTATGCCGAGACGGCGCCGCGCGGTAAATCAGGCACTTGCGGCAAGCGGAATCGCCGCACGCACCGCGGCGGCGCATCCCTGGCCCTCGCTGCTCCGCACTGGTGCCGGCGAAGCGAAAGACCGGGTTCCTGGCAGAAAAGCAGCGAGCCGCGCCCGGCCGCCGGGAATAGCGTGTCATGACCCGACAGGGAGTCGGGCACTCTGGGAGAAAAGGCAATGGAACTGCCCAATGCGTGGCGCCGCAGCGCCTTCATCGTGCTCGCACTCACCCTGGTCGCCACCACCGGCGCGCAGGCCGGAATCGGCCGGACGCCCGGCGCGGCATTCGTCGACGCCGACGGAGAAGCGGCCTACACGATGCCGATCACGCTGCCTCCCGGGACGAACGGTTTGACGCCCGGCCTCTCGCTCGAGTACCGCCACCGGTCACGGGGCGGTCTGCTCGGCATCGGCTGGAGCATCGGCGGGCTCTCGCAGATCGCCCGCTGCCCGCGCACCATCGCGCAGGATGGTGTCAATGCCGCCTTGTCCGCCTCGCCCGAGGACCGGTTGTGCCTCGACGGTCAGCGGCTCGTGCTCGTCAACGGGCTCAGCTATGGAGCCGCCGGCGCCGAGTACCGCACCGAGATCGAATCGTTCGCGCGCATTCGCTCCGTGGCCGGCGCGAGCTGGGCTCCGTACTACTTCGTCATCGAGGCAGCCGACGGCCGCGTGTTCGAGTACGGCGCGACCGCGGATTCCCGCATCGACGCCAGCACGGTTCCCAATCCGGTCAATGGCGCGCGCGTCTGGGCCCTGAATCGAATCCGCGACCGTTCCGGCAACGTCATCGATTTCCAGTACCTCGAGGATCTTGCGAACGGCTCGTTTCGCATTTCGGAAGTTCGCTACAACTCGAATCCGGGCGCGGGCGTCGCCGCGGCGCATCGCGTCGCATTCATCTACGAATCCCGGCCGAGCAACGAAGTGGACATCGCCTGGGTCGCCGGCACGCCGATCCGCGAGGTCGTGCGCCTCGACCGCATCGATGTGATTCACGAAGGCTCCGTGGTGCGACGCTACGAACTCGACTACGAGCCGGCGCTGTCGGCGGCCGGACGCAGTCGCCTCTCCGCCATCCGCGAGTGCGGCAGGAATGTCGCCGACTGCCTGGCCCCGACTGAATTCGCGTGGCAGAACGGCACTGCAGGTTTCGCCAGCGCATCGGTCGCAACCGCCGAAATGCCGGCATTCAGCGCCCTGCAAACTCACCTGTTGCTGAATACCGCCGACCTCAATGGTGACGGCATCGACGACGTGGTCTGGGCGGGCGGCAGCACCATGGAGGCGGCGACGGTCCGCTATCGGCTGGGCCGCAGCGACGGTCACCTTGGCGCCGAGGTCAACAGCGGTATTGCCAGCCCGAACGGCATCGGCGTGCCTTTCGACTACAACGGCGACGGCCGCAGCGACCTGCTGATGATCTCGCCGACCCACCGCTGGCAGGTCGTACCGGGGACGGCAGCCGGATTGGGTGTGCCAATCGTCACCGACTTCGCGACGCCGCTGCAGGTATCGGATTACCGCGGCCTGGACATGAACGGCGACGGGCTGGGCGACATCGCCTGGTCCGAAGTTCCAAACTACAACGGCAACAGCCTGATGGTTCGCGTGCGATACGGGCTTCCCACCGGTGGGTTTTCGGCGCTGCCCGCGACGCTCTACGAGCAGGCGCTGGCGACCAGCTACGAGTATCCCGAGGGCGGAACGTTCCTCGGCCGGCCGGGCGAGCGACTGGACCTCGACCGGGACGGCAACGAAGACCTGCTGATGGAAGAGACCTACTCGATCGCACGCATTTCCGCGACCACGTACGCTGCCGAGTACTTCGACAGCTCGTTCTACGGCATCACGACGCTCGACATCAATGGTGACGGCTGCCCGGAGACTGCGTACAAGCACTACACGAGTCGCCTGCGCATCCGCATCAACGGATGCGGCATCGGGCCGTCTGGTGTGGAACTCCAGGGACCTGTTTGGACCGGCAACGCGCACCTGTCCGCGCACGACTGGAACGGCGACGGCCGAGACGACATCCTGCTGCGCGGTGCGACGACCTGGCAGGTCGCGATCTCGAACGGCGATTCTTTCACAACGATCGTGGACACCGGGCTGCCGCATGGCGGCGCGTTCACCGCGCTGGCGCCCGACGCCAATGGCGATGGCTTGCGTGACCTGCTGGAACAGGTCGGCGGTCAACTGCGGTTGCGCCTGCGCAATGGGCCGATACCTGACCTGCTGCTCTCGGCAACAGACGGCTTCGGCGTCGCGGCGGCATTCACGTACCGTCCGCTGACGGACGCATCGAGCTACACGAGGGGTCCGGACGCCGCCTACCCCGAGCAGACCGTGCAGTCGCCAGCGCTGGTCGTGTCGCAGCTGGCGCGCTCGGACGGTAGTGGCACCGGCGGGCTCGCCGTCACGCGCTACTCATATGAAGGGTTGCGCCGGAATCTTCTCGGCCGCGGCAGTCTCGGCTTCGCGAAGCGCATGGCGACGATCATGACCGGCGGTGTCCAAGCGACCATCGAGGAGACGCGACGGCAGGATTACCCGTTCACCGGACTGCCGGCAGCGATCGTGTCGCGTTCCGCTTCCGGAAAGCCGGTCTCGGAAACCTCCCACACATGGGCCGCGATGACTATCGGCAGCGGCGCGGCGTTGCGCCGCTTCCCTTACGCGTCCGCAACGACGATCCGCCGTCGTGAATCCGGCGGCATCCACGACGGCGTCGAGATTGCGACCCTCAACCGCACGGTGGCCGCAATCGACCCGACGTCCGGCCTCGTCACCGATGAGACGACGACCATCACGGAGGGTGCGAGCGGTGCCAATCCGGGCGCGAGCGCAACCTTGCGGACGGTGCACGGGGGCGTGCTCAACGACACCGCGAACTGGTGCCTTGGCCGCCCGCAAGGCACGCAGCTCATGTCGGCCCACTCCCTGGCAGGTGGCGGCGCCGTCACGCGCAGCTTTGGCCAGGTCTGGGACGGCCCGAAGTGCCGGCCCACGCAGATCCAGCGCGAACCTGGCAGCAGCCAGTGGCAGGTCGCCATCGGCCTCGCCTACGACAGCTTCGGCAATGTCACGAGCCGCAGCGTCACCGGCGCCGG
>DATBMQ010000036.1:0-3605 GCA_036554765.1 Steroidobacteraceae bacterium | reverse complement strand
GCAAAGATAACCAAGTGCACGGCACCGATTCACCCCATGGAGCAAAGGATGAAGCGACCGATTGTCTGCTGCCTGCTGACCCTGGCACTCACGAGCGTCAGTGCCTGTGCGAGTGATGCCGGGGAGCGCGACGTGACTGCGACCGCCGCGACGCCGGCCGCGAAGCCCGGCGCGCCGCGGGATCTCGACAAGCTCGCCGTCGAGACACTGCGCAAGCACCTCGAGGATCCGGCCGCCGATGTCGAAGTGCTGAGTATCACACCGATCGAGTGGCGCGACTCGAGCCTGGGCTGTCCGCGGCCCGACTTCTTGTACATGCAGGTGATCACGCCCGGGCATCTGGCCGTGCTTCGTCACGCCGGTACGACCTACCAGGTGCACATGGCGGAGAAGAGCGCCTTTGTCTGTGACCGCGAGGCGGGTGAGATTGCCAAGGAGTCGGTGCCGAAGGTGGAGGTGCCAGTGACGATCGAGCGCATGGAGGCACTGGCGCGCGCCGACCTCGCACGCCGGCTCGGAGTATCCGCGGATCAGATCTCGATAGCGGATGCCAAGCCGGTGGTCTGGCAGGACCTGAGCCTCGGCTGTCCGGAGCCCGGGCAGAGCTACAAGGCGGTGCCAGTAAGCGGCAACGTATTGACTCTCACCTACCATGGGCGCACGTACACGTATCACACGGATCGCTACCGGGTGATGCCGTGCCCGCCGTTTCAGAAGGACTGACCTGAAATAAAACCGCCCACGGACTTTCATCCGTGGGCGGCTGGCGTCCTGAATTGGACTTACTGCGTATTGATCAGCAGCTCGGTGGTGCCAATGGTGGCTGTGCCGTCCGAGTGACTGAGAATGCCGAGGCTGCGCGTATTTGCCGGCAGGCCGGTCCATTCCACCGTCACCGGCTCAGTCGCGCCCGCGACCGCGCTGGCCGGCAGCGTGAGCGTCGTGTTGCCCGCGTCCGTGCCGTTGAGGTTGTAGTTGAATACGGCGATCGGCGTGAGTCCCGGGTCGGTCGCAAAGTCGATCGCCAGGATCGCGTAATTGCCCGGCGCGGGATTCGCGACATTGATCTCCTCTTCGGAGCTGCCGCCGCCGCTCGAGGCAATCGGCACGAAGGCCGTGCCGACCTGCTGGAACAGCACGAGATCGACGTCGTTCTGTGCACCGACGTCGTCGTCGTACATGGCCCAGCGTGCGAACGTCGTGCCGGCCGGCACCGTGAAGAGGAACGCCGCGTCGTCGCCATCCACGAGGTCAGCCGTGGCGCGCGTGCCCGGCGTGAGGCCGTTCACGTTCACGGCGTAGTCGCCGGTATAGCCGAACGACACATCGAAGCTCACCGAGCCCGGCGTGCCTTCGGCGCGCACTTCGGCCGGAGCCGAAATCGGCACCGGCCGCACCGCGATCGGGCTGCGCACCGTGTCATCGCCGCTGCACCACTCCAGCGAGCCGAATACCCACTGGTTGAGCGTCGCGCGCCGCTTGACCGTGAAGGTCACCTCGTAGCTCGCGGACTCGCCCGGCCGCAGGCGCAGGACTTGCGGCGATACCTGCACGTCGATGCCGGCGGGCTTCTTCACCAATACTTCGTAGTGCGCCCGGTTCTTGCCCACGTTGGTCACCGTACGCGTCACCGTCTCGCTGGCGATGAGCTCGGCGATGCCGATCGAGGGCAGGTTGAGCTCGCTCGCATCGAGCGAGAAGCCCGCATCCGCGAGCGCCTGGCACAGCGACGCAGGGAAGATCTGCGTCTGGTTCTCCGCGCCGCACATGAACGCGACGTAGTCGAAGATGTTGGCGTCATAGGCGAGTCCCGGGTCGAACGCTTCGCGCGGCACGATCACGCCCGCGCCGATGTCGAAGGGATCCGCCCTGTCGTCGCCGAAGCTCTTCTTGAGATTGTGGCGCGCGGTGGTCATCAGCGCCGAACGCGCGATAGCGGGCGACCAGTCCGGATGCGCCTGCTTGAGCAGCGCAAATACCCCGGCCGTGTGCGGGCTCGCCATGGATGTGCCGCTCAGGAACTGGAAGAACTCGCCGCCACCCGCATTCGCATTCGGGAACAGCGTCTCGCCGGCGATGATGTTGACGCCCGGCGCGGCGACGTCCGGCTTGATGATGTCGGGCGCGCCCACGTTCGGTCCGCGCGAAGAGAAGCCGGTGATGCGGTTGTTGCGCGGAATCTGGATCGTCGGGCTCAGCGTGCCGTTGACCGTGGCGCCCGCGGCCGTGCTGTTGATCAGGTCGCCATCGGCGAAGCCGATCATGATGCCGGGGATGGTCGTGCCGTCCGCCGCCATGATGAAGGGGTCGAAGCGGCCAGGCGCCGCGCCGTCCTGGTAGACCACGATGGCACGCGCGCCGGCGGCGGCGGCGTTGTTGTACTTCACGTCGAAGTTGCACACGCCGCGGATCACGAGTGCGATCTGGCCGGCGAGGGCGGCACCGTTGGTGATTGCAGTGCAGCCGTCGAGCGGCGCCGCGGGGACCACGCTCGCCGTGATGTCGCCCGTCTCGGCCAGCGTCACCGGGCCCGCGCCCTCAATGCCCTCATAGGTGGCCGCGATGCTGGCCGGCGCATTGACGCGCAGGCCGGTGCCGAAGTTCTCGTTGTCCTCGATGGCACCGGTGGCGGTCACCCACGGCACGCCTGTGGGCGAACCGATTGTTGCCGGATTCGGGCCATCGTTGCCGGCCGAGACCGCAACCCACACGCCGGCATCGGCGGCGAACAGGAAGGCGATATCGTCCGGGCTCGTGAAGCTGGGTGAAAGTCCGCCGATCGAGAAATTGATGACGTCCACGCCATCCTCGACCGCCTGGTCGATGGCGGCCATGGAATCGGACGCGGCGCATCCGCTGTCATCCGCATCGGGCGCTTCCCAGCAAACCTTGTAGGTCGCGATGCGCGCGCGCGGCGCCATGCCGCTCACGGTGCCGACGAAGTCGCCATCGATCTCGGCCGGTACGCCGTTGTTGCCGCCGGCGGTGGTGGTGGTGTGCGTGCCGTGACCGTCGCTGTCGCGCGCGGAGAGGAATTCACCTTCGGCGAAAACGTCTTCGGGTTCGTCGCCCAGCAGGAAGCCCTCGGAGAAGGACTGCGCCTTGAGCAGCTTGTTGTTGCACGTGAACGGCGCATCGTTGGGGTTGAACGCGGTGTTGCCGAAGTCGCAACCGGTGCCGGTCCAGCTCGCGGGCGGTGGGCCGTAGGGAATTTTCGGGCCCTTGTCGCCCTTCTTGTGCGTCGGTACGTCCGCGAGGCTGGGATGATCCGGCTGCACGCCGCTGTCGATCATGCCGATGACGATGTTTTCGCCGACGAAGCCGTGCGACCAGGGGCCGTTACCGCCCGTGAGACCGAGATACTGCGGTGTCGATTGGGTATGCGGCTTGAGTTTCTCGTCTTCCCAGACGTTCAGCACGCCTGGTTGTCCACGGAGCATTTCCGCCTGACCCGGCGTCAGCAGCGCCGCAAAGCCATTGAACACCACGTTGTAGTCGTAGACCTTGGTACCGCCGCCGACGGCTGCCAGCACCTGGTCGTGCAGTTTCTCGAGGTGCGCGCCGTAGCTCTTGTACGCGGCGCTCGACGGATCGACCTTCTTGCC
>DATBMQ010000014.1:0-6856 GCA_036554765.1 Steroidobacteraceae bacterium | reverse complement strand
GCGCGCTCGATGGCGTCCACCTTGGGCTTGCTCTTCTCGATGAGCTGGTACTTCATCTCGAAGTCCCGCCCGGGATCGACCGCGCCTTCCTTCTCGATCAGGTCGCGGACGTGGCCATAGGAAGCGAGTACCTCGAACTCGGGCCCGAGGTATTTCTTGATCGTTTTCGCCTTGGCGGGCGACTCTACGATGACGAGGTTGGCGCCCACGCCGCTCAGTGCATCGCGTCCCGGCGTTCGTCGAACACCAGGTCTTCCATGCGCTGGTAGGCGTTCTCCTGGCCGGGCTGGCTGAACAGCACCATCAGGACCACCCACTTGAGCTGCTCGATGTCGATGTCGTCCGCCTCCAGCGCGAGCAGGCGGTCGATCACGACCTCGCGCTGCGCGCCCGACAGGATGCCGAGGTTCTCGAGGTGCATCAGGTAGCCGCGCACGTCGGTGTCGAGGCGCACCTGCTCCTGGCCGCTGAACACGCGCACGGCGCGCGCCGTGCCCTCGCCGAGCGCGCGCTCGGGATCGGCGGCGAGGCTCTCGAGCCAGTTCAGCGCCCGCTCGATGTCGGCGTCGGGATAGCCCGCCTGCTCGAGCTCCAGCTTGAGCGCGTCGCGGTCCGGCGCGTCGTCGTCCTCGGCGTCCAGGAAGTTCTCGAACAGGTGGATCAGGATGTCGAGCACGCTGTCCTTCATCTTGTGCGCCTCGGTGGAGTCCGGCTGAAACGCCCGCCGGCCAGCGACTCGACCCGGCCCTCGAGCTCGAGCAGTTGCAGCTTCGAGACGACGGCCTGCGGCGGGAATCCCGTCCGTTCGACCAACCGGTCGAGGTCCGCCGGCTCGAAACCGAGCGCATTCAACAGTATTTCCGTGTCGCTGTCCAACCGGGCGCCGGGAACTTCCGCTTCTGCGGCGCCGCAAGACGCGGGATTTGCGGGAAAAAAACCGCGGAATCCGAGTGCCGCGATCACGTCGTCGGGCGTCTCCACCAGCGCGGCGCCGTCCTTGATCAGGCGATGGCAACCGCGCGCCAGGGCGTTATGTATCGACCCGGGCACCGCGAGCACGTCGCGGCCCTGCTCGCCGGCGTGCCGCGCGGTGATCAGCGAACCGGAGCGGGCGGCTGCCTCGATCACCAGCACGCCGCGCGACAGCCCCGACATGAGCCGGTTGCGTTGCGGGAAATTCTCTGCGAGCGGCGGCGTGCCGGGCGGGAATTCGGACACCAGCGCGCCGCGGCGCGCGATCTCGGCCGCGAGGCCCGCGTGCTCCGCGGGATACACGCGGTCGAGGCCGGTGCCGCAGACGGCGATCGTCACGCCGCCCGCCGCCAGCGCGCCGCGGTGCGCGGCGGCGTCGATGCCGGCGGCGAGCCCGCTCGTGATCGCGAGACCCCGGGCTGCGAGCGCGGCCGCGAACTCGAATGCGGTCTCGCGGCCGGCCGGGGAGGCCGCGCGACTGCCGACGATCGCGAGTTGCGGCAGCGCGAGCGCCGCGGGATCGCCGCGCACGAAGAGCGGGTCGGGGCACCCGCGCACGGCGGCGAGCTGCGCCGGGTAGCGCGGGTCACCGGTGTGCAGCAGCGCCCAGCCGGACGTTCCTGGGGCAGGGCCTGGGTCCATCGCGCCATCTTGGACGGCGTCCGGGTGCCCGCCGCGGCGCAAATCGCCCGCAAGCGGCCAGATTCGACTCAGGCCGCCGTCGCCGCCGGCGGCAGGGGGTACTTGAGTCCGCTCGCGCAGTTGAAGAGCAGGGCGGTCTCGCCGGGGTCGACCTGGCCTGTGGCGAGCGCCGCTTTCCAGGCGGCGTAGGTCGCCGCGCCCTCCGGGCACAGCAGCAGGCCCTCGCGGCCCGCGACCTCTGCCAGCGCATCCGCAATCGCCGCATCGTCCACTGCGATCGCGAAGCCGCGGCTCTCGCGCACGGCGCGCAGGATCAGGAAATCGCCGATCGCCGCCGGTACCCGGATGCCCGCAGCGAAGGTGCGGGCGTCCTGCCAGGGTTCCGCGTGGTCCGCACCGGCCTGCCAGGCGCGCACGATGGGTGCGCAGCCGGCAGCCTGCACGGCGACCATGCGCGGCCGGCGCGCGTCGATCCAGCCGAGCGACTCGAGTTCCGCGAATGCCTTCCACATGCCGATCAGCCCGGTGCCGCCGCCGGTCGGGTAGAAGATGACGTCGGGCAGGTTCCAGCCGAGCTGCTCGGCAAGCTCGTAGCCCATGGTCTTCTTGCCCTCGATGCGGTAGGGCTCCTTGAGCGTGGAGACGTCGAACCAGCCCATGCGCTCGCGGCCCTCGGCCACGCGCCGGCCGCAGTCGTTGATGAGCCCGTCCACGAGCGTGACCCTGGCGCCGGCGAGCGCGATCTCGCGCACGTTGATCTCCGGCGTGTCGGCCGGGCAGAACACGAAGGTCTCGATGCCGGCGCGCGTGGCGTAGGCGGCGAGCGCCGCGCCCGCGTTGCCGTTGGTCGGCATCGCCATGCGCGCGATGCCCAGCTCTTTCGCCATCGACACGGCGAGCGCGAGCCCGCGCGCCTTGAACGAGCCGGTCGGCAACCGGCCCTCGTCCTTGACGATGACGCGCCGGGCGCCGGCCGCGCGCGCCAGCGCGGGCAGCTCCACCAGCGGGGTCGTCACCTCGCCGAGCGCGACGACGTTCTCGCTGCGGCGCACGGGCAGCAGTTCGCGATAGCGCCAGAAGCCGCCCTCCTGCCGGGCCGCCAGCGCCTGCCGCGTCAGCGCGCGCGCGGCGGCGGCCAGGTCGTAGCGCACCAGCAGTGGCTTGCCGGCCGCGGACAGGCCCTGCAGCGTGTCCGCCGGGTAGTGCCGGCCGGTGGCGCTGCACTCCAGGTGGGTGGTGAAGGTCGGGAAGGGGCTCATGGCGCGATTATGCCGGGCCCGGACAAGCCGAACCCCCGTAGCGGCAGCGCTGCCGCGTGCGGGGGTTCTTGACCCGCTGGCGATGACCGGTCTCGTTTCGATGCCGCGCAATGCCCTTTTCGGAGTCTGCGCCGGCGCTGTCGGTCATCTTCCCCTCGTCGGACGGGCCCGACTCAGGCAGCCCAACTGTGGGCCTCCGCCGTGTCCAGCGACCTTACGGCGTGCGCACCAGATTCGAACCTCTTGATGCGCCTCCTTTCCGTCACCGTCGTGCCGGAAAAGCCCGTTCACGAAATTCCCGCCTCGTGAACGTGTGACCAGCTTACATATATATGCGGCGCCGGCAATCGTGGAAACTGCGCATTGACGGCATTTCGGGCTCGCCCTGCGTAGCGTGATGTGTCGCACGATGGGCAGGCGGTCGGGATCCTGCGAGCGAGCGAATGCGGTCGCCGCGCCTGAGCGAGCGAGCAGGGATCCCGACCGCCTGCCGTTCGCTGACACACGATGCCGCAAGCGCCAGGCCCGAAACGACAACGCCGGCCTCGTGGCCGGCGTCGTTCGTTCAGGAGACAGGACTGCGGGTCAGGGCGAGCGGACGGCGTCGCCGACGTGCACTTCGCGGTCCGATGCCATCATGAGCCCGTAACTCATGCGGTCGTAGGACTTGAACACCATCGCGATGCCGTTGCGCTCGTCGGGCAGCTGCACCGTGCGGCTCTCGGGGTGCGGGGTGATGTCGCGCACTTCCTCGCCGGCCTCCCAGACCGTCAGCACGTGGCCGGGCTCGAGCCCGTGGCGCGTGCCGCGGTTGATGATGACGACGTCGTAGCCGGCGACCACGGTGCGGTCGTCGATCACCGACATGATGGTGCCTTCGACCTTCGACTTCGGCGCACGCGGGATGAAGTCCATCTTCGGGTCGCCCGCGCTAGGCACCAGGATGTCGCCGTCGAGCGTCTCGCGCGCGGAGTCCACGATCAGCATCGTGGACGGGTCGCCGGAGCGCTTGAGGTCGGCCTCGCCCGCGAACAGGCCCTGGTAGCCGAGCACGTCGCCGTCGTCCGGATCCTTCAGCTCGTCACCGACGTGGTAGACGCTGTAGCGGCTGCCCAGCGCGGCGCTGCCGAGGCGGCGCACGTAGACTTCCTGGCCGGCCGCCGAGACCAGCCGGTGGTCGCGGCCGTGCGCCACGTAGGGCGCGCCGCGGACCTGTTCCTCGGAGAGCACGGCGGGCCGCTGCATGAATGCCGCGATGTGGTCGTACGGAATCGCGTGGATCGCCTCCGACAGCGGATGTTCCCGCACCCGCGGCGACAGGCGCGTGGCGCCGCCCTGCGCGACGGTCACCCGCGGCTGCCCGTCCACCCAGGTGAGCGCCAGCGTGTCGCCCGGATAGATGAGGTGCGGGTTCTCGACCTGCGGGTTGATGTGCCAGATCTCGGGCCAGTACCAGGGATCGGTGAGGAACTTCGCCGAGATGTCCCACAGCGTGTCGCCCGGCTGGACCACGTAGGTCGAAGGGGCGTCCGGCGACACCGGGATGACGCTGCGGTCGATGCCCTGCTGGCCGGTGGCGGGTACGGCGATCGCGAGCGCGACCAGCGCGGCGGCCGCCATGCGGCGGGCGGGGCCCAGGGGAATGTTCAGGATGGACGATGGCATGCGAGTGCTCCCAGACTGCCGGGCCGGGCCGGACGACCGTATAATCGCCTCCGGAGTCCGACGTAAGTCCATGGTTCGACGAACTTTAGCAGCATTCACCTGCCAGATACACGTAACCCAGGCCCCTCTCCCATGACGCGCCTCACAATCCTGGAGTATCCGGACCCCCGGTTGCGCACCAGGGCCGTCCCGGTGGCGGCCGTGGACGCGCCATTGCGTGAACTGATCGACGACATGCTGGAGACCATGTACGCGGCCAACGGCATCGGCCTGGCCGCGACCCAGGTCGACGTCCACCGCCGCCTGCTGGTCGCCGACGTCTCGGAAGGGCGCAACCAGCCGCGCGTCTTCATCAACCCGGAGATCCTGTCGCAGGACGGTTCGACCACCTCGCAGGAGGGCTGCCTCTCGGTGCCGGGCTACTACGACGACGTGCCGCGCGCCGAGCGCGTCCGCGTCCGGGCCCTGGGCCGTGACGGCAAGGCCTTCGAGGAGGACCTCGAGGGGCTGCTCGCGATCTGCGTGCAGCACGAGATCGACCACCTCGACGGCAAGCTGTTCGTGGACTATCTCTCGGAGTTGAAGCGCCAGCGGGTGCGCAAGAAGATCGAGAAGGACAAGCGCTTGCGCGCGGAAGGCGGGGCAGCCGCGCCCGCCCACGCTCCCGTGATCTGAGCGCCCCCGCCGCCATGCACCCAGGCCTGGCGGTCGCATTCGCCGGCACTTCCGGCTTCGCGGTTCCCGCGCTGGCCGCGATCTCGGCCTCGCGCCATCGCGTGGCCGTCGTGTACACGCAGCCCGACCGGCCGGCCGGCCGCGGACGCCGGCTCGCGCCGAGTCCCGTGAAGGAGCTCGCGCAATCGCTCGGCCTCGCGCTGGAGCAGCCGGAGACGCTGCGCGCGCCGGATGCCGCGCCACGGCTCGCCGCATACGCCGCGGACGTGATGGTCGTCGCGGCCTACGGCCTGCTGCTGCCGCCCGCGATCCTCGCCGTGCCGCGCCTCGGCTGCATCAACATCCACGGTTCGCTGCTGCCGCGCTGGCGCGGCGCCGCGCCGGTGGCGCGCGCGATCGAGGCGGGCGACGCGGTGACCGGCATCAGCATCATGCGGATGGAGGCAGGCCTCGACACGGGCCCCGTGATGCGGCGCGAGCAGACCGCGATCGGCGCCGACGAGACCGCCGGCGAGCTCGAGGCGCGGCTGGCGGCGCTCGGCGCCACGCAGGCCGTGCTGGCGCTGGATGCGCTGGCCGCGGGCCGCGCGACGTTCGAGTCGCAGGATGAGTCGCTGGCGAGCTATGCGCGCAAGCTGTCGAAGTCCGAGGCGCGGCTGGCCTGGCGTGAACGGGCAGAAGTGCTGGCGCGGCGCGTGCGCGCCTTCATCCCCTGGCCGGTCGCGGAGGCGGCACTCGACGGCGAGCAGCTGCGGATCCACGAGGCCCGGGCGATCGAAGATCCCGCGCGCGCGGCGCCGGGCACGGTCCTGCGCGCCGGCGCGGATGGCATCGTGGTCGCGGCGGGGGCCGGGGCGCTGGTGCTGAAGCGCGTGCAGCTGCCCGGCCGGCGCGTGATCGAGGCATCGGAACTCGCGGGTTCGCGACCGCTCGCCGGACGGGTGCTCGCCTGAGCCTGCCCGAGGCAGCCGCGATCCGCGCCGCGGCGGCCCGCGCGGTGGTCGAGGTGGCCGCGCGCGGCCGGCGGCTGGAAGCGGCGGTCGCCGAACAGGCGCGCGAGGGCGCCTCGCGCCCGGCCATCCAGTCGCTCGCCTTCGGCACCATCCGCTGGTTCACCGAACTCGAGGCGATCCTCGGCCTGCTGCTCGACCGCCCGGACGCGCCGCTGCCGCGCGAAGTGCGCGCGCTCGCGCTCGTCGGCCTGTACCAGCTCGCGCACGGCGCGACGCCGCCGCACGCGGCCGTGTCCGAGACGGTGGAGGCCGCGCCCGCGCTCGGCCACCCGCGCGCGAAGGGCCTCGTCAATGCGCTGCTGCGGCGCTTCCAGCGCGAGCGCGATGCTGTGGTCGCGGCGGCGCACGCGGATCGCGCAGCGCGGCTCGCGCATCCGGCATGGCTGCTCGCGGCTCTCGAGCGCGACTGGCCGGCGCAATGGGAGCAGATCGCCGCTGCCGGCAATGCCGAGCCACCGATGTGGCTGCGGGTGAATGCGCGCCGCACCGCGCGCGACGACTACCGCGCGCGCCTCGCCGCCGCCGGCATGGAATCGGAGCCCTGTGGCTTCGCGCCGCAGGCGCTGCGGCTCGCCCGGCCCGTGGACGTCGCGCTGCTGCCGGGATTCGCCGATGGCGACGTCTCGGTGC
>DATBMQ010000278.1:0-6373 GCA_036554765.1 Steroidobacteraceae bacterium | reverse complement strand
CGGTAATCGGGAAACGTCCCTAATCAATCCTGACCCAGCAGTTCCGGGGTGCGCGCCGGGCGGCACTCGAGCGCGAGGCCGCTGCCGTCGGGGGCGAGCGTGACCCGCACGCTGCCGCCGACCGCGAGGCTGCCGAACAGGAGTTCCTCCGCCAGCGGGCGCTTGACGTGCTCCTGCAGCACCCGCGCCATCGGGCGCGCGCCCATCTTCGGGTCGTAGCCCTTCTCCGCGATCCAGCGTCGGGCGGCGTCGTCCACCGACAGCGCCACCGCCTTCTGCTCGAGCTGGGCTTCGACCTCGAGCAGCAGCTTGTCGACCACGCGCTCGATCGTGGGTCCGTCCAGCGGCGCGAACTGGATGATGGCATCCAGCCGGTTGCGGAACTCCGGCGCGAAGATGCGGCGCACCGCCTCCATCCCGTCGGGCGCATGGTCCTGCGGCGTGAAGCCGATGCTCGCGCGGCTCATCTCGGCGGCGCCCGCGTTCGTCGTCATGACGATGATGACGTGGCGGAAATCGGCCTTGCGGCCATTGTTGTCGGTGAGCGTGCCGTGGTCCATGACCTGCAGCAGCAGGTTGAACACGTCCGGGTGCGCCTTCTCGATCTCGTCCAGCAGCAGTACGCAGTGCGGCTGCTTGGCGATCGCCTCGGTCAGCAGCCCGCCCTGGTCGAAGCCCACGTATCCCGGCGGCGCGCCGATCAGGCGCGAGACCGTGTGCCGCTCCATGTACTCGGACATGTCGAAGCGCAGGAACTCGACGCCGAGCGCGATCGCGAGCTGGCGCGTGACCTCGGTCTTGCCGACCCCGGTCGGGCCGGCGAACAGGAAGCTGCCGACCGGGCGGCGCTCGTTGCCGAGACCGGCGCGCGACATCTTGATGGCGGCCGCGAGCGCGTCGATGGCCGCGTCCTGCCCGTAGATCACGAGCTTCAGGTTGCGCTGCAGGTTGGCGAGCATCTCGCGGTCCGACAGCGACACGTTCTTCGGCGGGATGCGCGCGATGCGCGCCACCACCGCCTCGATGTGCGCGACCGTGACCGTGGTCTCGCGCTCGCCCGCGGGCTTGAGCCGGAGCGAGGCGCCCGCCTCGTCCACCACGTCGATCGCCTTGTCCGGCAGGTGGCGGTCGTTGATGTGGCGCTCCGAGAGCTCCGCCGCGGCCACCAGCGCCTCGTCGGCATAGGTCACCCCGTGGTGCTCCTCGAAGCGGGTCCTGAGGCCGCGCAGGATCTCGATCGTCTCGGCGACCGTGGGCTCCACCACGTCGATCTTCTGGAAGCGGCGCGCCAGCGCATGGTCCTTCTCGAAGATGCCGCGGTATTCCTGGTAGGTCGTGGAGCCGATGCAGCGCAGCTCGCCGGAGGCGAGCACGGGCTTGATCAGGTTGGAGGCGTCCATGACGCCGCCGGAGGCGGCCCCCGCGCCGATCACGGTGTGGATCTCGTCGATGAACAGGATCGCGCCGGGGCGCTTCTTGAGCTCACCGACCACGCCCTTGAGGCGCTTCTCGAAATCGCCGCGGTACTTGGTGCCCGCAATCAGCGCACCCATGTCGAGCGCATAGATGGTGCAGTCCGCGAGCACCTCGGGAACCTTTTTCTCGACCACCAGCCGCGCCAGGCCTTCCGCGATCGCGGTCTTGCCGACGCCCGCCTCGCCCACGTAAAGCGGGTTGTTCTTGCGCCGGCGGCAGAGGATCTCGACCGTGCGCTGCACCTCGAGCTGGCGGCCGATCAGCGGGTCCACGCGGCCGGCGGCGGCCAGCGTGTTGAGGTTGACCGTGTACTTCTCCAGTGCCGCGGCGCCGCTGTCCTCGGCGCCCTCGCGCTCGCCGGGCGTCCCTTCCTCGCGCGGCGGCTCGCGCGCATCGGGCGTCGAGGGCAGGCCGTGCGAGATGAAGTTGACCACGTCGAGCCGCGACACGTCCTGCATCGACAGCAGGTAGGCGGCGTGCGACTGCTTCTCGCTGAAGATCGCGACCAGCACGTTCGCGACCGTGACTTCCTTCTTGCCGCTCGACTGCACGTGGAATACCGCCCGCTGCAGCACCCGCTGGAAGCCCAGCGTCGGCTGCACCTCGCGGTCGTCGTCGGCGGCGAGCGCCGGCGTGGTCTCGTCGATGAACTTCTGCAGCTCGCCCGACAGGCGCGCGAGGTCCGCGCCGCAGGACTTCAGGATCTCGCGCACGCGCGGCGCGTCCAGGATGGCGAGCAGCAGGTGCTCCACCGTCATGTACTCATGGCGCGCGTCGCGGGCCTTCTGGAAGGCCTCGTTCAGGCAGTACTCGAGTTCACTCGACAGCACTCAGGTCTCCTCCATCGTGCACAGCAGCGGATGCTGGTGGTGGCGGGCATAGGTCGTCACCTGGGCCACTTTCGTCTCCGCGATCTCGAATGTGAAGACCCCGCAGACGCCTTTTCCCCGCGTGTGCACCTCGAGCATGATGCGCGTCGCGCGGGTCCTGTCGAGCCCGAAGATGCGTTCCAGCACGTCCACCACGAACTCCATCGGCGTGTAGTCGTCGTTCAGCAGCACCACCTGGTACAGCGGCGGCTTCTTGAGCTGCGGCGGCGCCTCCTCCACCAGGAGATGCTGCCCGCCCTGTCCGCTGTCCCGTTGCTCGTCGCCGCTCACGTTCGCCGTCCGCCGCCGTCAGTCCAATTTAGGGGCCGCGCGCGGCCCCGCACAAGTGACGCAATCGCGATCGCGGCAAGCCGGCGCGGGCACGAGTCGCGTTTGAGAAGTGTCGCACAAGTGCCTGCCATTGCTTAATTTTCCAGATTCCAGCCGCCTTGTGGCCGCGCGCCGCCTGCCCGTATCATGGGACGCTTCGGGGGGAGGACGGTTCCGGGGGGCCTGCGCATGCAGCTGGTCGACAGGATCATCGCGCCGTTGCGGCAGCCCGCGGGCGGCCTGCGCGCGGGCGTGGCGAACGCCGGCCCGGCCCTCGCGACGCTGGTGTTCGTGGTGCTGCTGGCGGCCCAGCTCGCCTCGCTGCTCTGGCGAGTGCTCGGCTCCGCGGAACCTGAGTTGCCGGCGCTGCCGCCGTCGGTCGAGGGCGCGGCGCCGGCGGTGGACCTGACCGCGATCGTGAATGCCCACCTGTTCGGCATCGCGGCGGCCACCGGCGATCCGGGCGACGCCCCTGCGACTTCGGCCAACCTGACGCTGGCCGGCACGCTCGCCGGCCTCGACCCCGAGCAAGGCTGGGCCATCATCGGCGCGAGCGGGCAGTCGGCGCGCGTCTACGCAACCGGGGCGTCGCTGCCCGGCGGCACCCGCCTGCTGGCCGTGTACCCGGATCGCGTCATACTCGATCGCAATGGCGCGCGCGAGTCGCTGCTGCTGCCGCGCCTGACCGGCGGTGCGGGCGGCGCGGCTGCCTCCGCCAGCGTGCCGGCGGCGGCGCCACAAGCCAGCCTCGCCGACAGCGTGCGCCAGTTGATGGCGCAGGATCCGGCCGCCGCCAACGAATTGCTGCGGCCGCAGCCGGTATTCGCCGGGGGCTCGCTGCGCGGCTATCGCGTGTACCCGGGCCGCAACCGTGCGCAGTTCGCGAGCCTCGGCCTGCAGCCCGGCGACCTGGTCACCGCGGTCAATGGCGCGGCGCTCGACGACCCGAACCGCGGCATCGAGATCCTGCGCGGCATCGGGCAGGGCTCGGCCGTGACGCTCACGATCGACCGCAACGGCCAGCAGCAGCAGCTGACGGTCGATCCCGCGACGATCGCGCAGCAGGTGCAGCCGATGCAGGACGCGCAGCAGCCGCCGGGCAACGAGGTCACCGAATGAAGCCCCGCCTCCCGAGGAACGACGCATGAAGCGATTCACACGCTGGGCCTCGGTGCTCGCCCTGGCGCTGCCGCTGGCGGCCGCCGCGCAGCAGGGCGCCCAGATCACGCCGAACTACAAGGATGCGGACCTCGGGCAGGTCATCGAGGCCGTGAGCCAGGTGACCGGCCGGAACTTCATCGTCGACCCGCGCGTGCGCGCGCAGGTGACGATGCTGTCCACGACGCCGATGGGGCCGGACGCCTTCTACGAGGCTTTCCTGGCGATCCTGCAGGTGCATGGCTTCATCGCGGTGCCGTCGGGCACGGTGATCAAGATCCTGCCGGACGCCAATGCGCGCCAGCTGCCGGCGAACGACCTGCCCGATCGCATCAGCGCGACCTCGGACGAGATCGTCACGCAGGTGGTGCAGGTCAGGAACGTCAGCGCCGCCCAGCTGGTGCCGATCCTGCGGCCGATGATGCCGCAGTCGGCGCACCTCGCCGCCTACGTGCCGGCCAACATCCTGATCATCTCGGACCGCGCCTCGAACGTGAGCCGCATGATCCGCATCGTCCAGCGCATCGACCGCACCGGCGACGGGGATTTCGAGGTCATCCGCCTGGAGCATGCGTCGGCCGGCGAGATCGTGCGCGTCATCAATGCGCTCTCCGCCGCGCAGGGCGCCGAGGGCGCGGGCGGGGGCCGCGTGGTCGCCGACGAGCGCACCAACAGCGTGCTGGTGAGCGGCGAAGCCTCGCAGCGCCTGCGCTTTCGCACCCTGATCACCCACCTCGACACGCCGCTCGAGACCGGCGGCGACACCCAGGTGCGCTACCTGCGCTACGCCGACGCCGAGAAGCTGGCGAGCAAGCTCAAGGAACAGGCCACCGCGTCTGCTGCCGGGCAGCCCGGCGCGGCCGGGACCGCGGTGGCGGCCGCCGACAAGTCGGTGACGATCTGGGCCGAGCCGGAGACCAATGCGCTGGTGATCACCGCACCGCCCAAGGCCATGCGCTCGCTCATGCAGGTCATCGACCGACTCGACATCCGCAAGGCGCAGGTCCTGGTCGAGGCGCTGCTCGTCGAGGTGTCCAAGGATGCGACCCGCGACCTCGGCGTCAACTGGATCATCGACGGCTCCGGCGACAACCTCCTGGTCGGGATCTTCAACCAGCCGGTGGCCGGCGTCAGCCTGGCCGACATTGCCCGGGGCATCGACGACCCGTCCTCGGTCACCGCGGCTCCCGGCGGCCTGACCATCGGCGGCGGGCGGCAGCAGGACAGCGGCACCAACTTCGCGGCGATCCTGAGGGCGCTGGCCAGCGACGGGGACACCAACGTCGTGTCCATGCCCTCGGTCATCACGCTCGACAACGAGGAAGCCCAGATCAAGGTGGCGCAGGAAGTGCCATTCCTGACCGGCCAGTTCACCAACACAGGCACCGGCGGCGGTGGCGCCGTCAACCCGTTCCAGACCATCGAACGCAAGGAAGTCGGCAACATCCTGAAGATCACGCCGCAGATCACCGATGAGGACACCGTGCTGCTGAAGATCGAGCAGGAAGCCTCCGGCATTGCCGCCGCGGCGGCGCAGGTGTCGTCCACCGACCTGGTCACCAGCAAGCGCACCATCTCGACCCGCGTGCTGGTGGACGACGGCGGCATGATCGTGCTCGGCGGGCTGATCGAGGACCGGCTGATCGAGAGCGAACAGCGGGTCCCGGGACTCGGCCGCATCCCGCTGCTCGGCAACCTGTTCCGGGTGCGCAATACGCAGAAGACCAAGACCAACCTGATGGTGTTCATCCGCCCCAAGATCCTGCGCGACGAGCAGCAGACGGCGGTCGAGACCAACAGCAAGTACAACTACATGCGCGGACTGCAGCAGCAGCAGGAGCGGGTCAACCTGATGCCGGGCGAATCGCCGCCCGCGCTGCCGCCGGTGATCGGGCCGACGGCCCCGCCCACCGCGCCCGGCCCGCCACCGCCGGACACCGCGACGCCGCCCGAGAACCGCGGCGAGTGAGGCCACCACGCCGATGATCGCGGGCACCCCGAAACCGATCGCGCCCGTCGGGCGGCTGCCTTTCGCGTTCGCGAAGCGCCACGGTGTGCTGGTGCGTGCGGTGGTCGACGGCCGGGCGCAGGTGGTGTACCGCGAGGGCGCGCAGCCATCCGCGGTCGCCGAGCTGCGCCGCTTCCTCGGCATCCCGCTGGTGATCGAACGGGTCGCCGCCCCCGCTTTCGACGAGCTGCTGCGCAAGGCCTACGAGGGCGGCAGCGGCGAGGCCGGGCAGATCGTCGAAGGCATCGAGGAAGAGACCGACCTGGCGGGTCTGGCCGAGGGCCTGCCCGAGCCTTCCGATCTCATGGAGAGCGAGGACGACGCGCCGGTGATCCGCCTGATCAACGCCGTCCTCACGCAGGCCATCAAGGAGAACGCCTCCGACATCCACGTCGAGCCCTACGAGAACCGCCTCGTGGTGCGCTTCCGCGTGGACGGCGTGCTGCGCGAGGTGCTGCAGACCAAGCGCGCGGTCGCGCCGCTGCTGATCTCGCGCATCAAGGTCATGTCGCGGCTCGACATCGCCGAGAAG
>DATBMQ010000184.1:0-2303 GCA_036554765.1 Steroidobacteraceae bacterium | reverse complement strand
GCCGAGGAAGACGGCAGCGGCGGCGATGATGGTGTCGCTGCGGCGGCGGTCCTTGCGCAGCTCCGCGCGCAGCTTGTCGAGCGTCTCCGACTCGGTGCGCACGGCGAGTTCCTCGTCGTAGGCGCGGCGGATCGTGCGCCGCGCAATCACCGGCATGACCTTGATCGCCTCGGCGATGTCCGGCCAGTGGCTGCGCAGGCTGCGGAACAACGATCGCGGCCCCGACCGCTCGCGCATCCAGGCACGCAGGATCGGCAGCGCCGTCTGCCAGAGGTCGAGCTCCGGGTAGAGCTGGCGGCCGAGGCCCTCGATGTTCAGCAGCGTCTTCTGCAGCAGGATCAGCTGCGGCTGCACCTGCATGTTGTAGCGGCGCGCCACCTCGAACAGGTGCAGCAGCACCACGCCGAAGGAGATCTCCTTCAGCGGCTTGTTGAACACCGGCTCGCAGACAGTGCGTACCGCCGACTCCAGTTCGTCCACGCGCGTGCCGGCGGGAACCCAGCCGCTCTCGAGGTGCAGCACCGCGACCTTGCGGTAGTCGTGCTCGAAGAAGGCGAGGAAGTTGCCGGCGATGTAGAGCTGGTCGCGCGGGTCGAGCGTCCCGACGATGCCGAAGTCCACCGCCGCGTAGCGCGGGTTCGCCGGATCGGAAACGTCCACGAAGATGTTGCCGGGATGCATGTCGGCATGGAAGAAATTGTGGGAGAACACCTGCGTGAAGAAGATGGTCACGCCGTTCTCGGCGAGCTTCGGGATGTCGGTGCCGAGCTCCTTCAGCCGCGCCACCTCCGAGATCGGCACGCCGCGGATGCGCTCCATCACCATCACTTCCTGCCGACACAGGTCCCAGTGGACCTCCGGCACGTGCAGCATCGGACTGCCCGCGAAATTGCGCTTGAGCTGCGAGGCATTGCCGGCCTCGCGCATCAGGTCGAGCTCGTTCAGGATCGTCTTCTCGTACTCGACCACGACCTCGCGCGGGTGCAGGCGGCGCGAGCCGGGCCAGTAGTCCTCGGCGAGCCCCGCGAGCGCGTGCAGCACCTCGAGGTCGCGGCCGATGATCGCGTGCATGCCGGGACGCAGGACCTTGACCACGACCTCGCGTCCGTCGCGCAGCTTCGCCGCGTGCACCTGCGCGATCGATGCCGCGGCCAGCGGCTCCTCCTCGAACTCTCCGAACAGTTCCGTCACCGGCCGCCCCAGCGCCTGCTCGATGCGGGCCTTCGCAGCCGCGCCCGGGAACGGCGGCACGCGATCCTGCAGCTTGGCGAGCTCGTCGGCGAGATCGGGCGGCAACAGGTCGCGGCGCGTCGAGACCACCTGGCCGAACTTCACGAAGATCGGGCCGAGATCCTCCAGCGCCCGCCGCAGCCGCTCGCCGCGCGTGCCGCGGCGGCGCCGGAACCAGGTCCAGGGCGACAGCCAGAACACGAAGCGCAGCGGCCGGTAGAGGTGGGTGGCGCGCACGAAGTCGTCGAGCCCGTAGCGCACCAGCACGCGGTGGATCGTCAGCAGGCGTCCGGCGACGCGCAGCGAGATCACCGGCGCCGCTCCAGCGCCGCCAGCCGCGCGTCCAGCCGGTCGGTCGCCTCGCGGAGCGCGTCCACGCCGGCGACGAATTCCTCTACCTCGGCACGCAGCGGCACGTCGCGGCTCTCCTCCGTCAGGTACTCCGCGACGTTCTCCATGAACGTATCGCGTGCGCGCCGGCCGAAGTCCCGCGCATCGCGGGCGAGATTGGCAAGGTGGTGCGCGGCGACGTCGCCGGTCAGTCGCGAGAGCTCCTCCTCGAAATCCGGCTGCGCGGCCTCGAAGAGTTGCTGGAAGCCCTGCGCGATTTCGCCGTCGCCGGTGACCTGTGCGCCGCCGGCACGGAGGGTCTGCATGGGATTGCCCATGGCGAGGCGCGCAAAGGTGAAAGGCGAGCCCTCGATGGTCGCATCGGCGGGCGCTTCGCCGCCCATGCCGAGGGAAACGCGGTCCGTCCCGGCGACGAAGCGCAGGCGCAGGGGCGTGACGGAGAGCCGCAGCTCCAGCGACCGGCCCGCGATCCGGGACAGCAACCCGCGCGCGCGCGACGATCCCGCGATGTTGCGGTTCAGCAGCGATTCCAGCGGCTTCAACAGTTCCGGCGTCACGGGCGCTCAGTACACGCAGCCGACGTGCAGCGCGACAATGCCGCCCGCGAGATTGTGGAAGCGCACGTCCTCGAGCCCCGCATCCCGCATCATCGCGGCCAGCGCCTGCTGATCCGGGTGCATGCGGATGGACTCGGCGAGGTAGCGGTAGCTGGCCTCGTCGTT
>DATBMQ010000261.1:0-6986 GCA_036554765.1 Steroidobacteraceae bacterium | reverse complement strand
CTCGACCGAGCCGGAAAGGGTGCCTGGCCCGACATGTGGCGCGTCGCGCCGCCGCTCGCGGCCATCGCGCTGGCGCTGAAGCTTCTTGGCATCGGGCCGCGGTCAACGGACCGCCCGTAGGCATTTTTTTGAGGCAAGTGGAACGAACGTTCCAAAATGTTCCGAAATATCAACGTCAGCAACGGAGAAAAGCTATGCACGATCCTGGATTCGTGAACCAAGCGAGGGCGAGATCGTATCGCCAGTCGGTCATCAGCGCCGGCGTCCTGGCCGGCACGGTCGCCCTGGTCGCGGCGGGCGTCGTAAACGGCCAGGCGGCAGCCGCCAATCCCGCCTACGCGGAACCAGCGGAGCGCGCGTTACCGCCGAGCGACATGGTCCTCAAGCCCGGCCGCACGGCGGTCGTGATCACGGACCCGCAGAACGACTTCCTGAGCCCGCAGGGTGTCACCTGGGGCGTTGTCGGCGCGAGCGTCACCGAGCATGGCACGGTCGAGAACATCGAGCGTCTGCTGAAGGCTGCGAAAGCCAGTGGCGTGCCGGTGTTCGTCTCCCCGCACTACTACTACCCAACCGACCACGGCTGGCAGATCGAGGGCGCGCTCGAGAAGCTCATGCACAAGATCGGCATGTTCGATCGCAAGGACTCGCTGAGCCTCGAAGGCTTCTCCGGATCAGGCGCGGATTGGCTTGAGCGATACAAGCCGTACATCCAGGACGGCGCGACCGTGATCGCGAGCCCGCACAAGGTCTTCGGTCCGGAGACCAACGACCTGGTGTTGCAGCTGCGCAAGCGCGGGATCGACCAGGTCATCCTCGCCGGCATGTCGGCGAACCTCTGCACCGAGTCGCACCTGCGCGAGCTGCTGGAACAGGGATTCGAAGTGGCCGTCGTTCGCGACGCCACCGCAGCGGCAAAGCTTCCCGAAGGCGACGGCTATGCGGCTGCCCTCGTCAACTTCCGTTACATGGCAAACGCCGTCCTTTCGACCGACGAGACGACCGGGCTGATCGACGGCCTGCGGGCGAACCCGGTCGCCGCCAACGATTGACACCAGGATAACGACATTAACAGTGAGTACAAATTGACCCTTCCCTTACGGAATCTGGAAGACGCCGAACCTGCCGTCCGCGCCTCGCTCGAGCGGGCGAAGAAAGCGACCGGCTTCATTCCGAACATGTATGCCGGCATGGCGAATTCGCCCGGCATGCTGGACACCTACCTCGACGGCTACGCGCGGTTCCGGAAGGACTCCGGCTTCACGCCGGTCGAGCAGGAGGTAGTCTTGCTCACGATCAGCCAGGGCAATGCCTGCGAGTACTGCGTCGCCGCGCACAGCTTCATGGCCGAGCAGGTGTCGAAGGTGCCGGCGCCGGTCATCGAAGCCATTCGTAACGGCCGGCCGATAGCGGATCCGAGACTGGCCGCGTTGAACGAAATGACGGCAACGCTACTGTCGACCCGGGGCCTGCCAAAGATCGCGGTTGTCCAGGCGTTCCTGCGCGCGGGATACGAAGAGCGGCAGCTGTTCGAGATCATCCTCGCGATCGCCGTGAAGACGCTCAGCAACTACGCCAATCACCTTCTGCACACGCCGCTCGACGCCATGTTCGCGGGCCGCGCGTGGAGGAAATCGGCATGACCAGGCCCATGTTGGCCTGCCCGATCCAGGACCGGCATTCGCCGGTCCTGGGTCACGGCGTGTATGGGCAGGGGCGCGAAAAAGTCCTGGTCCTGCACGACTGGATGGGTGACTCGGCAAACTACCTGCCGCTGGTTCCGTACCTCGACCTCGAGTCATACACCTACGCATTTGCCGATGTCCGCGGCTACGGCAAGTCGCTGCAATTGACTGGGGCCTATACGGCGGACGAGATCGCACGCGATGCGTTCGCGCTGGCGGACAGCCTGGAGTGGACTCGATTTCACGCCGTCGGTCACTCGATGACCGGCATGGCGGTTCAGCGCATGGCGCTCGAAGATGCAACTTCCGGCTCGAAGCGGCTCAAGAGCATCGTCGCCATCACCCCGGTCGCGGCGAACGGCTATCCCGCGGACGAGGCGACGAAGCACTTCTTGTGGGAGCTGATCCACGAGCGCGGCTTGTCGGAGCAGGGTTTCTCGCTGCTGACCGGCCAGCGACTCACACCGGCCTGGGGGCGCGCCAAGACCGAACGGCATCTGCGCACCTCATCGGCAGCAGCGCTCAGAGCCTATTACCGTATGTGGCTGGAGACGGATTTCTCCCAGGACGTCCGCGAGACCCGGATCGCAACGCCCATGCTCGTGATCGGTGGGCGGCAGGATCTGCCGGGCTTCCAGGAGGATCACCTGCGCAGGACGTTCGGCGCCTGGTATCCCAACGTGGAGTTCGCCTTCATCGCGGAGTCGGGCCACTACCCGATGCAGGAAACGCCCGTCTACCTGGCAAGCCTCATCGAGCGCTTCCTGGGCGCCAACGGTGGTGACTCATGATTGCCCGGGTACTCATCACGATCGGCATCGCGCTCTACGCCGTCGCTGTCCCCATTCTGGAGATCAACGACACGCATGTGTTCAACCCGCAATGGCCGCCGCACGCGCGGCTGCACGAGGTGTGGCAACTCATATCGAACACCTCCATCGGCCTGCTGAGCCTCTGGCTTACCTGGTTTCGCAACGATCTGAAGATGCCTGCAATACTGACGTTCGTAGTGACGGGCGGCTTTCTCGCCGCTTATGTGCTGCGCGCCTCGTACGGCGGTTCGATGCTGCACTCCGACGGCAGCGAGCTGACGCTCGTTGGCGTCAATGCCGGCGTGCTGGGTTTCGGCGCGGCATTCATGCTGGCGGCACTGGGCCTGAGGCTAGAACGAACGCGTAGCTGACCTTGCTGCGCGAAGCCGTCGAACCCGCATGATTATCGATCTCGGGTTCGAATCCCTCTCATGGGATGCAGCAAGAGAAGTGGCGGAGAGAGAGGGATTCGAACCCTCGATGGGCTTTTGGCCCATACACCCTTAGCAGGGGTGCGCCTTCGACCACTCGGCCATCTCTCCGGGTTCGCCCCTTCCTTCCCGGAAGGGGCGCAAATGATACTCACCGGGCGCGAGCCCGGCAAAGGCCGCGGCCGGCGCGGTCAGGGGATCGTGTGGGTGTGGGCTTTCCCGTTCTCCGTCCCGCTTTCCTTCTCGTGCTGGATGCGCTCGTAGATTTCTTCGCGATGGACACTCACGTCCTTCGGCGCGAGCACGCCGATACGGACCTGGTTGCCCTTGATGCCGAGAACGGTGACCGTGACGTTGTCGCCAATCATCAACGCCTCACCGACGCGGCGCGTCAGGATGAGCATTCCCTTTACTCCCGGTTAGTAGTCGTTGTCCGTGGAGGCCCCTCAGCCGCGGGGAACGATAGCACAAACCGGCTGGACGACAATATGTCAAATCAAGGACTTGCGGATTTCTCCAGCCCGTAGGCCTTGTGCAGGGCCCGGACGGCGCGTTCCAGGTCCTTTTCCTCGACCAGCACGCTGATCTTTATTTCCGAGGTGGAGACCAGCCGCACGTTGATGGACTCGATCGCGAGCGTCTCGAACAGCCGGGTCGCGACGCCCGCGTGGCTGCGCATGCCGGACCCCACCACCGCGAGTTTCGCGACCCGGTCGTCGCCGGAGACGGTTGCGCCCGGGTACTGGGCCGCGGCCTGGCGCGCGACCTCCAGCGCCTTCGCGTAGTCGTCGCGGTGCACGGTGAAGGAAAGGTCCACGCGCGCATCGCGCGGCGCGTTCAGCACGATCATGTCCACGTCGATCCCCTCGCGCGAGATGGGCTTCAGGATCGCGTGGGCGACGCCGGGCTGGTGCGGGACGCCGGCCGCGGTGATGGCGGCCTCGTCGCGGTTGAAGGCAATGCCGGAAACGACGGGGGCTTCCACTTTCGCATCCTCCTGGCAGATCAGCGTGCCCGGGCCGGGCTCGAAACTCGACAGCACCCGCAGCCGGACGTTGTAGCGCGAGGCGAATTCCACCGCGCGCAGGTGCAGCACGCGCGAGCCCTGGCCGGCGAGCTCCAGCATCTCCTCGAAGCTGACGCGCTCGAGCCGGCGCGCCTCCGGCACCATGCGCGGGTCGGTCGTGTAGACGCCGTCCACGTCGGTGAGGATCTGGCATTCGGCAGCGTCGAGCGCCACGGCCAGCGCGACCGCGGTCGTGTCGGAGCCGCCGCGGCCGATGGTGGTGATGTCGCCGTTCGCCGCGCGGCCCTGGAATCCGCACACGATCGGCACGATGCCTTTTTCGAGGTCGGCCTTGAGCTTGTCGCACTCCACGCGCTCGATGCGCGCGCGGCCGGGCTGGGCGGTCGTGTCGATGGGAAGCTGCAGCGCATTCCAGGAGCGGGCCTGGATGCCGCGGGCGTTCAGCGCCATCGCGAGCAGCGCGGTCGAGACCATTTCACCCGTGGCGAGCAACGCGTCCATCTCGCGCGGCTCGGGATCCGGGCAGACCTCGCGCGCGAGCTCGATCAGCCGGTCGGTGGAGTCGCCCATGGCCGAGACCACGACCGCGACCTGGCGGCCCTGCCCGGCCAGCCGCGCGACCTGCGCGGCGACTGCGTGGATGCGGGCGACGGAGCCGACCGAGGTGCCGCCGTATTTCTGGACGATCACGGACATCGATCGTCGATTGTTTCAGGTTTCGTCGGGGATCGGCAGGCCGGTCGTGCTCTTCAGCCGCTCCATCGAGAACAACGCGGAGACGTCGGCGAGCGCCGGCAGCCGCTCGATCAGCTCCTTGTAGCTCCGGTCGTAGCCCGCCATGTCGGGCACCACGACCTTCAGCAGGTAGTCCACGTCGCCGCCGATGCGATGGCATTCCTGGATCTCGGGCATGGCGGCGATCACCTCGTTGAGCTTCCGCGCCCAGGCGGCGCTGTGCTCGCGGGTCTTCACGCGCACGTAAACCGTGAGACCGAGGCCGACCTTGGCCGGCTCCACCAGCGCGACACGGCCCTGGATCACGCCCTCCGCCTCCAGGCGCCGGATGCGGCGCCAGCAGGGGTTGACCGACAGGCCGACCTGGTCGGCGATGTGCTGGATGGGAAGGGAGGCATCCTGCTGCAGCAGCCGCAGGATCTGGCGGTCGAGCTTGTCGAGGGGTGTCATGGGACGATATTAGCAAAATTTCCCAATCTGACAGGACTTCGTCGCACTAAATGGGAGGCTTTTCGATTTTCACGAGGATAGACTGCTCCGATGAATATCTGGCGCCGCCTGTTCACCGAGCATCCGGCTTCCGTGAACGAGACCTATTTCCAGCACTTCGCGAGCGCGATGGGCTTCGGGCTGCGCATGGTCTGGGGCGGGATCGTGTGCATGATCCACGCCATTGTCCCGGCGGTGTACTGCAGCAAGGCGTCCGGGATCATCGGCGAGCTGCACGATCGCATGATCACGAACCGCCGCCGCCTGGAACGCGCGCCGGAGCTTGCCCCCGAGACCCGCCGGGCGGCCTGAGGCGCATCCGCCGGCTCAGTTCCGGCGTCCTGACTTCCTGAATTCCTCGAGTGCGCCGCGGCGCAGGCGGCGCCAGCTGTCGTGCAGCCGCGCGACGTGCGGCGCGCCCGGCACGGCCGGTGCGCGCGTGGCCGCGATCTGGCCGGCGGCCGCCGCCAGGAAGGGCGCGAGCCGCGCCGCGGGCACCAGGTCGGAATAGAACAGCCGCGTGCGCAGCGGGTCGAAACCGAAGTCCGCGGCGCGGTCCGCATCCAGCAGCCAGGCCTCGAAGGCGCGCCGGCCGGCGGGCGTGACGGAGATCAGCCGCCGGCCGCGGCGGTCGCGGCGGTCGGCGCGCGCGGCGATCAGCCGGCGCCGTTCCAGGCGCCGCACCAGCGGGTACACCGCGCCGGCGCTGCCGGACCAGAAGCGCGAGGGCGAGCTGCCGAAGGCGCGGCGCACGGCATAGGGCGTGCAGGCCCCGGCGCGCAGCACGATGCCGAGCGCGGCGCCCTCGAGCTCGGTGAGCTGCAACCCTTTCGTCACCTGCCGCATCCTATAGTACGATTCGCACTATTGCACGGGGGACTGCCCGCATGACGCTCCTGACCCGCGTGGCCGCGGCCGCGCTGTCGATCGCCCTGGCCGTTCCGGCGCTGGCGGAGCCGCTGGCGCCGCCCGCCATCCGCGCGGCGGCCGGGGAACTCGCCGCGCTGCTGCAGCGCGATTACCTGTTCCCGGACGTCGGGCGCCGCTACGCCGCGGCACTGCGCGAGCGCGCTGCGGCCGGCGCGTACGACGGCATGGGCGACCCGGCTGCCCTCGCTGCCGCCTGGGAGGGCGAGCTGCGCGCGATTCATGCCGATGCGCACCTGCGGGTGCTGGCGACGGACCCGGCCGCGGGACAGCCCGCCGCAATGCAGCGCCTGCACCAGGAGCTGAAGGCCTTCGGCGAGGCGCGCTGGCTCGCTGACGGCGTCGCCTACCTGCCGATCCAGCTGCTGCCGGGCACCGAGGAAGCGGTCGCGCAGATGGCCGCGTTCCTCGACGAGTACGCGGGCGCGCATACGCTGGTGCTCGACCTGCGCGCCTGCCTCGGCGGTGCGCTGCCGGTCATGGACGAACTGTTCGCGCGCCTCTACGGGAATCCCGTGCGCCTGGTGCGCATGGACACGCGCGAGCGCAGCAACGACACGGTGCAGGCGATGTTCGACGAACTGCCCAGCCTGCGGCGCGAGCCGGCGCCGGCGGGCATCCGGCGCTACGACCATTGGGCCGCGCCACGGGATCCCGCCGGGCCCTGGGCGAAGGCGAAGGTCTACCTGCTGACGGATGTCACCGCATCCGCCTGCGAACACCTGACCTACGCGCTGAAGCTCACCGGCCGCGCCACGCAGGTCGGCGCGACCACGCGCGGCGCCGGGCATTACGGCGGTTTCAACCGTTTCGGCCGGCAGTTCGAGGTGTTCGTGCCGGTCGGGCGCACCTACGACGTCGCGACCGGCAAGGGCTGGGA
>DATBMQ010000206.1:0-1682 GCA_036554765.1 Steroidobacteraceae bacterium | reverse complement strand
GGCAGCAGCTCGTCGAGGCGGAAGGAGGCGCGCACCGCCTCGATGCGCTCGCCCTGGGTGGCGGCACGCGCGACGTAGAACAGCAGGTTGTTCAGCAGCTCGATCGGCGGGCTGGCGGCATAGGTCTCCTCGCCCTGGGCGTAGAGGCGCTTCAACTCGCGGTCGGCGTGGCCGAGCAGGCGCTTCACGGTGACGCTCGACTCCAGGCCGCCGGCGGCCAGCGCGTCGAGCAGCGCGCCCGCCACCCACCACAGCTGGTACACCGCGACCGTGGTGGCGACGACCTCCATGCGGTTCGCGACCTCGGAGAGCGCGGCCAGGCCCTGGTCCGGGCCCTCGCCACGGATCAGCGCCAGCAGCCCGCCCTGGAACTTCGGCCGCAGGCGCCGCGCCCACTGCGCCACCGTGACCTTCTGCGCGGCCGGCGGCTCCGCCGCGGGCGGCGCGCGCTCCGAGCTCAGGTTGAGCGACAGCAGCGTGCCCTCGGACAGCAGCGGCGCACCGCGCACCGCGCGCAGGTCGTTCAAGAGCGGCAGCAGTACCAGCGCGAGGTCGCGGCCGCCGCCCAGCACGCGCTCGAGGTAGGTGGGCAGCTGTACGCTCGCGCGCATCAGCGCGTCGAGCCCTTCGGCGTACTGGCGCGCGTCTGCGTCGCTGCCGGCGAGCCAGCGCGCCGACTGTTCCATCTCCTCCGCCAGCAGGGCGGCGCCGTACACCTCGACCACGCGCAGCACGCCGCGCGCGCCGTGCATCAGCTCGGCCGTCCTGGTGATCGGCGCACGGTCGGCAGGGGTCTCCGCCGCCGCCTCGAGCGCGATGCGCACCTCGTTCAGGGTCGCCGCGAGCTCGCGGGCGACGAGGTGCAGTGCCTGCTCGTTGACCGAGGGGTAGTCGGCCACGCCCGCTCAGCCCGCGGCGCCGGCCGCGCGGCGCGCTTCCCCGTCGTCGGTCCGCGCCGCCTTGGCCGACTTGCCCTTGCGGCCCTGCGGCGGGAGCTGCTGCGGCAGGCGGAAGCCGGCCGCGGACTTGCGCAGCTGCGCCGACATCTCCGCGAGGCGCCCGATGGCGGTCGAGGTCGCGCTGGTGTTGTCGGCGGTCTGCTGGCTGATCTCGCGCAGCACCTGCATGGTGCGCGAGATGTGCGCCGAGGTCGCCGCCTGCTGGCGGGCGCTCGCCGAGATGTTCTGCACCAGCTGCGCGATCTGGTTCGAGACGTCCTCGATCTCGCCGAGCGCGGCGCCCGCGTTCTCCGCGAGCAGCGCGCCGCCCACCACGTCGGTCGTGGTGCGCTCCATGGAGACGACCGCCTCGTTGGTGTCGGTCTGGATCGTGCGCACCAGCACCTCGATCTGGCGCGTCGCGTGGCCCGCGCGTTCGGCGAGCCGCTGCACCTCGTCCGCGACCACCGCGAAGCCGCGGCCGGACTCGCCGGCCATCGAGGCCTGGATCGAGGCGTTCAGCGCGAGGATGTTGGTCTGCTCGGCGATGTCGTTGATCAGCTCGACGATGTTGCCGATCTCCTGCGAGCTCTCGCCGAGCCGCTTGATGCGCTTGGACGTGTCCTGGATGTTCTCGCGGATCGTGTTCATGCCGTCGATCGTGCGGCGCACCGCGTCGCCGCCCTTGTGCGCGACGTCCACGGCGTGGCGCGCGACGTCGGCGGAGCGCTCGGCATTGCCGGA
>DATBMQ010000199.1:0-18394 GCA_036554765.1 Steroidobacteraceae bacterium | reverse complement strand
GTTGGCAGGATGATGCTAGTCTTCCTCGATGCCCATGAATACCGGATCCCCCACCTGCGTCGTCGTCGCCGACCAGGCCGAGGCACGGATCTACCTGATGCGCGGCGCCTCCCTGCGGCTCGCCGCCGCGCTCGAGAATCCCTCGGCGCACCTGCACGACCGCGACCTGAAATCCGATCGCCCGGGACGCGTGTTCGATCGCGCGCCCCCGGCGCGCGGCAGGCGCGGCGCCGTCGGCCATCACTCAACCGGCGGCGAGCGCAAGCCGCGCCGCCAGCTGGCGGCAGAATTTGCCCGCAGCATTGCCACGGCCGCGGCCGCCAACCGGCGGGAATCCGGATTCGACCGGCTGGTGCTGGTGGCCGGGCCGCGTTTACTCGGCCAGTTGCGGCGTGCGCTGCCGGCGGGGCTGCGCACGCGTGTCGCCGCGGAGGTCGCGAAGGACTGGGTTCACCTGCCCGCGGCGACGCTGCGGGTACGCGTCACCTCCGCGACACGGCGGGCGGTGCGCCGGCCCTGAGCCGCTCATGACCGGCGCCGACTGGCCCGAGGTTTCCCGATTCGTCTGGGAAGCCCGCTACCGCGATCCCGGGGCAAGTCCTCCGGAGACCTGCATCGAGGACAGCTGGCGCCGGGTCGCGCGCGCAGTCGCGTCCGCCGACAAGGACCCCGGGCTCCGCGCGCGCGAGTACCGGGACATCCTCGACGGATTCCGCTTCCTCCCCGCCGGGCGCATCCTCGCGGGCGCCGGCACCAGCCGCCACGTCACGCTGTTCAGCTGCTTCGTGATGGGCACGATCGAGGACTCCATCGCGGGCATCTTCGATGCGCTCAAGGAAGGCGCGCTGACCATGCAGCGCGGCGGCGGCATCGGCTACGATTTCTCGCCGCTGCGCCCGCGTGGCAGCCGCGCGCGCATGACCGGCATGACCGCCTCGGGCCCGGTGTCCTTCCTCGCACTGTGGGACGCCATGTGCAGCACCATGCTCTCCACCGGCGCGCGCCGCGGCGCGATGATGGGGACGCTCGCGGTGACGCACCCGGACATCCTCGAGTTCATCGACGCGAAGCGCGACCCGGGGGTGCTGCCCAATTTCAACCTCTCGGTGCTGGTCACCGACGCCTTCCTGGAGGCGGTCGCGCAGGACGCCCATTGGAAGCTCGTGTTCCCGGCGCCGCCTGCGCCGGCGGCGATCGAACGGACGGTCGCCGCACGGGAGGTCTGGCAGCGGCTCTGTTCCAGCGCCTGGGCCTGCGCCGAACCCGGCGTGCTGTTCATCGACCGCATCAACGCCGAGAACAACCTCGGCTATTGCGAGACGATCCGGGCCACCAATCCCTGCGGCGAGGAACCGCTGCCGCCGTATGGCGCCTGCAACCTGGGGTCGATCAACCTGCCGGCATTCGTGCGCGATCCCTTTGGCCCGCAGGCGGCGCTCGATGTCGCAGGCATCGCGGCGACGGCCGCGGCCGCCACGCGCTTTCTCGACAACGTCATCGACCTGTCGCGCTTTCCGTTGCCGCAGCAACGCGACGAGGCGCAGCGTGCGCGCCGGATCGGGCTCGGCATGACGGGCCTTGCCGATGCGCTTGTCATGCTCGGGCTGCGCTACGACGCCCCGCAGGCACGCCGGCTGGCGGCCGAGGCGATGCGGGTGATCCGCGATGCCGCCTACCGCAGCTCCGCCGCGCTCGCGGCCGAGCGCGGCCCCTGTCCCGCATTCCGGGCGGACGCGTACCTTGGGCGGCCGTTCATCCGGGCGCTGCCGGAGGACATCCGCGCGGCGATCCGCCGCCACGGCATCCGCAACAGTCACCTCACGGCCATCGCGCCGGCCGGCAGCATCAGCCTGCTGGCCGGCAACGTCTCGAGCGGCATCGAGCCCATCTTCCAGCTCGAAGGCACGCGGCACGTCCTGGGCGAGGACGCCGTGGCGCGCGAGTTCGCCGTGCTCGACCACGCGCTGGCGGCCTGGCGCGCGCGCCATGCCGCGCCGGCGCCGCCGCCTGACGCGTTCCTCACCGCCAGCCAGATTGCCCCGCAGGCCCAGCTCGAGATGCAGGCGGCGATCCAGCCGTTCGTGGACGGCGCGATCTCGAAGACCGTGGCGTTGCCGGACGGCTTTCCGGAGTCCGGCGTGCCCGGCCTGTTCCAGTCCGCCTGGCGGCTGGGACTCAAGGGCTGCACGCTGCACCGCGCCGGGGCACGGCGCGGCGTCATCACGCGCTGAGCGCGGGGGGCGGCGCTACTCGACGACGCGGACGTTGGTCGGCGGGTTGGGGGCGGCGACGGCGCTGCCCGTCGTCTTGAAGCCCGCGGCGATGCGCCAGCCCGGGTTGCCGGCCGCGCTGAACCGGTACGCTCCCGCGTCCGCGGAACCGGTCCGGCTCGTGCCATTGAAGTCGACCGCTGCAACATGCGCGGGTGCCGCGGCCCCGATGAGCGCCGATCCCGCCTTCGGGAACACGTCGATCGGCGGCACGCCGTTGAAGTGCGCCGCCACGAAGTCCGCGGCAATGCCATTGCCGTTGACGTAACCGCCGCTGCCGCCCGACAGGCCGCCCTGGCCGACGTTGCCCGCCAGCGTGACGAGACCGGTGCTGCCGCTGATCAGGCGGATCGCGGTGCCGCCCTGCGCGTACACCGCGTTGTTGGCGATCAGCACGCTGCCGGTGACGTTGCGCACGTTGACGCCGTCGCCGTTCGAGATGACGGTGTTGTGGACGAACTGGATGTTCGAAGGGCTGCCGCGCTCGTGCGACTGGAACGCGACCGGCGAGCCCAGCACGATGTTGTTGCGGATGATCGCGTCCGCCGCCACCTGCATGGCGTTGTCGTTGGTGCGCCAGACGACGTTGCCCTCGATCACGTTCGCCGGGCCGTTGCCCACGGTGCTGTAGGTGATGATGCCCGGGTAGTTGGTGTCGTGGATCACGTTGTCGCGGATCACGTTGCCGTAGCTGCCTTCCTTCAACTCGATGCCGTCGCCCTGCTCGACCGTCGCGCGGTTCGTGTGGTGGATGTAGTTGCCCTCGATCAGGCTGTTGGCCACCCGGCAGCCGTCGGTGTTGCAGCCCAGGTACATGCCCTCGCCGGTGCCGTTGGTGTGGTGAATGTGATTGCGCAGCAGCCGCAGGCGCTGGTAGGTGCCGCCCGAATTGGCCGACAGCGCCACGTCCCCCGTCTCGTAGATCTCGCACTCCTCGATCGTGATGTCGCTGCTGCTCATCAGCCGCACGCCGTGCGAGCCGCCGGTGAAGGCGATGCCGCGCACGATCAGGTGGCTCGATCCCGAGATCTCGATGATGTTCTGGCCGCCGTTCGACTGCTGGATGAGCGGACGCTCGCCCGCCTTCGCGCGGATGACCACCGGCGCCGCCGCCGTGCCATTCACCGTGATGCGAAACCCGGTGCTGAAGGCATAGGTGCCGCCGCGCAGCACCAGTTCGCCGCCCGGGCCGAGCGCGGCGATGGCCGCGCGCAGGTCGTCGCCGGGCCCGATCTCCACGGCGCCGGGGGCGGCGCAATGCAGCGCGAGCAGGGCGAGCGCCGCGCGAACCGGCCAGCGGGCGAGTGGCGAGACTGGCATGGGCGCCATTCTAGGCCAGCCTGCGGCGGCTCCCGCCCGCCGCCTGTCGCAAATCGGCGAAACCCGGATATGTCACCGGCGCCGGTGCGGAAACCCGCTGATGGGAGCCGGCCGGCCGCAGAGAAAGCCCTGCGCGTAGCCGACGCCGATGTGCCGCAGCGTCTCCAGCACCTCGACCGTTTCGACGCGCTCGGCGACGGTCTCGATGCCGATGGCGCGCCCGATCTGCACGATGGCCTCGACCATGCTGCGGTCGATCGGATCGCTGGCGACGTTCTGCACGAACTTGCCGTCGATCTTCAGGTAGTGCACCGGCAGCGTGCGCAGGTAATTGAACGACGAGAGTCCGCTGCCGAAGTCGTCCAGCGCGATCAGGCAGCCGCGCGAGGCCATCTCGCGCATGAGATAGCTCGCATGGCCGAGGTTGGTGATCGCCGCGGTCTCGGTCACCTCGAAACAGAGCGCACCCGGTGTCGGCTCGTGCGCCTCCAGGGATTCCACCAGGAACTCGAGGAAGCCCGGGTCCGACAGCGTCGTGCCGGACAGGTTGATCGCCACCGTGAACGCGGCCTCCTCGATCCCGTCGCGCGTGGATGGCACGATGTCGCGCAACACCTTCTCGACCACCCAGCGGTCGAGCGAGGGCATCAGGTTGTAGCGTTCGGCGGCCGGGATGAACTCGTCCGGCAGCACGGTCGAGCCGTTCTCGTCCAGCAGCCGCAGCAGCAGTTCGTAGTGCGGCCGCGTCTTCGCCGAGCCCGAGACGCGCACGATCGGCTGGAACACGATGTCGAGGCGGCCTTCGTCGCGGGCATTCGTGAGGCGGGACATCCAGCGCATCTCGCGGTGCCGGGCCGAGGCGCTGGCCGGGTCGTAGACCTGGACGCGGTTGCGGCCGCCGTCCTTGGCCGAGTAACAGGCGATGTCGGCGGCCGACAGCAGGGTCGCGACGCTCTCCGTGTGGTGGTTGATCTCGACGATGCCGATGCTGGCGCCGATCTGCATCGTGTTCGAGCCCCACTGGAAGCGCAGGTCGTGGATGGCCTGGCGCAGCGAGTCGGCGATGCGCAGCGACTGTTCGGGCGTGCAATGCTCGAGCAGCACCCCGAACTCGTCGCCGCCCAGGCGGGCGAGCACGTCGTTGGCGCGCACCCGGGTCTGCAGCAGGCCGGTGACCTGGCGCAGCAGCTGGTCGCCGGCCGGGTGGCCGCAGGTGTCGTTCACGACCTTGAACTGGTCCAGGTCCACGTACACCATCGCGTGGCGCACGTTGGGGTCGGTGCGCGCCGACTCGATGGCGCTGTTCAGGCGGCTCTCGAATTCGCGGCGATTGATCAGGCCGGTGAGCGCGTCGTGCGCGGCCTGGTACGAGAGCAGGCGCTTCATGCGCCGCTCGCGGCTCACGTCGCTGAAGACGATCACCGCGCCCGCCATGTGGCCCGAGCGGTCGCGGATCGGGGCCACGGTGGCCTGGATCGGCACCTCCAGCCCGCGGCGGCTCACCAGCGCGGTCTGGTCGGCGAGGTGCAGCGGCTCGCCGCTCGCGAGCGCGACCTGCACCGGGTCCTTCACCGGCTCCCGGCCGCCGTCGGCGGCCAGCTTGACGATCTCGGTGACGTTCCTGCCCTTCGCCTCCGCCGCCGACCAGCCGGTCATCTTCTCGGCGACCGGGTTGACGTAGTCCACCGTGCCGGTGCGATCGGTCGTGATCACGGCGTCCGCGATGGACTGCAGCGTGACCTCCGCGCGCTCCTTTTCCTCGTAGAAGCGCTGCTCGACGCGCTTGCGTTCGGTGATGTCGGTGACGGTGCCCTCGAAACCGACCGGCTGGCCGCGCTCGTCGCGGTTCAGGCGGGCGTTCTCGGTGATCGTGATGACGCTACCGTCCTTGCGCCTGAGCTCGTATTCGGCCTCCACCAGCTCGCCGTCGCGGACCAGCTGCTCGATGAGCTGGCGCCGCTTGTCGGGCTCCACGTACAGCCGCTCGGTGGAGCCGAGGTTGCGCAGCTCCTCGAGCGAGTCGTAGCCCAGCATCTCGACCAGCGCCGGGTTCGCCGACAGCAGGTAGCCGTCCATCGTCACCTGGTAGACGCCCTCGACCACGTTCTCGAACAGCCCCCGGAAGCGGCGCTCGCTCTCACGCAGTGCGTCCTCGGCCAGGCGCCGCTCGATCGCGATCTTGGCCAGCTGGGACATGCGCCCGACCAGCTCGAGGTCGCGGCGCGACGGCATGCCGGTGCGCTTCAGGTAGGTCGCGAAGGTGCCGAGGATGCGGCCGCCCCCGCCGGTGATGGGCGTGGACCAGCAGGCCTTGAGGCCGGCGCGCAGCGCGGCCTCCTTGCGGTATTCCCACAGCGCGTCCTTGGCGATGTCCGGCACGATGATCTGGCGCTGCAGCGCGACCGCGGCGGCGCAGGAGCCGAAACGGATCTCGGCCGGGTACTGGTCCATCAGCGCGACGTACTCGCGCGGCAGGCTGCCGCCCACGACGTGGTGCAGCGTGCGCCGGACCGGGTCGTACATCCGGATGCAGCAGAGTGCGTGCGGCAGCACGCGCTCGACCACCTCGGTAATGGACGTGAGGGCGACCGCCAGGGGCTCGCTGGAGGCGATCTTCTCGAGCGCCCGGCGCTCGCCGGCCGCCACCAGCTCCGCCTGCTTGCGCTCGGTGATGTCGATGATGCTGGCGCGGATCAGGCTGCCGCTCGAGCTCGGCAGGCGCACGAACCGCACCTCGCAGGGGATGACCTTGCCGTCCTTGTGCTTGTGCAGCCACTCGAACACCGGCGCGCCGCCCTCCAGCGCCTGCTGCACGTGGCCGCGCGTGACGCCGAAGGATGGCGTACCGTCCGCCTGTTCGGACGGGCTCACGGCCTCGGGCCCGATCTTCAGGAGATCCTCGCGCGCCATGCCGAAGAACTGCGCGGCATTGTCGTTGCAGTCCACGAAGCGGCCCGAGCCGACATCGAGCACGACCACGGCCTCCGGCGCGTTCTCGACCAGCACGCGGTAGCGGGCCTCGCTGTCCTTGAGCGCCTCCTCGGCTTTCGAGCGCTCGGCGGTGTCGCGCACGCAGACGATGTAGCTGCGGTGGCGCCGGCTCTGCATCAGGCTGACCAGCACCTCCGCCGGCATCAGTTCGCCGCGGCGGTGCCGGGCAACGACCTCGCGCGCCGCCAGGTCGTAATGCGTGTTCTCCTGCGCCGTCGCGAGCTCGGCCAGCGCGCCGGGAATATTGCCGTCCGGAGCCAGGTCGGGCAGCAGGGCATCCAGCCGTTCGCCCTGCACGTCGGACTGGCGCGTGCCGAAGAAGCGCTCGGCCGTGCGGTTCATGCTCTCGATGCGGCCGGCATGGTCCACCGAGATGATGCCATCCTTGACGTGATCGAGAATCGCCTGCAGCTTCACCGCCCCTTCGCGCTCGAGCCGTTCAGTGATCGTGCTGGTTTCGTCGGAGGCGAGCTGCAGGACGGTCTCGAGACTGCTGCGGTCGTTGTCGAACGCGTCGTACTGGCGGCTGACGATCTGGATCAGCTTGCGCAGCTGCATCTTGCCGTGCGTGTCCGCGGCCTCCAGCAGCTGCCGCTCCAGCACCGGGTGGATGTCGTCCGCGCCGCGTCCGGGCGCCGGCGGCGGCGCGGCCACCGGCGGCGCGGCGTCCGGCCGCGGACCCGCAGCCCGCTTCAGATGCACGACGTTGCCTGGTCGCTGTTTCGACACCCAGCCCCCAAAAAGCGGCGCAGCCGCATCCCGGAGAATGCGACGTAATGCAGGGATGCTAGGGGAAGGCCCGCGGTCGGAACGTGACCGCGTTCGCGGTTCGGCGGCGGCCGATCCGTGACCTGCGACTCAGCCCACGCGTTCGGCCCGCTTGCGCTCGCCTTCGCGCAGGAAGCGCTTGCGCAACCGGATGTTCTGCGGTGTGACCTCGACCAGTTCGTCGTCGCCGATGTACTCCATCGCCTGCTCCAGCGACATGCGGATGGGCGGCGTCAGCAGCACGTTCTCGTCCTTGCTCTGGGTGCGGATGTTGGTGAGCTTCTTGCCCTTCAGCGGATTGACCACCATGTCGCCCTCGCGCGCGGTCTCGCCGACGATCTGGCCCTCGTAGACCAGGTCGCCCGGGCCGACGAACAGCTTGCCGCGCTCCTGCAGATTGAAGAGCGCATAGGCCAGCACCGGACCGCGGCCATTCGAAATCATCACGCCGGCCGTCCGCTCCGCCAGTGATTTCTCGACCACCGGTCCGAAATGATCGAACACGTGGTACATCAGCCCCGTGCCACTGGTCATCGTGCGGAATTCCGTCTGGAACCCGATCATGCCGCGCGAGGGAATCCGGTAGTCGAGCCGCACCCGGCCCTTGCCATCCGGAATCATGTCCACGAGTTCGGCGCCACGCGCGCCGAGGGCCTCCATGACGGCGCCCTGCGCCGCCGCCTCCACGTCCACCGTCAGCTGCTCCCAGGGCTCGAGCTTCCGGCCGCCCTCCTCCTTCACGACCACGCGCGGGCGCGAGACGGCGAGTTCGTAACCCTCGCGCCGCATGTTCTCGATCAGGATGCCGAGGTGCAGCTCGCCGCGGCCGAAGACCACGAACCGGTCCGGGTCATCGGTCTCCTCGACGCGCAACGCGACATTCGAGAGCATCTCGCGCAGCAGCCGCTCGCGCAGCTGCCGGCTGGTGACGAACTTGCCTTCCTGGCCGAACAGCGGCGAGTTGTTGGTCTCGAACGTCATGCTGATGGTCGGCTCGTCCACCACCAGCGCCGGCAGCGCCTCGACAGCCTGCGGATCGCAGAGGGTGTCGGAAATCTTCGGCGCCTCGAGCCCCGAGAACGCGACGATGTCGCCCGCGCGCGCCTCCTCGACCTCCACCCGCTCGAGGCCCATGAAGCCGAATACCTGGCCGATGCGCTCGTTGCGCACCTTGCCGTCGCGATCGATCACGGCGACCGGCATGGCGCGGCGCAGCGTCCCGCGACGGATGCGGCCGATGCCGATCGAGCCGACATAGTTCGAGTAGTCGAGCTGGCTGACCTGCAGCTGCAGGGGGCCGTCGACATCCACGTCCGGCGCCGGACAGCGGGCGACGATGGTCTCGAAGAGCGGCGTCATGTCGGTGGCCATGGCCGTGGCCGAGTATCCGGCAATGCCCTGCAGCGCCGAGGTATAGACGACCGGAAAATCGAGCTGGCGCTCACTGGCGCCGAGACGATCGAACAGGTCGAAGGTCTGGCTCACCACCCAGTCGGGGCGCGCCTCGGGACGGTCGACCTTGTTGACCACGACGATCGGCGCCAGGCCATGCACGAACGCCTTCTGGGTGACGAAACGGGTCTGCGGCATCGGCCCGTCGACGGCGTCCACCAGCAGCAGCACACAGTCCACCATGGACAGCACCCGCTCGACTTCGCCGCCGAAGTCCGCGTGTCCCGGCGTGTCGACGATGTTGATGCGGTAGTCGCGCCACTGGATCGCCGTGTTCTTGGCCAGGATCGTGATGCCGCGCTCGCGCTCGAGCGCGTTCGAGTCCATCACGCGATCGGTCACGGGCTTGCGCGCGTCGAGCGTGCCGGATTGCCGCAATAGCTTGTCGACCAGGGTGGTCTTGCCGTGGTCCACGTGCGCGATGATGGCGATATTGCGAAGGTTCTGAATCAAGGGGTTACGGTCCCAAAAAGGGCGCGGATTGTAACCTGATGCCCGCCGTTGCGCCTGCCTGGCTTCAGGGGCGGCGCCCGGGGCCCGGCCGGCGCCCGGGCCCTGCCCCACGGTCGCCGTCCCCAGGGCTTCCTGCGGCCCCGGCCCGGCGGGGCCGCAGGCGACATATTCCGGCCCTTTCAGGCCGCGAGCACCATGGCCTGCTCCTCCAGCTCCGCCGCGTGGCGTTCCCAGAAGCGCGCTTCCCCGAACCATGGGAAGGCCCGGGGGAATGCCGGGTCGTGCCAGCGCCGCGCCAGCCAGGCGGCGTAATGGACCATGCGCAATGCCCTGAGCGGCTCGATGAGCAGGGACTCCGAGCGGTCGAAGCTCGCGAACTGCTCATAGCCCGCGAGGATGTCGTCGAGCTGCGAGCGCATGTCCGCGGCATCGCCCGCCAGCAGCATCCAGAGATCCTGTATCGCAGGGCCCATCATGCAGTCATCGAGATCCACGAAGTGCGGACCGGCTGCCGTCCACAGGACGTTGTTGCGGTGGCAATCGCCGTGGATACGCAGGTAGCGCGGCGTTCCCGCAGCTTCGAATTGCGCTTCGACCCGATCGAGCAGCTCGTCCACGACCCGCTGGTAGCGGTGGCGCACGTAGTCCGGGATCCGGTCTTCCGCCAGCAGGAAAGCCGCGGACGCCCGACCCATCGCCGCCGGTGAGAGCCGCGGCCGGTGCCGGAACGGGCGGGTCGCCCCGATCAGGTGGATGCGGCCCAGGAACCGGCCGATCCACTGCCGGTCGTCTTCGGTCGCCAGCTCCGGCCATTGCCCGCCGCGGCGCGCGTAGAGCGCATAGCGAAATCCCGCATGCCGCAGCAGCGTCCCGCCGCTGGCGCCGGCACGGATGGGCGCCACGACCGGGATCTCGGCGCCCGCCAGCTCGAGCGCGAATTCGTGCTCCTCGAGGATGGCCTCGTCGCTCCAGCGCCCGGGCCGGTAGAACTTCACGACCAGCGGGTCCGCATCCTCCAGCCCGACCTGGTAGACGCGGTTCTCGTAGCTGCCGAGCGCCAGCACCCGGCCGTCGCTCGGGAAGCCCGCGGCCTCGATGGCGGCGACGATGGCGTCCGGCGACAGCGCCGCAAAGGGAATCTCCGCCGCGACGGGCGTTTCGGTGGACATCGGTCGAACATAGCCTGCGGCACCGGGCCGCACCACAAAAACAAGCCCCGGCGCGCGGGCGCCGGGGCAAGTGGTGGGGTTCGCCGATCTTGTGGTTATGGAATCGTCTTGGACACCGGGTTGGTGTTGCTGCTCTCCAGCCCGCCCGAGTCGTAGGCCGCGAGCACGAAGAACCAGGTGCCGCTCGCGAGGTTGTTCACGACGTAGCTCGTGAGGCCCGGGTTGCTGATGGTGATCGTGTTCGGGTAGTTGCCCGACGAGTTGCCGTAGCGCAGCCGGTAGCCCGCGAGGTTGGTCAGCGGCGAGCCGTCGGTGCGCGTCGTGGGGGCATTCCAGGAGAGTGTCGCCGAGCCATTTGCAGCCTGCTGCACGGTGATCGAGAACGCGGGCAGCGCCGCCTCGACCGTGCCGTCGCTCACGCGGATCTGGATGTTCGAGTACGTGCCGACGGTGCCCGCGCCCGGCGTGCCCGACAGCCGTCCGGTGCTGGTGTTGAATGTCGCCCACGAAGGCCGGTTCGTGATCGTGAACGACAGCGTGTCGCCGTCCGCGTCGGACGCCGTCGGCGTGAAGGAGTAAGCCTGGCCCTCGACGATGCTGGTGGCGGGCGAACCCGAGATGGTCGGCGCCCGGTTGCCGGTCTCCACCGTAATCGTGAAGGCGGGCAGCGTCGCACTCGCCATCCCGTCGCTGACGGTGATGCGGATGTCCACGTACTGCGCGGCCTGGGCCTGGGTCGGCGTGCCCGACAGGCGGCCCGTGCCGGTATTGAACGTCGCCCAGGCGGGCCGGTTCACGATGCTGAATCCGAGTGCGTTGCCGTCCGGATCGGAGGCCGTCGGCGTGAAGCTGTAGGCCTGGCCAGCGGTGACGGTCGCCGCCGGCGTGCCGCCGATGACTGGCGCCCGGTTCGCGGCGACCGCGATCGAGAACGCCGGCAGCGACGCGGATGCCGCGCCATCGCTCACCGAGACCACGATCCCGGAATACGTGCCCGCGCTGCCGGCGGGCGGCGTGCCCGACAGCCGGCCGGTACCCGCATTGAACGTGGCCCAGGCCGGGCGATTCGCGATGCTGAAGCTGAGTGCGTTGCCGTCCGGATCGCTCGCCGTCGGCTGGAACGACCAGGCGATGCCCTCGCGGCCGGTGGTCGCCGGGCTGCCGCTGATGACCGGTGCGCGGTTGGCCGGCAGCACCGTGATCGTGAATGCAGCGAGCGTGGCCGACAGCGAGCCGTCGGAAACCGAGATCTGGATGTTGGCGTAGGCCCCGGCACTGCCGGCTCCCGGCGTCCCTGACAGGCGGCCATTGGCCGTGTCGAACGATGCCCAGGCCGGCCGGCCCGTGATCGAGAAGGTCAGCGCGTTGCCGTCGGGGTCCGAGGCGGTCGGCGTGAAGCTGTACGACGCGCCTTCGGTGACGGACGGCGCCGGCGTGCCGGAGATCACCGGGGAGCGGTTGGCCGGTGGCGGCGTGCTGGCCGCGTTGACCACGATGCTGAAGGCATTGCCTGCCGTCACGTGCGCGGCATCGCGCACCGAAATGCGGATGTTCGAGTAAGTGCCGACGTTCGCGGCGCCGGGTGTGCCCCAGAGCCGGCCGCTGTTGGCGTCGAAGGACGCCCAGCCCGGCTTGTTCGCAACCTCGAACGTCAGCGGGTCGTTGTCGGGGTCGCTGGCCGATGGCTGCAGCGACAGCGCGGTGCCCGCGGTCACCGTGTTCTGTGCCGGCAGCGAGCCGATGGACGGCGCCTGGTTGGCCGGCGGCGGCGTGAATGGCGAGGGCTGCGAGCCCGCGTCTTCGCTTGCCTGCCCGAGGCAGCCGGCCATGGACAAGGCGAGCAAGCCCGCCGCCAGAATTCTCATCATGCTCATGTGGCAACCCCGCTGTCTCTGTGAGACCGGAAGCTTTGCGTCCCCGCCTCGCGGCGGGTTTGCCGTTTACACCTGAACCAGAGTCTCTCTAGACCCGATTCCCCTGCTAAAGGCTGCTGGCATTGTCCGCGCCGGTGCGCAGGCGCGCGCGTGCCGCCTGTCGCCACATAGCGACGAAAATTGTCAGCAGCTGACTTATTTCAGACGATCGTCTTGGAGGCGACGTTCGAGCGCGTGCTTTCCATGCCCGACTGGTCATAAGCGGACGCGGCGAAGAACCACGTCCCGACCGTCAGGTTCTCGATGACCCAGCTGCGCGCGCCGGGATCATTGACCTGGACCACGTTGCTCAGGTTGTTCGACGAGGTGCCGTAGTAGAGCTTGAAGCCCGCCAGGTTGGTGAGCTGCGAGCCGTCCGTGCGCGTGGTCGGCGCATCCCAGGACAGCGTCGCGCGCCCCGCCACCTGCTGCTGCACGTTGACGCGGGTCTGGTCGCTGGCCTGCCCGCCGCGTCCGTCGGACACCGAGATCGTGACGTCGACGGACCCCACGTCGCCGGCCTGCGGCGTGCCGGCCAGCACGCCGGTGCTGGTCGAGAATGTCATCCAGTTCGGCTTGTTCGTGACCGAGAACGTCAGCGTGTCGCCGTCGGGATCGGATGCGGTGGGCGTCACCGTCACGGCACGGCCGACCAGCACGTCGAACGACGTGGCGACGCTGATGGTCGGCGCGCGATTGGCCGGCGGGGGATTCTGTCCGCCGCCGGCTTGCTCGTCGCTGCCGCCGCCGCCGAAGCAGGCGGCCAGCAGCAGCGAGGCCACCATCGCGAGCCACGGTCGGCGCAGGGTTTCCATTGGACGCACTTCCGGTTTCATGACGCTGCGGAATATACGACCGGCACGATAATCGAAATATGTCGAGCCGTCGCATGATGGCGACAAGCGGAACTGGTACACACTTTTCCTGATGCCTGAACAAACGTTGCTATCATGTTGATGGCGCTACAGGGAGTCGGAAGGTGGGCGCAATCCTCGTAACCGGCGGGGCCGGCTACATCGGCAGTCACGTCGTTCGCCAGCTCGGTGAACGGGGTGAACCGCTTCACATTCTCGACAATCTGTCGACCGGCTTCCGCAAGGCCGTGCTGGCCGGCGGCTTCACCCGCGGCGACACCGGCGATGCGCGCCTCGTGACTCGCCTGCTCGAGCGCTACCAGATCGAAAGCGTGCTGCACTTCGCCGCCCACATCGTGGTGCCGGAATCGGTAGCGGACCCGCTGAAGTACTACCGCAACAATACGGGCGGCACCCGCACGCTGCTGCATTGCTGCGTGCAGGCGGGGGTCAAGCACTTCATCTTCTCGTCCACGGCGGCCGTCTACGGAATCCCGGCGGGCGGCATCGCCTCGGAGGAGACTCCGACCGCGCCCATCAACCCCTACGGACGCTCGAAGCTGATGTGCGAGTGGATGCTGGAGGACGTCGCCGCGGCGCATCCGTTGCGCTACGTCGCGCTGCGCTACTTCAACGTCGCCGGGGCGGACCCGGCGGGGCGCATCGGCCAGTCCACGCCGCAGGCCACCCACCTCATCAAGGTCGCCTGCGAGCACGCGGTCGGCAAGCGCGATGCGGTCTCGATCTTCGGCACCGACTACGACACGCCGGACGGCACTGGCGTGCGCGATTACATCCACGTCGAGGACCTGGCGGACGCCCACCTCAAGGCCCTCGACTACCTGCGGGCCGGCGGCGCCCCGGCCGCCCTCAACTGCGGCTACGGCCGCGGCTTCAGCGTGCGCGAAGTGCTGGCGATGGTCGAAAAGGTGGCCGGCCGCAAGCTGGTGGTGCGCGAGGAAGCGCGCCGGGCCGGGGATCCGCCCACGCTGGTGGCCCGGGCCGAGCGGATCCGCAGCGTGCTCGGCTGGGAGCCGAGGCACCAGGACCTCGAGGGCATCGTGCGCACCGCACTCGCCTGGGAACGCCGGCTCGCCGGGTAATCCGGCTACCATTGGCCCATGCGCCTGCCCCGCCCCCGCTCGCTGACCAGCCTCATGCTCCTCGGGCTGCTGCTGCTGGTCGTGCCGCTGGCATTCGCGCTGGCCCAGGCCGTCACCGAACTGCGCCGCCTGGCCGTCGAAACGGAATCGCTGGTGCGCGTCGGCGCGGAACTCGCCGGATACAGCCAGGCGCTCTATCGCCATCAGGCCGCCTACGACCGCGCGACGCAGCTCTACCTGCTGCTCGGCGATCCCAACCTGCTGGAGGCCAGCCGCAGCGTCCAGCGCCGCATCGTGGATACCGGCAACCGGCTCGCCGCCCTGCCGCTGGGCGCCGCGGGGGAACTGGACGCCCGCGCGTTGCGCGAGGCGACCGTCGGCGTGCTCGGCCTGCTGGAGTTCGCGGACCCGGAACAGAGCGATCGCTCGGCGCTGCTGTCGGCCCGTCTCGAGGCCGTGGACGCGGCAACTGCCGAGCTGACCGGCCTCGCCAGCCGGCTGCTGGACGCCCGCCTCAAGTTGCTGTCGAGCGAGACCACGGACACGCGCCGCCAGCTCTACCTCTGGCTCGCCGCCCTGATCCCGCTCGCGCTCGCGATCGCGGTGATGTTCACTCGCGCCGTGCTGCAACCGCTGCGGCGCGTGGACCGGGCCATCACCGAGCTCGGCCACGGCAGCTTCTCGCAGCCGATCGCCATCAGGGGATCCTCCGACATCGAGGCGCTCGGCCGGCAGCTCGAGTGGCTGCGCGTGCGCCTGCTGGAACTGGCGCAGGAGAAGAACCGCTTCCTGCGCTACATGTCGCACGAGCTGAAGACGCCGCTCGCGAACGTGCGCGAGGGCACCGACCTGCTGCTCGACGGCGCGGTCGGCGAGATCGGGCCCGCCCAGCGCGAAGTCGCGGCGATCATGCGGCAGAACGCGCTGCGGCTGCAGCAGCTGATCGAGAACCTGCTCTCGCACAGCGCGCGCCAGGCGCAGGCGCAGAACCTGGACGTCTCGACCTTCGACCTGGTGGCGGTGGTCGCGGGCGCCTTCGTCAACCAGCGGCTCACGCTTGCCGCCCGGCGCCTGCGCATCGTGCGCGAGGTCGAGCCGGTGCTGCTCAATGCCGACCGCGCCCGCCTGCGGCTGGTGTTCGACAACCTGCTGTCGAACGCGGTGAAGTTCACGCCGGAAGGCGGCACGATCGTGGCGCGGGCCCGGCGCACCGCGGATGGGCTGGTGATCGACTTCGCCGATTCCGGGCCCGGCATCCCCAAGGAGGAACGCGACCGGATCTTCGAGCCCTTCTATACCGGCCGCACGCCCCAGGCCGGGCCGCTCAAGGGCACCGGCATCGGGCTTTCCATCGTCTGGGAGCTGGTCGCCGCGCATGGCGGCAAGGTCCAGATCGTGGATGGCGAGTTCCCGGGCGCCCATTTCCGCATCACCTTGCCGGCGAGCCTGATCGCCGAGCTGCCGCGGGAGGTGCGCGCCAGTGCGTAATGCCCGCTGGTCCTGGCTGCCCGTCGCCTGCCTCGCGCTGTTCGCCGGCTGCACCGTCGTGGACGACCTCGGTGCGCGACGCAAGCAACCCGAAGCCGCGGCCCGGCCGGACCCGCGCGATGCCGCCATGGCGGCGAGCCACCTGCAGACCCTCGAGTCGATCGCGCGCGGCACGCCCGCCGAGCAGGCGGAACTGGCCGCCGAGATCCGCCGGCAGGCCGAATCCGACCCCACCCTGTTCAATCGCCTGCGTCAGGCACTGGTGCTCGGCCTGCCCGGCCACGCCGCCAGCGACCCGGTCCGCGCCCGCGATGCCCTCGGCGAGATCCTCGCAACGCCCGAAATGCTGCGTCCGGCCGAACTCGCGATCGCGTTCGTGATGCTGCACGACGTCAACGCCCGCATCGCGCTGGCCGGCGAGAACCAGCGCGCGGCCGCCGACACCGAGCGCGACGAGAGCGTGCGCATCGAGGCCCTCAACCGGCGCATCCAGGCGCAGAATGCGGAGAATGCGCGGCTGCGCCAGGACCTGGCCGAGGCCCTCAAGAAACTCGAGGCGGTCGCGACGCTCGAACGCAGCATCGCCGAGAAGGGCACGACCGCGGAGCGCACGCCATGAACCTCGACCTCGGACGGCGGCCGCGCGTGGCGCTGGTGGACGACGACCCGGGCCTGCTGCGCCTGCTGACCATCCGGCTCAAGTCGGAGGGATTCGAGGTCGCCGCCTGCGAAAGCGCCTCGCAGGCGCTGCAGTCGGTCAAGAGCTTCCACCCGGACGTGGTGGTCACCGACCTGCGCATGGCGCAGATGGACGGCATCGGCCTGCTGCGCGAGCTGCAGAAGCGCCACCCCGCGATGCCCGTGATCCTGCTGACCGCGCACGGCACGATCCCCGACGCGGTCGAGGCGACCAAGAGCGGCGCGTTCGCTTTCCTGACCAAGCCGGTCGAGAAGGAGCAGCTGCTCGAGGAGCTGGAGAAGGCGCTGCGCGTCGCCGGCCCGATCGGCAAGCTGGAGGACTGGCGCGCCGAGTTCGTCACCCGCAGCCCGATGCTGGAGGATCGCCTCGCCAAGGCGCTGCAGGCCGCCAAGACCGCCACGCCCGTGCTGATCTCCGGCCCTCCCGGCACCGGCAAGAAGCTGCTGGCCCAGGCCATGCACCGCGCCAGCGCCGGCCGCGAGGACCTGCTGGTGCAGGTTTCCTGTGCCTCGGCGACGGCGCAGGAAATCCTCGCGCTGCTGGCCGGCCGCAGCGGCGGCGACGCCGCCATCGGCACCGTGTTCCTGGACGAGGTGGCCGACCTCGACCGCGAGGAACAGGCGCTGCTGGCGGAGGCGCTCGACCTGCCGCAGGCGACGGCCGGGCGGCTGCTGATCTCATCGTCCGCGCGCGACCTGTCCTCGGCCATCGCCAAGGGCCATTTCCGCGAGGACCTGTTCTACCGCCTGGGCGTGATCGAGATCGACCTGCCGCAGCTCGCGCAGCGGCGCGAGGACATCCCGCTGCTTGCCGCCCACGTGCTCGACGACCTGGCGGTCCAGGGCGGCGCGCGCCACGTGCTGGCGCCGGAGGCGGTGGAAATGCTGATGGCGGCCGAATGGCCCGGCAACATCGCCCAGTTGCGCAGCATCGTCCGCCAGGCGGCGGCGATGGCGCCCGGGCCGGTGCTCTCGGCCGAACTGGTGCAGCAGGCGCTCGGCGGCGGCGGCGCCGCGCGGGTCTCGACCTTCGACGCGGCGCGCGACGAGTTCACCCGCACCTACCTCGCGCAGCTGCTGCAGATCACGCGCGGCAACGTCACCCAGGCCGCCAAGCTCGCGGGCCGCAACCGCACCGACTTCTACAAGCTGCTCAACCGGCACGAGGTGCAGCCGGATGAGTTCAAGCAGCGCTGAGGCGTTCCCGGCGGCCGATCCCCAGCCACGCGAGCAACAGCAGGCATCCGAGCGACGGCCAGCCCGCAGCACCGCCTCCGCCTCCGCCGCCCGGCGGCGGGGGTGGCGGTGGCGCCGCGTCGTTGTCGGTGATGGTGACGGTCACGGTCACCGGCGTTCCCAGCGCGGCACCGCCGGCGGGCGACGCCAGCGTCAGGGTGAAGGTCTCGGCGCCTTCGACGGCAACGTCGTCGCTGATCGGCACCTGGAAGGTCGCACTCGCCTGGCCATTGGCGAAGTTGAGCGTGCCGCTCGTCGCGGTGTAATCGGAACCTGCGGTTGCACTACCGTTGGCACTGCTGTAGTTCACGCTCACTGCGCCGTCCGTGCCGGATACCCGGTTGACCGTCAGCGTAATGGACCCCGCCGCCTCGCCGACCGTCGCCGTCGCCCCACTGAACTGGAGTGTTCCCGGCTGCGGCGCGGCGTCGTTGTCCTGGATCGTGGCGGTCGCGGATGCCGGGCTGCCGAGCGTCGCGCCCGTCGCGGTCGACAGTGCGACCTGGAAGGTTTCGTCAGACTCAGGCTGGACGTCGTTGATGATCGTCACGACGACCGGCTTGTCGGCAGCGTCGCCGTCGGCCCAGTTCAATGTCACGGGTGAGGTGACGGTGTAGTCGGCGCCTGCCGTTGCCGTACCCGCAGTGACCGAGATGTTCACGCTTGCCGCTCCGGACG
>DATBMQ010000134.1:0-10021 GCA_036554765.1 Steroidobacteraceae bacterium | reverse complement strand
ACCACCGCGACCAGCAGCAGCCAGGCGATGCGCGTGACCTCGCCCGTGACCGCGGCGAATGCCATCGGGATGGACCAGCCGAAGGCGACGCCGAGGTAGAACTGCGGCAGGTGCACGACGCGCTTGAGCCAGGGATAGGTGACTGTCAGCACCGCGCCGGCGACGGCGAACAGGCGCGCGAGCGGATCGAGCTGCAGCGCGAGCGCCACCGCCACGAGCCCGAGCGCCGCGAACAGGAACAGCGCCTCGTTCGGCGCGACGCGCCTCGCGGCGAGCGGACGGTCGCGGGTGCGCTCTACGGAAGGATCGAGGTCGCGGTCGGCATAATCGTTGATGACGCAGCCGGCCGAGCGCGTGACCACGACACCGGCCACGAAGATGATCAGCAGCCGCGCGTCGGGCCGTCCCGCGCCGGCGATCCACAGCGCCCACAGCGCCGGCCACAGCAGCAGCCAGATGCCGATCGGCCGGTGCAGCCGCATGAGCAGCGCGTATTCATGCAGGGTCCGGCCGAGCGCCACGGCTGCGTGACGCGCGGCCTGTGATTTCCAGTCCGGCTTGTAATGCGGGTCGCGCTGGCGCCGCCGCCGCGGCGGCGGGGCCTGGCCTGCCGCGTTCAAGAATGCGCCTCGGGCAGGAACACCTCCTGCACCAGCAGGCGGTCGCCGCCGATCGCGAACCAGGAGCGGCGCGCCCACAGCGCGGCGGGCGGGTCGCGGCGCTCGCGCAGCGCCCGGTGATACAGGCGCTGCCCCGGGACCAGGCGCGCGAACTCGAGCGGGCCGCGCTCCAGGCCCGGCACGGCGGCGAGGCGCTCGCCGAGCGCGGCGCGGCCGAGGCCTGCGAGCCAGCCATGGCGCGCGAGGGTGGCCTGGGGGACGAGCGTCTGCGCGAACACCCAGGGGCGCCCGTCGCAGGTCAGCTCGATCTCGCGCACGAAAGCGGAGTTTCCCGACGCGCCGAGCAGCGCCGCGTCTGCCAGCGCGAGCGGCGCCTCGGTTTCCGCGACGATCGCAAGTCCCGTCTGCCCGGCGCAGCAGGCGCGCAGCCGCCCGGTCAGGAGCCCGGGCTCCAGGAGCCAGTCGCGAACGGCGGGATCCGCGGGCGGAACGAAGGCTTCCAGCCGCTCGCTCCAGGCGGGCGTCCCGCGGACTTCCGACAGCATGGCAGACGACAAGCGGGTCACACCTTCCCGTAGCGGGTCGCGGCGCCGATCCAGCGGCGCTTCAGCGGCGCCATGTTAGCTGCATGCGAGCGCATCATCATCTCCGCCGCGGCCTGGACCTTCGGCAGCAGATCGGCATCGCGCATGAGGTCCGCGACCCGCAACTGCGGCAGCCCCGTCTGGCGGGTGCCGAGGAGCTCCCCGGGGCCGCGCAGTTCGAGGTCGCGCCGCGCGACTTCGAAACCGTCGCTGGTGTTGCGCAGCACCGCCAGGCGCTCCCGGGCGAGCGCCGACAGCGGGGCGTGCCAGAGCAGCACGCAGCTCGACGCCTCGCTGCCGCGGCCGACGCGGCCGCGCAGCTGGTGCAGCTGCGCGAGCCCCATGCGCTCGGCATTCTCGATCACCATCAGGCTCGCATTCGGCACGTCCACGCCGACCTCGATGACCGTGGTCGCGACCAGCAGCGCGATCTGCCCCGCCTTGAAGCGCGCCATGGCGCGCTCGCGCGCGGCCGCCGGCATGCGCCCGTGCACGAGCCCGATGCTCACCTCCGGCAACGCCACGGCGAGCGCGGCCGCCGTGTCTTCCGCCGCCTGCGCCTCGAGCAACCCGGATTCCTCGATCAGCGGACAGACCCAGTAGGCCTGGCGGCCCTGGCCGCAGGCCCGGCGGATGCGCGCGACCACCTCGTCGCGGCGCGAATCGGGCAGTACCACCGTCCGCACCGGCGTGCGCCCCGGCGGCAACTGGTCGATCACGGACACGTCGAGGTCGGCGTACGCGGTCATCGCCAGCGTGCGCGGGATCGGCGTCGCGGTCATGATGAGCTGGTGCGGGTAGTGGCCGGTCGCGCCCTTTTCGCGCAGCCGCATGCGCTGGTGCACGCCGAAGCGGTGCTGCTCGTCCACGACGACCAGGGCGAGGCGCGCGAACTGCACGCCCTCCTGGAACAGCGCGTGCGTGCCGATGACGACCGCGCGGCTGCCGTCGGCGACGCCCGCGAGTGCGGCCTGCTTCGCGCGCGCCGTGAGCCGGCCGGTCAGCAGCAGCGGTTCCATCCCGAGCGGCGCCAGCCAGCGCGCGAAATTCTGCGCATGCTGCTCCGCGAGCAGTTCCGTCGGCGCCATCAGCGCGGCCTGGAATCCCGCTTCCACGCAGTCGAGCGCGGCGAGCGCGGCGACGATCGTCTTGCCGGAGCCGACGTCGCCCTGCACCAGCCTCAGCATCGGGTGGGGCACGGCAAGGTCCGCGCGGATGTCGCGCAGCACCCGGTGCTGCGCCGCGGTCAGCGGGAAGCCGACGGTCGCGAGCAGCCGCGCGGCCAGCGCGCCCTTCGGCGCGACCGCATGGGCGGGATCGCGGCGGATCTCCTGGCGCAGCTCGCGCAGCGTGAGCTGGTGCGCCAGCAGTTCCTCGAACGCGAGCCGGCGCTGCGCCGGGTGGCGCCCGGACTCCAGCAGCTCGAGGCTCGCGTCGGGCGGCGGGCGGTGCACGTACGCCAGCGCCTCCAGCAACCCCGGCAGGCGAAGGCCGCGCTGCAGTTCCGCGGGCAGCCAGTCCTGCAGTTCGCCCTCGCCGGTCGCCGCCAGCGCCTGCGCGGTGAGGTTGCGCAGCCGTCCCTGCTGCACGCCCTCGATCGCGGGATAGACCGGCGTCAGCACGCCCTCGACCGCCTGCGTATCCGGCGCATCGGCGCGCCGGTACTCCGGGTGGACGATCTCGAGCCCGAGCGGGCCGCGCCGCACCTCGCCGAAGCAGCGCAGGCGCGTGCCGCGCGCCAGCTGCTGCTGCTGGGCGCCGCTGAAGTGGAAGAAGCGCAGCGTCAGGAAGCCGGTGCCGTCCGCGAGCCGCACCAGCAGCGAGCGGCGCCGGCGGAATACGACCTCGGCCAGCCCGATCTCGCCCTCGACCGCAGCGCGCATGCCGGGGCGCAGCGCGCCGATCCTGACGACGTGCGTGCGGTCCTCGTAGCGGTTGGGCAGCAGGAACAGCAGGTCGGAGACGGCCGCGATGCCCTTCTTCGCAAGCCGCGATGCGAGCGCCGGGCCGACGCCCTTCAGCGTGGTGACCGGCTTGCCGCTGGCGGTCACGACACTAGGATGCAGTCGACCTCGATCGCGGCGCCGCGCGGCAGCGCGGCGACGCCGATCGTCACGCGCGCCGGGTACGGCTCGCTGAAATACTCCTGCATGATGCGGTTGGCGGTGGCGAACTGCCCGAGGTCGGTCAGGTAGATCGTGACGCGCACGGCCGCGGCGAGCCCCGGGCCCGCCGCCTGCGCAACCGCGCGCAGGTTGTCGAATGCGCGGCGCGCTTCCACCTCGACGCCGCCCTTCACCAGTTCGCCGGTCGCGGGATCGAGCCCGACCTGTCCCGAGAGGAACACCATTCCGCCGGCGGCCACCGCCTGCGAATAAGGGCCGATCGCCTTCGGCGCATCCGGCGTGTGAATGATCTTGCGCGTCATGGACCGTCGTCCGTGCTGTGGGATGGCCACATCATAGGGCGTTTCCGGCATCCCGGCCCGCCCCGGCCTTGTGGGCCGTTGTGTCCGGCGGTTGACAGAAGAAAAGCCGCCCCTGGCCCAGCATCACTCCCGGGTCGAATCACCGACCCGAGGAGGACCACGATGAATACCGGACTTCACTCACGCAGCCGTTCCTTCGCATCGGGCCTGGCGGCAGCCGCCGTCACCACGGTGCTCGTGTCTTCGCTGGTGGAATCGTTCGAGCCGGCGCAGTTGCTCCGCTTCGACGAGCAGGCAGCGGCGACGCAGGTCGCCACGGCCGATGCGCGCAAGGATGCCGCTTTCGTCCGCGAGGCCTGAAGCATGTCCGCTCGTGACGCCCGGCCGGTCGCGGCCGGGCGTTTCTTCAGCCGGGTCGAGCGATGCCTGTCGCTCTTCACGCGGATCGAGCCCGGCGAGGGGCGTTGCGTTGCGATCCTCTCGCTGCAGGCCTTCGCGCTCATGGTGGCCTGGTACCTGATCCGGCCCGTGCGCGAGGCGCTGATCCTGACGGAAGGCGGCGCCGAGTTCCGCAGCTACGCCGTCGCCGTGCAGGCCGCGCTCCTGATCGTGATCATCCCGCTCTATGGCGCGTTGACGCGGCACGTGGATCGCAACCGCCTGTACCAGCGCGTCAACGCATTCTTCGTGCTGAACCTGCTGGTGTTCTGGCTGCTGGGCCAGGCCGGCTGGCGGTTCGGTTTCGCCTTCTTCGTCTGGGGCAGCCTGTTCAGCGTGATGGCGGTGACCCAGTTCTGGGCCTACGCCACCGACCTGTTCGAGGTGAAGGCGGGCCAGCGGCTGTTCGGCCTGATTGCGGTCGGCGTGTCCGGCGGCGCGCTGGCGGGCGCGCGCATCGCCGCGGCGCTGTTCGAGCTGCTGGGCCCTCATGGCCTGATGCTGGCTTCCGCCGCTGCGCTCGCCTGCGCGATCGCGCTCAGCCAGCGGGCGCGCGCCGCGGTTCCGGCGCAGGCGCAGAGCGCGAGCCCCGAGGCGGAGGCGGCGACCGCCGCCGCCGGCTCGCGCCGCTGGCTGGGCGGCTTCGCGGTGATCGGCCGCAGCCGCTACCTGGCCGGCATCGCGGCGCTGGTCGTGCTGCTCAACTGGATCACGTCGACCGGGGACTTCGTGCTGTCGGCCTGGCTGGTCGAGGTCGCGCGCCAGGAAGCGCCCGGGGACCCGGCCTCGTACATCGGCCGCTTCATGGCCGACTACTGCTCGGCGGTGACGCTCGCCGGATTCCTGATCCAGCTGCTGCTGGTGTCGCGCATCATCCAGGTGGCGGGACTTGCGCGCGCCCTGATGGTCACGCCGCTGGCGTTCGTCGCGGGTTACCTGCTGGTCGGCGTGGTGCCGGCGTTCCTGCTGCTGCAGTCGGTGCTGATCGTGCAGCGCAGCTTCGACTACTCGCTGCTGAACACCACGCGCAATGCGCTGCTGCTGCCGGCCAGCCGCGAGGTCAAGTACCAGGCGAAGACCGCGATCGACACGTTCTTCTACCGCGTCGGCGACCTGCTCTCGACGGCCTCGGTGTTCGCCGGCTCGAGGCTCTTCGACGACCCGGGGCACCGGTTCATCTGGCTGATCTTCGTGCTGAGCGCGACCATGGCGCTGGTCGCGTGGCTGATCGGGCGCGAATACGCGCGCCGCTATGGCGCGGCGCGCGGGTCACTGCCCGGCGGCGTTCCGGTCGGGGGCGGACCGGGCGCGGTGCTCGTCCAGTAGGCGATCGCGGCGTTTCAGGATCGCGTCGATCTGCCGGCGGTGCAGCCAGGGACCCAACGCCTGCTCCAGCGCCGGCCGGTCGAGGGCCTGCAGCCGCGCGGCCAGCGCGGGCGTCAGGCGCGGCTGCTCGAGGTAGAGCAGGCGCGGATTCCTGGCGTGCGTGGCGAATGCCCGCGAGTGGTCGATCAGCACCAGCGTCCAGTCGCGCGTGAACAGCGCATTTTCCTGCGTGCGGTCCGTGTTGTGGACCAGGACGTCGAACACGTTCATCAGGTTGTACTGGTCGGAAGCGGCGCACCAGCCTGACGGCTCGAGCTTCTGCTCCAGCATCTGGCGCAGGTTGATGGCGCCGTCGATCCAGAACTGCAGCACGCCCGCGCGGCCGTCGATCGTGCGCGGGATGGTCACCGGCACCATGTCGAGGCCGAGCAGCCGGTCGAGCCGGTAGGCGGCGATCTCGAACTGGAAGCGGTCGGAGATGTCGAGCGCCTCCGTGCGGCTGGCCGCCCCGAAATCGGTGGACAGCCGCTTGAACACGGCGCGCAATTCGACGCCATCCTTGCGCAGCGTGACGCGCCGCGGCTCCGTGATGCCGGCATCGAGTTCCTCGATGCCGACGACCTCCGCTTCGGCGAGCCACGATTCGAGCGCATCGTCGTCGAGGCCCGCCGGCCGCGCGCCGACCGCGCGCGGCGGACGCACCGGCTGCGAGCGTTCCGCTGCCTGCCCGGGGTAGCTGACGCTCCAGGCGCCGGACTCGAACAGGAATGCCGCCGAGGTGCCCCCGTACGCCGGCAGCATGCCGGTGTCGAGCATGACGACCCGGCCGTCGAAGCGGCTCGACACCCGGCGTTCCGGCGCGACGGTGTGTCCGACGACCACGCGCGCGACGCCGAGCTTCGCCAGCGCGGCCTCGAGGTTGTCCGCCTCCACGTACGGGTTGCACAACGACTGGCCGCGGTACCAGGTCGGGCCTGCCGTCGTGAAGACCGCGGCGTTCTGCATCGCGCGCAACGCTTCCGCCCGCTCGGCCGGCGCCAGCGCCGCGACCGCGTCCGGCCGCTGCTGGAAGGCCACCGGCCGGACCAGCGCCAGTTCCCTTTCAGTGTCGCTCCAGGCCTGCAGGTAGGCGGCCAGCTGCGCATGCAGCGACTGGTTCGCGGACTCGAGCCCGAGCTGCGCGACCATCGCCGGCAGGCCGCCGTGCACGAATGCCGTGTCGTTGATGACCAGCAGGAATGGCCGGCCGAGCAGCCAGGCGCCGTAGCGCCCGGCGGGCGAAAACGCCTGGCGGTGGGCGAAATACCCGGGCGGCTGGGCCGCGTCGAACTCCGCGCGGGAAGCCGCGGGCTCGGCGGCGACCAGGCGCTGCCATGCCGCCTCGCGCAGCGCGTCGTCGTCGGCGCCGGCGAAGGCGGCGTACTCCTCGACGCTGACGTAGCGCAGGTCGCCGGAGAGGTTCATGACCTCGTGGTTGCCGAGCACCACGTGCACGGCGCCGCCGGCCGCGCGCGCCTCGGTCTCCAGCCGCATCAGCAGGTCGAGCACCCTGCGCGATTCGGCGCCGCGGTCGAGCAGGTCGCCCAGGCTCACGAGGTGCGTGGTCCCGGCGCGCCAGCGCAGCGATTCATCGACGACCGCGGTCTCGCGCAACACCGAGACGAGCTGCGGGTACGCGCCGTGCACGTCGGCGAAGACCACGATGCGCTCCACGCCGTCGTGGCGCAGGGTCTGCTCGGCCCGCGCCGGCAGGGCGGCGACCAGCAGCACCAGCAGGAGGATCGGTCCGCGACGCATGGGGCGTATCATGCACGCGGGGCCGGGTGGCGCAACTGGGTTGCCTGCGATGACGACTCTCGCCGGCAGGATGATGCTGCAGTGCAGTCCGTTGTTCCGCGGCCTGCCGGCGCCGGAGTTCGAGCGCATCGCCGCGCTCGCGACCCAGCGCCACTACCGCGAGGGTGAGATTATCTGCAGCCAGGGCGACCCCGGCGACGCGCTCTACGCCGTCGTCAGCGGCCGGATCCGCATCAGCACCGGGACGCCGGATGGGCGCGAGGTTTTCCTCAACATCATGGAACCCGGCGACACCTTCGGCGAGATCGCGCTGCTCGACGGCGGCACACGCACCGCGACGGCGACCGCGATGATCGCGTCCGAGCTGGTGTCACTGCGGCGCACGCAGCTGTTCGATCTGCTGTTGCGCGAGCCGGCGGTGGCCGTCGAGCTCCTGCGCCTGTGCGGCGATCGGCTGCGCTGGACCAGCGGCCTGCTGGAAGACGCAGCCCTGCTCGACGTTCCCGCGCGCCTCGCCAAGCGCCTGCTGAGCCTCGCGCAGCTGCACGGGGAGCATGCCGGCGACGGCCGGAAGCTGCGGATCTCGCAGGAAGACCTCGCGGGCTTCCTGGGAGTATCGCGCCAGATCGTGAACCAGCAGCTGCAGTCATGGAAGGCACAGGGCTGGATCGCGCTCGGGCGCGGCTCGGTGACCGTGCTGGGCGAGCGCGCGCTGCGCGCGGTGGCGCAGGGCGGGTGACGCGAGGCGGCTTGCGCCGCCCCGTGCAGACGTCATGACGCCACGCGCCTGCCGCCGGCGCCTACTCGTCGTCCTTCTTCTTCCCGCCAGACCGGCGCGTTGCGAAGACTCCGATGACCGCTCCCACGAGTCCCCCTACGGCCGCGGCGAAAGCGATGACGGCCACCTGCTCCGGGACCAGGATGGGAACCGACTCGCTCCCGCTCCCTACTTCGTCCTGGGCGGCCGCCGTGATTGCCAGGAACTGGATTCCCGCAGCTGCCGCGACCGCCAGGACGCGGCTGCGCGCGATTGCTTCGCGCGCCGAATCGCTCCAGATCGTCAACTGATTGGCCATGGATCGTCCCCCCGTGTTTAGAACATTGTTCGTATGTTGCCGAGCTCTGGCGCTGCCTTCAGCAGTGCTTCCGGATAGCCCAGCTCAAGCGCGCGCCGCGCGTGGGCGAGGGCTTTCGCCTCGTCACCGAGCCCGAGCTCGGCCAACGCGACGTAGTAGTGAACGTAGTAGCTGTTGCCGTCTCCCTGCGACAGCGCTGACTCGATGCCGCGCCGGGCGCGACCGGCATCGCCGACCTGGATCGCATAATACGCCGCCTGTGCCTGGTTGATAGCGTGGCTCGGATTGACGGCCAGTTCGCCCTCCACGAGGTCGAGCGCCTTGCGATAGGCCTGGCGGGCTTGCTCCGGCTGCGCATCGAATCGCAGGGCATCGGCCAGGTTGCCCCAGGCCCGGTGATCGGTGGGCACCAGCCTGATCGACTCGCGAAACATGTCCTGTGCCGCCTTGTAGCGGCCCCGGTAGTACTCGACGCTGCCCGAGTTGACGTAGCCGCCGCGACGGGGCTCGATGGCCAGCGACTGCGCCAGGGCGCGACTGGCCTGTTCGAAGTCACCGGCCAGCATGTAGGCGATCCCGAGGTTGTTGAACGCATCGGGATTGTCCGGTGTCAGCACGGTGGCGCGCTCGTATGAAGCGACGGCATCCCTGGCGCGGCCCAGCGCGAACAGGAAGTTGCCATAGGCGTTGTGCGCGGAAGCGTAGCTGGGTTGCGCCGCAATCGCGTCCTGGAACGTCTCTTCGGCCTCCTTCGTCCTGCCGCCGGCTGCCCGCGCCTGTGCGAGGCCGATCAACGCGTCGGGCGACCGCGGCACGAGCGCGAGCGCCTGCCGGTAGGCCGCTTCCGCCTCCTTGGCGTCGCCGGTGGCCAGGCGCAGCCGGCCGACGGCCTCGTGCACTTCCTGCGCTCCGCTGTCGAGCGCGCGCGCGCTGGCACAGGCGTCCTCCGCGACCGCGACGCGCGCCGGCACGCGTTCGAGGGCATATCGCTCGACATAGGTCTGGCACAGCCCCGCCTGGGCGCGGGCAAAATCCGATTGCTCGGTGAGTGCACGCCGGAACAGCTGCTCGGCGGCGTCGAGCGACTTCTCGCTGCGCGGCTGGCGCAGGTAGAAGAGTCCCTGCAGGAAGTAATCGTGCGCAACGCTGCTGCCGCCCGGAACCGCCGGCACGGGCGATTCCGCGCCGGTCCCGAGCACCAGCCGCAGCGCGGCGATGACCTGTGCGCCGATTTCGCTCTCGACCGCAAAGTAGTCCCCCGCGGGCGTTTCGTAGGAATTCGACCAACGGCTGGCGCCGCTCGCACCGTCGACCAGGGTTGCATTGACGCGCACCAGGCCGCCCTGGCGCCTGACGCTGCCCTCGACGATGTAGCTGACGCCGAGATGCCGCGCGATCTCCCCGACGCTCTGGTCCTTGCCCTTGAAGGCGAAGGCGGAAGTGCGCGCCGCGACGCGCAGTCCGGGCATCTTCGCCAGGCGGTGCAGGAGTTCCTCCGCGATGCCGTCGCCCAGATAGTTGTTGGACGGATCGCCACTCAGGTTCACGAACGGCAGCACGGCAATGGCATTCGGCGGCGGTTCCTCGCCCGGATGCAACAATGCGCCGAGCGTCCGGCCCGTGCCCGGCACTGGAATCGCGCGCCAGTACTGGCCGAGCGCGACTGCGCCCGCGATAACCACGACGACCAGCGCCGCGCGCCGGACGCGACGCGATGCGACCTGCGCGGCGAATCCGGCGATGCGGCCGGCG
>DATBMQ010000075.1:0-4450 GCA_036554765.1 Steroidobacteraceae bacterium | reverse complement strand
GTGGTGCACCTGGAAGCCGGGCTGCGCAGCCGCGATCGCCGCATGCCGGAGGAGATCAACCGGCTGGTGACCGACGCGATCGCGGACGTGCTGTGGACGCCGTCGCCGGACGCGGACGAGAACCTGCTGGCCGAGGGCGTGCCGGCGGAACGGATCGACCGCGTCGGCAACATCATGATCGACTCCTACGAACTGATGCGCCCGCGGATCGAGGCGGCCGGCACGCGCGCCTCGATGAAGCTCGCCGGCCTGAGCTACGGCGTGGTGACGCTGCACCGGCCGTCGAACGTGGACGATGCGGCTTCTCTGGCGCTGCTCGTGGACGGGCTGGTGAAGGTCGGGCGCCGGCTGCCGCTGGTGTTCCCGTTGCACCCGCGCACGCGCAAGAAGCTCGACGAGTTCGGGCTGACGGCGCGCTTCAAGGGCAGCGCCGTCACGCTGACCGAGCCCTTGTCCTACCTCGAGTTCATGAACCTGGTCAGCGGCTGCGCGCTCGCCATCACCGACTCCGGCGGCGTGCAGGAGGAGACCACCTACCTCGGCATTCCCTGCCTCACGCTGCGCGAGAACACCGAGCGGCCGATTACCGTGACGCAGGGAACGAACCGGCTGGTGAAGCCGGCCGATCTCGAGCGGGCCGCGGACGCGGCCCTGTCGGGCCAATGGGCCCGCGGGGCGAAGCCGGCACTGTGGGACGGGAAGACGGCGTCGCGCTGCGTGGCGGCCCTGCGAAGGCGCCAGGCGGCGCGCGCGGGTGGCGGATGAGCGGTGTGCGTATTATGACCATGCCGCGGCGCGCCGCCGGCCGACCGCCCGCAACCGTACGGGCGCCGTCCATCAGCGCCGCCGGCAGGCCCGCGGCGGGTTTGTGATGATCGTCGCGTTTCGCCCGCGGCAGCCTGCCTAACGTGCGCTGTTGGCAACGCTGACGTGGCTGGACAGGGGATGAGTGGAATGGACTTCTCCGGATGCTTCAAGGCCTATGACGTCCGCGGCCGCGTGCCGGAGGAGCTGAATCCCGAATCGGTGTACCGGATCGCGCGCGCATACGCGCAGTGGCTGATGCCGAAGCGCGTGGCGGTCGGGCGCGACATCCGCCTGTCGAGCGTCGAACTGCAGCAGGCCCTGATGCGCGGCCTCAACGACTCGGGCGTGGACGTCGTGGACATCGGCCTGTGCGGCACCGAGGGCGTGTACTTCGCCACCTTCTCGCTCAGGCTTGACGGCGGCGTGATGGTGACGGCGAGCCACAACCCGCCCGAATACAACGGCCTCAAGTTCGTGCGCGAGGACTCGCGCCCGATCAGCGGCGACACCGGTCTGCAGGACATCCGCGTGCTGGCGGAGGCGGGCATCTTCGAGCCGTCGCCGCGCCGCGGCAACATCGTGCCGCTCGACATCATGCCGTCGTGGCGCGATCACGTGCTGGGCTACGTGGACCTCGACAGGCTCAAGCCGCTCACGATCGTGGCGACCGCGGGCAATGGCGGCGCCGGCCTCGCGCTCGACATGCTCGAGGATGCGCTGCCGTTCCGCTTCATCAAGATCCATCACGAGCCGAACGGCGAGTTTCCCAATGGCGTGCCGAACCCGATGCTCGAGGAGAACCGCGAGGTCACGGCGCGCAACGTGCGCCTCGCCAAGGCGGACCTCGGCATCGCCTGGGACGGCGACTACGACCGCTGCTTCTTCTTCGACGAGGACGGGCGGTTCATCGATGGCTACTACGTCATCGGGCTGCTGGCGTCGTCGTTCCTGGAGCGGGAGCCGGGCGCGAAGATCGTGCACGACCCCAAGCTGACCTGGAACATCCAGAACATCGTGCGCGAGGCCGGCGGCCGGCCGGTGCAGTGCCGCTCGGGCCACGCCTTCATGAAGGACTGCATGCGCAAGGCGGACGCGGCGTACGGCGGCGAGACCAGCTCGCACCACTACTTCCGCGACTTTTCCTATTGCGACAGCGGCATGATTCCCTGGCTGGTGATGACGCAGGTGCTGTGCCGCACGGGCAAGCCGCTGTCGATGCTGGTCAACGAGCGCATGAAGATGTTCCCGTCGAGCGGCGAGATCAACCGCACGATCCGCGACGTGCGCGGGGCGGTGGAGGCCGTGCGGCAGCGCTTCGTGCCGGGCTCGGTCAGGGTCGAGCACGTGGATGGACTCTCGGTCGAGCATCCGCGCTGGCGCTTCAACCTGAGGAGCTCGAACACCGAGCCGCTGCTGCGCCTGAACGTCGAGTCGCGCGGCGACCGCGGACTCATGCAGGAAATGACTGCCGAGATCCTCGCCATCGTCGAGCAATACGCCTGACTGGAAAAGGTGCCTGCCTCCTTTTTGGCGCTGCCAAAAAGGAGGCAGGCACCTTTTCTGGTCAGGCGGTGAGGATCAGCTTGGCGGCGGCGATGGTGAGGACTAGCGCCATCGCGGCGAGCAGCCAGCGCGTCGAGAGCCGCTGCAGTCCGAGCCAGGTTCCGGCGACTGCGCCGGCCAGCACGGCGACGATCAGCCAGGGCAACTCCTCGGGCAGCGCCGCCCAGGTGGCCGTGCCGGCAGCCAGTGCGACCGTGGAATTGGCCAGAATGAAAGGCGCGGTGATGCCTCCCGTGTGCCGCGGCCCGGCCCAGCCCGCCAGCAGCACGACCGGCGACAGGAAGATCCCGCCGCCGGTTCCGGTCAGGCCCGAGAGCAGGCCGATGAGCGCACCCAGGACGACCGCGGGGGCCAGGGGCACCTGGGCCTTCTGTCCCGGATTCTCGGCCGGCGGGCCGCCCCAGGCTCGCCAGCCGAGGATCACGGCGGACAGGGCCAATGCGATGCCTGCCAGCACGAAATACAGGCCCGCCGACAGCCGCAACGCGCCTCCCAATGCCGCGAGGGGCACGGAACCGACCAGGAACGGCCACAGCGCCCGCCAGTTGAAGTAACCGGCCTTCCAGAAGCGCCAGGTCGTGAAGATCGCGACCAGGATGTTGAGGGCGAGGGCGGTGGGCCGCATGGTCGCCGGAGCGACCGCCACGAGCGCCATGGTCGCGAGGTAACCGGACGCCCCGGCATGACCCACGCTCGTGTAGAGCGCCGCGAGCGCGAAGAAGGCGGGCAACAGGATGAGGAGTTGTTCCGGAGTCATCGCGCCAGGAACTGGTGGGCGGTACTGGGATTGAACCAGTGACCCCTGCCGTGTGAAAGCAGTGCTCTACCGCTGAGCTAACCGCCCGTAGGGGCAGCGATTTTACGGGCCGCCGGGCGCGGGGGTCAACGCGAAAAGCTCCGCTCCCGTCACGACGGCCGCCATCGGCATCGGCGATAATCCACCACCTTCCCGCCGCCTGGAGCCCGTCATGCCGCTGCCCGCGCCCGTCAAGCTGAGCGTCCCGCTGCTCGACCTCAAGTTGCAGTACGAAGCGCTCAAGCCGGAGCTCGAACGTGCGCTGCTGCAGGTGGCTGCCTCGCAGATGTTCATCCTCGGCCCCGCGGTCAAGTCGCTCGAATCGCGCCTCGCCGAATACACGCAGTGCAAGTCCGCGATCGGCGTGTCGTCGGGCACGGATGCCCTGCTGCTGGCGCTCATGGCGCTGGGCATCGGGCACGGCGACGAGGTGCTGACCAGCCCCTACAGCTTCTTCGCGACCGCCGGCACGATCGCGCGCACCGGCGCGCGCCCGGTGTTCCTGGACATCGACCCCGTCAGTTACAACCTGTCGCCCGCGCGGGTGGCGGAGTTCCTCGGCAAGCGTTGCCGGCGCCAGGGGACCGAGGTGATCGACCAGGCGACCGGCGGGCGCGTGCGCGCGATCATGCCGGTGCACCTGTACGGGCAGGCGGCGGAGATGGACGAGCTGATGGCGCTCGCGCGCGAGTACGGGCTGCGCGTGATCGAGGACGCGGCCCAGGCGCTGGGCACCGAATACAAGGGCCGGCGCGTGGGGTCCTTCGGCGACGTCGGCTGCTTCTCGTTCTTCCCGAGCAAGAACCTCGGCGCGTTCGGAGACGCCGGCCTGTGCACCGCCAACGATCCCGACCTCGCCGAGCGGCTGCGCATCATGCGCGTGCACGGCGGCAAACCGAAGTACTACCACAAGGTCATCGGCGGCAATTTCCGCATCGACGAGATCCAGGCCGCCGTGCTCGAGGTCAAGCTCGGGCATCTCGAGGCCTGGCACGCCGGGCGGCAGCGCAATGCCGGGTTCTACGACCGCGCCTTCGCCCGGGCCGGCATCGGCGACCGCGTGACGACGCCGGTGGCGCTGCCGGGACACCGGCACATCTACAACCAGTACGTCCTGCGCGTGCCGCAGCGCGACGCGCTGCGGACTTACCTCGCGGATTGCGGCATCGGCACCGAGATCTACTATCCGGTCTCGCTGCACATGCAGGAATGCTTTGCCTACCTCGGCTACCGTCCGGAGGACTGCCCCGAGTCCGCGCGCGCGGCCGGCGAAACGCTGGCGGT
>DATBMQ010000055.1:0-13815 GCA_036554765.1 Steroidobacteraceae bacterium | reverse complement strand
GGAGCTGATGGTCGCCGCGACCGTGGTCGCGCCCGAGCAGTCCACGCTCGTCTGGTCCGGCGAACGCAGGATGACGCTCACCTGGAAGGAGCTGCAGCATTTCCTCGGCGCCCGGGGTCAACGTGGTTCAGTTCTCCCGCGCGGCTGGAGGAAAGTCGATCGTTTGAGTGTCGAATAGCTCCGTTCCGGCCGGAAGCCACAGGCCGGGGTCGCGAGCGAGCGAATCCGGTCGCCGGCCTGAGCGAGCGAGCGAGCCCGGCCTGCGGTTTCCGGCCGGGCCAGAGTTCCCCGGCGCTCAGCCGATGACCACTTCCTCGGGGGCGTTGACGAAATAGCCCTGGATGAACTCGACGCCGAGCTGCCACAGCACGGCCATCGTGTTCGCGTCCTGCACGCGCTCGCCGATGGTGACGGCCTTGCACTCGCGCGCGAGTTCGACCAGCGTCTTCACGCGCGCCTGCTTGTCCTGGTCCGCCGACAGGCCCTGCATCAGCGCGCCGTGGATCTTCACGAAATCGGGCTTCAGGTGGCCGAGCAGCCGCTCGGTATCGCGGCCGAGCCCGAAGCCCTCGACCGCGAAGCGGAAGCCGCGCTGCTGCAGCGCCTGGTGCAGCGCAACCGCCTCCTTGAGCTGCTGCGCCAGCGCCTCCTCGCGCACCTGGAACACGATGCGCGCGGCCTCGATGCGCGTGCTCTTCAGCTGGTTGGCGAGCCACGCCGCCAGTGTCGGGTCGGCCACCGTGTCCTGCGACAGGCGCACGAACAGGGCGCCCGGCTTGCGCGCCGCGCAGAACGCGATCGCGGCGCCGATGACCCAGCGGTCGATGCTCTTCATCAGGTCGTTGCGCTCGGCGGCCGGCATGAATGCCGACGGCAGGACTTCCTGGCCCTTGTCGTCCAGCATGCGCACCAGCACGTCGAACATGCCGAGGTCCTCGCCGACCAGGCTCGCGATCGGCTGCTGCACGAGGCGGAAACGGTTCTGCGTGAGCGCCGCCTTGATCTGCTGCACCCAGACCCGGTCCTGGTCCTGCAGCCGCAGCAGCATGCCCGTGTGCTCCAGCAGCTGCACGCGGTTGCCGCCGAGCTCGCGTCCCTGCCGGTGCGCGCGCCAGGCGTCGTTGGTGGGGCCTTCCGGCGACAGCACCTCGGGCGGCACCGGCCCGAGGCCGACGGTGCAGGTCGTGGACAGGGACTTGGGCCCGGCCTGGAACACCTCGGTCGCGACCTTGTGCACGACGTGCTCGGCCCAGGCCTCGACGTCCTGCGTGTTGCCGCGCTCGATCAGCAGCATGAACCCATGGCCGCCGAAGCGTCCCGCGAGGTCGCCCGGCTGCACCTGCTCCTTCAGCAGGCGCGCGAAGTCGGTCAGGAAGTCCTCGCCGGCCAGCACGCCGAGTTCCTCGTGGACCGCCTCGTACTTGTCGGCCTCCACGTAGGCGAGGCAGCGCACGCCGCCCTTGACCGGCTGCGCGAGCCGCTCGCGCAGCTTGTCGACGAAATAGCGGCGGTGCATGAACCCGGTCGCCGGGTCGGCCTGCATCGCCTCCTCCAGCTTGCGCTGGTACTCGCCGGAATCGCTGACCCGCGCCGGCACCACGACCTGCACGCAGGGATCGCCGTCGAACTCCGCGCGCACCAGCTGGAATTCGAGCGAGGGCGTGTGGCCGCTGACCACCAGCGCCGAGGCGTGCAGCGTGTGTCCCGACCACTTGCCCTGCATGCAGGCGACCAGCGCGCCCTTGATCGCGGCATGGTCATCGGGATCGAAGGCGTCCATCAGCGGCGTGCCGACGACTTCCTCGGCATTCGAGTAGCCGAACAGCGCGAGCCAGGCCGGGTTGGCGTCGACGATGATGCCTTCCTGCACCTGCGCGATCGCGTCGGTCGAGCCCTCCACGATGTGCTGCAGCTGCTTCTTGTACTCGCGCGCCGAGGCGAGCGTGGAGGAGAGCGCGCGGTCGAGGCGGTAGGTGCGCAGCTCCCGCCCGACCACCAGCTGCAGGCGCGGGATGTTCGAGAGCGTGACGGCGTCCTGCGCGCCCAGGGCGAGCGCCTGCGCGATGGCGGCCTCGTCGAGGCGCTCGCGCACCACCAGCACCGGCACGTCGGGCGCGAAGCGGGCACGGAAGTCCATCGCGCTCGCGAGATCCACGATGCCCTCGTCGGCGAACAGCATCAGCATTTCGGCCGAGGCCTGGGTCAGCGCGTCGCCGAGGTCGCGCGCGTCCGGCAGCCAGGTGACGTGCACCGGGTGGCCGGCATTGCGCAGTGCCTTGTTGATGGCCTCGACATTGTCCTGACTGCGCGTCAGCGCAATCATCGGCACGGCGGCGGGTTGCTTCAATTCCGGCTCCGGGAGAGGGCTGCCCGAGGGTCGTGGCCGGATACTAGCACCCCGAAAACCCCGGATTTCGCGACCGGCGTCATGCTCCGGGGCGGGGTGGCCGCTCGGGCGGGCAGCCGCTATCATACGCGGCCCTTGTTTCCGACCCGCCCGGTGCGGGGTCCTGGCGGCCGAGTCCCATGTCCAGCTACAACACCAACGAGTTCCGTTCGGGCCTCAAGATCCTGCTCGACAGCGATCCGTACTCGATCGTCGAGAACGAGTTCGTCAAGCCCGGCAAGGGCCAGGCCTTCAACCGCGTGCGCATCCGCAACCTGCGCACCGGCCGCGTCATCGAGCGCACCTTCAAGTCGGGTGAGTCGGTCGAGGCCGCGGACGTGGTGGACGCCGACATGCAGTTCCTGTACGCGGACGGCCAGTTCTGGCACTTCATGAACCCGGAGACCTACGAACAGCTGGCCGCGGGCGCGACCGCCGTCGGCGACGCCGCGCAGTGGCTCAAGGACGGCACGGTCTGCATCGTCACGCTCTGGAACGGCCAGCCGCTGACCGTGACGCCGCCGCCGCACGTCGAGCTCAAGATCGTCGAGACGGACCCCGGCATGCGCGGCGACACCGTGACGGGCGGCACCAAGCTCGCCAAGCTCGAGACCGGCGCCCAGGTCAAGGTGCCGCTGTTCGTCAACCAGGGCGAAGTCATCCGCGTGGACACGCGCAGCGCGTCCTACATCGCCCGCGCCGGCAAGTAAGCGGCGATCAGAACCCGTCGATGCCGGCGCGCCGCCAGTCGCAGGCGGCCGCCAGCCTTTGTGCGAATGCCTCGAGCAGCGCCGCGTCCTGCGGCCCGAAGCGGCCGAGGCTGGGGCTGTCGAGGTCGAGCACGCCGACCAGGCGGCCACCGGATTCGATCGGCACCACGATCTCGGAGCGGGAAGCGGCATCACAGGTGATGTGACCCGGGAAGGCGTGCACGTCGGGCACGATCAGGGTGGCGCGGCGCGCCGCCGCCGTGCCGCAGACACCGGCTCCGAGGCCGATGCGGACGCAGGCGACGCGTCCCTGGAACGGCCCGACGACCAGCTCGCCGCCGCGCAGGAAATAGAAGCCCGCCCAGTTGAGGTCCGGAAGCCGCTCGAACAGCAGCGCCGCGGCGTTCGCGGCATTCGCCCAGGGGTCGCGCTCGCCGGCGAACAGGCCGTCCGCCTGCCGCAACAGGTCCGCATCCGGGTCGAGGGCGGCGGTCATCCGGGATCCTCAGGCGCGCTGGTGCGCGAAACACATGGCGGCAGCGAGGTCCGGCAAGCCTAGCGCAACCATCACCAGGCGGTCGAACCCCAGCGCCACGCCCGAGCAGTCCGGAAGCCCGTGCGCCAGCGCCGCGAGCAGCCGTTCGTCGAGCGGCGGCAGGGGCCGGGCGCGACGGCGCCGGGTGTCGAGATCCTGCTCGAAGCGGCGGCGCTGTTCCGCGGCGTCGCCGAGCTCGCGGAAGCCATTCGCCAGCTCGATCCCGTCCAGGTAGAGCTCGAAGCGCTCGGCGACCGTCACACCGCCGGCGTCGGTGCGAAGGCGCGCGAGCGAGGCCTGCGAAGGCGGGTAATCGATGACGAAGGCCGGCGCGTCGCCCCCGAGCGCGGGACCCACGACCGCGCCGACCAGTAGGTCGAGCCAGTCATCGAGATCCCAGCCGCGGTCGTCGGCCGGCACGATGCCACGCGCGGCGAGCGCGGCCCGCACCGCGGCCACGCCGGTGTCGCGGCAGTCGATACCGCAGGTCGCGAGGATCGCCTCGCGGTAGGTGAGCGTGCGCGCCGGCGCGAGCGGGCGCAGGCCCAGGGTCGCGGCCTGCAGCAGCTGCTCGACGTCGCGGCGCAGGTCGGCGGCCGAGAACCCGACGCGGTACCACTCGATCATGGTGAATTCGGGGCCGTGCATCCGGCCCGCCTCGCCGTCGCGGAACACCGGGCAGACCTGGTAGCAGTCGCCGAGGCCGGCGGCGAGCAGGCGCTTCATCGGAAACTCGGGCGAGGTCTGCAGCCAGCGGGGCGGGCCGCCGGCCGGCAGCGCGGCGACCGGTTCGATCTGCGGATCGCTGGGCGCGGCCGCGCCCAGGACCGGGGTCTGCACTTCGATCACGCGCTGCGACGAAAAATGCTCGCGCACGCGCGACAGCATCCGCGCCCGTTCCCGGATCACCTCGAGGGAGGCGGAGGGGCGCCAGTCGCCGGCCGTCATGGCAGCGTGGCGATGCGCTCGCCGAACTTCACCGCGCGCCCGGGCCGCAGGCCATCCGCGGGCGCCGGCCCGCCAGGCGCGAACATCAGGATGACCGTCGAGCCCATGTTGAAGCAGCCGAGTTCCGCGCCGCGGTCTAGGGCGATGATCGGATCGTGGACCGGCAGCTCGTGGACTGCGCGGCCCGGCGCGCGGACCTCGCCGCACCAGGCGAGGCTCATGCTGCCGACGAACAGCGCCCCGACCAGCACGACCGCCAGCGGGCCAGCCGCGGTGTCGAAGACGCAGGCGACGCGTTCGTTGCGAGTGAACAGGCCGGGCACGCCGGCCGCCGTCGCCGCGTTGACGCTGTACAGGTCGCCGGGGATGAAGCGCGCGCGCCGCAGGGTGCCCGCGAACGGCATGTGGATGCGGTGATAGTTGTGCGGGGCGAGGTACAGCGTCACGAAGGCGCCGCCGGCAAAGGGCGCCGCCAGTGCCGCATCCCCGCCCAGCAGTGCGGCGGCGGTGTAGCGGATGCCCTTGGCCTGCAGCAGCGTGTCGCCCTCGATCGCGCCGGCCTGGCTGACCTGCCCGTCCACCGGGCACAGCACGGCGCGCGGGTCGGGATCGAGCGGCCGCACTCCCGCGCGCAGGCGGCGCGTGAAGAAATCGTTGAACGACGGGTACTGCGACGGATCGGCGTGGACCGCCTCCGACAGGTCCACCGGGTAGCCGCGCAGGAATCCGCGGATCAGCGCCGTGCGCAGCAGGCCGATGCGGCTGCGGGTCGCGACCCGCACCAGGCGCGAGAGGAGGTGCTGCGGCAGCAGGTGCTGCAGCCCGATGAACGCGCGGTCCCTGAAGGCGCTGGCCATGCGCCGGCCTAGCCCGTTGCCGCCGCGACGATGCGGCGGTAGTCGTCCGCGATGATCGCGGCCTCGTGCGGCGTGCCGAACACGGCGACCAGCTCGGCCTGCGGGTTGACGAGGAAGATCGCCGCGCTGTGATCCACCGTGTAGCTGCCGTCCTCGGCCGGGGCGCCGAGGATCACGGCCACGCCCAATGCCCGGGTGAACGCGTCGAGGGCGGCCGAGCCACCGGTGACCCCGGTGAACTCCGGGTCGAAGTGCCCGACGTAGCGGGACAGCACGGTGGCGGTGTCGCGGCGCGGGTCCACGCTGACGAAGGCCACTCCCGGCTGCTGCTCGCGCGGCAGCCCGGCCAGCAACCGGCGCGTCTCGGCGAGCGTCGCGAGCGTCAGCGGGCAGACGTCCGGGCAGTGCGTGAAGCCGAAGAACATGAGCGTCCAGCGCCCGCGCAGCCGGTCGAGCCCGTAATCGCGGCCGAGATGGTCCACCAGTCGCGGTTCCGCCAGCGGCCTGCCGGCGTCGAACAGCGTCGCGCGCTCCAGCGCCGGCCGCGCCGGCTCGCGCGTGACGAACCAGGCGGCGGTCATTCCCGCGAGTGCCGCGGCGGCAACCGCGACGGCCATCGTTGCGCGCTGGATCATGCCGCGAATTATCCCACATCGGCGCGCGCGCTCCCGCGCGCGCCGGTTAGACTCGTGCGATGGCTCGGCGCGGGATCGGCGAGGCAGGGGATTGCCGCAACGTCGGCGAGCTGCTCGCCTGGGCGGCGAACCGCCTGCGGCGCGCGCGGCTGCACTTCGGCCACGGCACCGGCAACGCGACGGACGAGGCGGCGGCGCTCGTGTTCCACGCGCTCGGGCTCGCGCATGATTCCGCACCCGCGAGCTACCGCCGGCCGGTCAGCGCGCGCGCAGCCGCGCGGGCCGCGCGGCTGGTGGAGCGGCGCATCGCAGAGCGCATCCCCTCGGCCTACCTCACCGGCGTCACCTGGTTCGCCGGCCACGAGATCCGCGTGACGCCCGACGCGCTGGTGCCACGCTCGCCGATCGCCGAGCTGTGCCGGCGCGGGTTCGAGCCCTGGGTGCGGGCCGAGCGCGTGCGGCGCGTGCTCGACATCGGCACCGGCACGGGGTGCATCGCGATCGCGGCGGCGCACGCCTTGCCGCGGGCGCAGGTCGACGCCACCGACGTGTCGCCCGGGGCGCTCGCGCTCGCGCGGCGCAACGTCCGCCGGCACCGGCTGGGACGGCGCGTGCACCTGCGGCGCGCAGACGTGTACGCGGGCCTCGGCGCCCGGCGCTACGATATCGTCGTGAGCAACCCGCCCTACGTCCCGGCGACCGAAATGCGCCGCCTGCCGCGCGAGCACCGCGCGGAGCCCCGGCTCGGCCTGCAGGCAGCCGCCGGCGGGCTCGCGATCATCGCGCGCATCCTGGCCGGTGCGCGCCGGCACCTGACGCCTGACGGCATCCTGGTGGTGGAGGCCGGCAATACCGCGGCGCGCGTGCGCCGGCGCTGGCCGCGCCTGCCATTCACCTGGCTCCAGTTCGAGCAGGGCGACGGCGGCGTGTTCCTGCTGCACGCGCGCGAACTGCCGCGGCAGGGGATACCGTAAGAATGTCAGGCAACACGATCGGCAGGCTGTTCTGCGTCACGACCTTCGGCGAGAGCCACGGCCCGGCGCTGGGGGCGGTCGTGGACGGCTGTCCGCCGGGCCTCGCGCTCGCGGAGGAGGACATCCAGGCCGACCTCGAGCTGCGCCGCACGGGCACCTCGCGTCACACCAGCCAGCGCCAGGAACCGGACCGGGTCCGCATCCTGTCGGGCGTGTTCGAGGGGCGCACGACCGGCACCGCGATCGGGCTGATCGTCGACAACCAGGATGCACGCTCGCGCGATTACGAAAAGATCAAGGACCGCTTCCGCCCGGGCCATGCCGACTACGCGTACCAGCAGAAGTACGGCTTCCGCGATTACCGCGGCGGCGGCCGCTCCTCGGCGCGCATCACGGTCGCGACCGTGGCGGCCGGCGCGATCGCGCGCAAGTACCTGCGCGAGCGGATCGGCCTCGAAGTCGCCGGCTGGCTCTCGCAGGCCGGTCCGCACCGGCTCGAATGCGTGGACCTGGCGGCGGCGCGCGCGAACCCGTTCTTCTGCGCCGATCCGGCCAGCGTGCCGATGCTCGAGGACTACCTGTGGCAGGTCCGCCGCGACGGCGACTCCATCGGCGCGAGAGTCAGCGTGCGCGCCACGGGCGTGCCGCCGGGACTCGGCGAGCCGATGTTCGACCGCCTGGACGCCGACATCGCTTACGCCATGATGGGCATCAACGCCGCCAAGGCCGTCGAGATCGGCGACGGGGTGGCGGTCGCCGCCCAGCGCGGCAGCGAACACCGCGACGAACTGACGCCGGCGGGTTTCGCGGCCAACCATTCCGGCGGGACGCTCGGCGGCATCAGTTCCGGCCAGGACCTGCTGGTGCACGTCTCGTTCAAGCCGACTTCCAGCATCCAGGTCCCCGGACGCACGGTGGACGTCGCGGGCCAGCCCGCCGAGATCGTCACGACCGGCCGGCACGATCCCTGCGTAGGGCTCCGGGCGGTGCCGATCGTGGAGGCCATGCTGCTGCTGGTGCTGATGGACCACTACCTGCGGCACCGGGCCCAGTGCGCCGACGTCGTCTCGCCGACCCCGGTCATCACCCGCTGAAGTCCCGCGAATCAACGCATTGCGAGCCGTGCGTGGCGCCCGAACAGCGGCACAGAGCGTGACGCGGGGCAAGATTTTGGTAAATACGGCGTGTAAGCTATAGTCCAAAGGATCAGGGACTTGTGATCGGTTTCACACCCAATTCGCAGGTTCGTGGCCAAAGCTCGGCTGTTGGCCGCGATCTTGGGGAGTCACGATGAGCTGGAAATTGCGCGTCCTGGTGTCGGCCGTGCTGCTTGCACCGGCCGCAGCCATGGGTCTCGGCCTCGGCGAAATCCGCCTGGGCTCGTCCCTGAACGAGCCGCTGTCGGCCGAGATCGACCTCGTCGCCGCGACGCCGGAAGAGCTCGCCGCCCTGAAGGCCGAGCTCGCCTCGTCGGAGGTCTTCCAGCGCTACGGCCTCGAGCGGCCCGCGTACCTGAGCACGATCGAATTCAGCGTGGGACGCGGCCAGGATGGCCGCAACGTGCTGCGCGTGCGTTCGCGCGAGCCGATCAGCGAACCCTTCGTTTCCTTCCTCGTCGACGTGAACTGGAACCGCGGCCGGCTGCTGCGCGAGTACACGGTGCTGCTCGACCCGCCGGCGTTCGCGGCTCCCGCCGAGCGCGCGCCGGCACCGGTCGCGGCGCCGACCACGATGCCGGCGGCGGCGCCCGCCACACCGTCACCGGCGCCCGAGGCGCCGTTCGCGGCGGAGGGCAGCTATACGGTCCGCCGCGGCGACACGCTCTACGGTGTCGCGGGCGCCATGACCGGCGGCGACCGGCAGGCGACGCAGCGCATGATGGTCGGCCTGTTCCGCGCGAATCCCGAGGCCTTTGCCGGCAACATGAACGTGATGCGCGCGGGCGCCATCCTGCGCGTGCCGGGCGCAGCCGAGATCGCGGACATCACGACCTCCGACGCGTCGTCCGAGGTGAGCCGCCAGACTTCCGCCTGGCGCGCCGCAGGCGGCGGGGCGGCCACCGGCCGCCTGAGGCTCGTGACGCCGGCCGAAGGCGCCGCGGACGCCGGCGCGGCGCAGGCCGGGACGAGCGGCACGGTGCGCTCGCAGATCGATTCGTTGCAGCAGGACATCGAGGAGCAGCGTCGCCTGCTCGAACTGCGTAACCAGGAAATGGCCCGGCTGCAGCAGGAACTGTCGCGCAGCCAGGCGGCGGAAAAGGCCGCCGCCGACAAGGCCGCCACCGACCAGGCGGCCGCGGAAAAAGCCGCGGCGGAACAGGCTGCCGCCGAACAGGCGGCGCAGGCTGCTGCCGAGCCGGCGCCCGAAGGCGAGGCCGCGGTCGCGCCGGAGGACGACGTTGGCCGCGAGGCGGCGCCGCCGGCCGAGGCGCCGCCGGCCAGGCCCGAAGAGCGCCCAGCTCCTGCGCGGGCCGAGAAGGGCCTGCTCGAGAGCCTGACCGACAACTGGACGTACCTGCTGGGCGCCGCCGCAGTGCTGCTGCTCGGCCTCTTCGGCTATGGCTACTGGCGCCGCCGCCGCGAGGCGGAGCCGGCCAGCAGCCTCAGGGCGTTCGACGTCCCGGTCAGCGCGCCGGTGCCGAGCGAGACCATGCGGCTGCGTGCGATCGCCACCGCGGACGAGACTGCGGAGCTGGAGCGGCCGGCGTCGCTGGAGGAGCAGGACCAGTTCCTGGTCGAGGAGCGCCCGGTCGCGCGCCCCAAGGTCGAGGCGCCGAAGCCGAGCGCGGGCCACGAGGAGACGATCAGCGCCGAGGCGGCGCTCGACCTCGACCAGGCCGACCCGCTGGCCGAGGCCGATTTCCACATGGCCTACGGCCTCTACGACCAGGCCGTCGACCTGGTGCGGATGGCGCTGAAGAACGCGCCGGAACGCAACGACCTCAAGCTCAAGCTGGCGGAAATCCACTTCGTCGCCGGCGACACGCCACAGTTCCTCACCATGGCCCGCGACCTGCGCAAGACGCTCGGGCCGGGCGCCGACTGGGACCGCGTCGTGATCATGGGCCGGCAGCTCGCGCCCGACGAGCCGATGTTCGCGGGCGGCGTGCAGGACGCCGGCGTCGACCTCTCGCTGGAGGGCGGTGACAACCTGGTGGACATCGACCTGCTGTCCGCGCCGGCCGGCGAAGAAGGCCTGGACATGGATTTCGGCACGTCGACCGAGACCGCCGACAGCGCCAGCGCGACGGGCGAGAACACGGCGATCGAATTCAACCTGGATTCGGGCGTCTACTCGCCGACCACGACCCAGGAGATCATCCGCAAGGACGGGCCGGGCACCGTCGAGATGCCGACGCTGGAGCTGCCGTCCTCGGAAACGCCGACCGTCGAGACGCCGGCGCTGCGCATGAAGGGCGGCAAGCCGGCACAGGAGCGCGGGCCCGCGACCGACGCGACCGCCGAGATGGCGATCGACGACCTCGGCCTCGACCTCGGCGCGCTCGAGAACCTGCCGGAGGCCGACGACGCCACTGCGATCGCGACCGGCGTGCATGAAGAAGCCACGCAGATCGCGCGCCACGACGAGACCACGCGGCTGATGCCGCAGGGCGGCGACACGGCGGCGACCGCCATCCTCCCGGCCGGCGACGAGACCGGCGCGACCTCGATCGTGAAGAAGCTCGACTTCAGCTCGATCGACCTCGACGTCGGCGGCGCTGCCGCTGACGCCGACCGGGCGCCGACGGCGCGCGAATACGTCGCGACCGAGAAGCTGCCGCAGCTCTCCGAGCTCGAGCCGGTGACCATGAGCGAGGTCGGCACCAAGCTCGACCTCGCGCGCGCCTACATGGACATGGGCGACCCGGACGGCGCCCGCAACATCCTGCAGGAAGTGCTGGCCGAAGGCAGCGCCTCGCAGAAGCAGGAGGCGCGCCGGCTGATCGATTCCCTGCCAGGGGCGTGAAGCGCGCGACGCGGCGCCTCGCCGTCGGCCTGGAGTACGACGGCACGCAATATGCCGGCTGGCAGCAGCAGCCGGGCCTGGCGACCCTGCAGGACCGGCTGCAGCAGGCGTTGTCCCTGGTTGCCGACCACGCGGTCACCGTCACCGGCGCCGGCCGCACCGACGCCGGCGTGCACGCGGTGGCGCAAGTCGCGCACTTCGACACGACCGCCGAACGGCCGCTGCGCGGCTGGGTGCTGGGCGCCAACAGCCACCTGCCGGCCGACATCGCCGTGAACTGGGCGATCGACGTGGATCCCGCCTTCCATGCGCGCCATGCGGCGCTCGCCCGCAGCTACCGCTACCTCATCCTGCAGCGCGCGACGCGCCCCGCCATCCTGCGCGACCGCGCCTGCTGGGTGCGCACGGCCCTGGATGCCGCCGCCATGCACCAGGCGGCGCAGGCGCTGGTGGGCGAGCACGACTTCTCCTCGTTCCGCGCGGTCGAGTGCCAGTCGGCGACGGCGATGCGCCGCATCGACGCGATCGCCGTCAGCGTGGACGGGCCGCTGGTCACGGTCGAGGTGACGGCGAACGCCTTCCTGCACCACATGGTGCGCAACATCGTCGGGACCCTGATCGAGGTCGGCAGCGGCGAGCGCCGCCCGGACTCGCTGGCCGCGACCCTCGCCGCGCGCGACCGGACGCGGGCGGGCGTCACGGCGCCCGCCGCGGGCCTCTATCTCTGGCGCGTCCGTTACCCCGACGCCTTCGGGTTCCCCGAGGCGCCCGCCATGCCGCCTTGGGCTATGATCACCGGCGCCTGAACGCCGGCGTGCCGGGGGCCCGCGCAACATGACCTGGTTCGAGAAGATCATCCCGTCCCGCATCAAGACCGAACGGCGCACCCGTTCGGTGCCCGAAGGCCTGTGGATGAAGTGCCCGGCATGCGACTCGGTGCTGTACCGGCCCGAGATCGAGCGCAACCTGCAGGTCTGCCCCAAGTGCGCGCACCACATGCGCATCGGCGCACGCGAGCGCCTGGGCCGCTTCCTCGACCCGGACGGCGCGACCGAGATCGGCGCGGGCGTGGTGCCGGAGGACCCGCTGCGCTTCCGCGACAGCAAGCGCTACCGGGACCGGCTGCTGGCCGCACAGAAGGCGGTGGGCGAGCGCGACGCACTGGTCGTCATGGCCGGGACGCTGGACGGCATGGGCGTGGTGGCGGGCGCCTTCGAGTTCAGCTTCATGGGCGGTTCGATGGGTTCCGTGGTGGGCGAGCGCTTCGTGCGCGGCGTCGAGCACGCGATCGCCAACCGCCTGCCGGTGGTGTGTTTCTCGGCGAGCGGCGGCGCACGCATGCAGGAAGGGCTGCTGTCGCTGATGCAGATGGCGAAAACGAGCGCGGCGCTCGCCGCGCTCGCCGCCGAGCGGCTGCCGTTCATCTCGGTGCAGACCGACCCGACCACGGGCGGCGTGTCGGCCAGCCTCGCGATGCTGGGGGACGTCAACATCGCCGAGCCGAAGGCGCTGATCGGCTTCGCCGGTCCGCGCGTGATCCAGCAGACGGTGCGCGAAACCCTGCCCGAGGGATTCCAGCGCAGCGAGTTCCTGCTGGACCACGGCGCGATCGACATGATCGTGGACCGGCGCGACCTGCGCGACCGCATCGCCTCGCTGCTGCGCATCCTGCTGCGCCGGCCTGCCGCTCCCGGCATGCAGTGAGATTCGACGCACTCGCCGACTGGCTGGCCTGGCAGCAGGTGGCGCACCCGGTCGCCGTGGATCCGGGCCTGGCGCGGGTGGGGGAGGTGTGGCGCCGGCTCGCGCCCGCGCGTCCCGGCACCGTGCTGACGATCGGGGGCACCAACGGCAAGGGCTCGGTCGCCGCCACGCTCGACGCGATCCTGTCCGCGGCCGGTTACGACACCGGCCTGTTCACCTCGCCGCACCTGATCCGCTACAACGAACGCATCCGCGTGCGCGGACGCGAAGCCAGCGATGCGGCACTGGTCCGCGCCTTCGGGCGCATCGACGAGGCGCGCGGCGCGATCTCGCTGACCTACTTCGAGTGGAACACGCTGGCGGCGCTGCTGGTGTTCGCCGACGAGCACGTGGACGTCGCGGTGCTGGAGGTGGGGATGGGCGGCCGCCTCGATGCGGTGAACCTGCCGGATCCCGATGTCGCCGCCGTGGTCTCGGTCGGCCTCGATCACCGCGAGTTCCTCGGCGCGACGGTCGAGCAGATCGGCGCGGAAAAGGCCGGAATCTTCCGCCCCGGGCGCCCCGCCATCTACGGTTCGCGCGACATGCCGGCTTCCATCGCGCTCGCGGCGGCCCATTGCGGAGCCTCGCTGCGCCGCCTCGGCGTCGACTTCGACTACGTCGAGCGCGCGGACGGCTGGGATTACGTCGGCGTCGGCTCGCGCCGGCGCGAGCTGCCGCTGCCGGCGCTGGCGGGCTCCCGCCAGCTCGCGAACGCGGCGACCGCGCTCGCGGTGCTCGAGGCGGCCGAGCCTGCCGTGCTGGTCCCCGACGAGGCGGTGCGCGCCGGGCTCGGACGCGTGCGGTTGCCCGGGCGGTTCCAGATCGTGCCGGGCGAGCCCGAGTGGATCCTGGACGTCGCGCACAACGCGGACGCGGCGCGCGCACTGGCCGCCAGCCTGTCGGCGCGCCCCTGCCAGGGCGTGACGATCGCGGTCTGCGGCATCCTCGCCGACAAGGATGTCGCCGCGATCGTGCGCCCGCTGTCCGGCCGCGTGGGCCGCTGGATCGCGGCCGGCCTTCCGGGACCGCGGGCGCTGCCCGTGGCCGAACTGGCGCGC
>DATBMQ010000031.1:0-12803 GCA_036554765.1 Steroidobacteraceae bacterium | reverse complement strand
CTCCCCTATCCGGTGCGCGCCACGTTCACGGCCAGCACCCTGGCGCGCGGGAAGAAGTTGAAGTCGGTCGCGGTCGCGATCGTGTAGGCGCCGATCTGGCGCGCGATCACGAGGTCCCCGATCTCGAGCTCGGGCAGCATGATGTCCTCGGAGACGACGTCGATGCTGTCGCAGGTGGGCCCCGCCACGACGCAGTGCTGGCGCTCGCCGCCGTGCGGCAGCACCGGCTCCACCGGGAACCGGGAATGGTCGTAGAGCTGGCCGCTGAACGTGCCGTACAACCCGTCGTCGAGGTAGTACCACCAGCGCCCGTCGCGCTTCGCCCGGCCCATGACGGTCGCGAGCCCGATCGCCGCCGGCCCGCAGATGAATCGCCCGGGCTCGGCGATGACGCGGATGCCGGCGGGCAGCGCAGCGAGCGCCTGGCGGATCGGCGCGCAGAACTCCGCAATCGGCGTGACCGCCTCCAGGTAGTCGATCGGGAAGCCGCCACCGATATCCAGCACCTCGAACGGCCCGAGCTTGCGGCGGCCGGCCTCGGCAATCAGCGCGGCACAGGTCTCGATCGCCCGCAGGTACATGTCCGGGCGCGCAACCTGCGAGCCGACGTGGAACGAGAGGCCCGCGACGCGGATGCGCGCCCGGGCCGCGCGCCTGGCGAGCTCGAGCGCCACCGCCGAGTCGCTGCCGAACTTGCGCGAGAGGTCCACGACCGCCTCGGCACTGCGGAACGAGAGCCGCAGCAGCAGGCGCACGCGGTCCCGGTAGGCGACGAACTTGTCGACCTCGTCCGGGTTGTCCACGACGAAGGTGGTGACGCCGTAGTCCAGCGTGTGGCGGATGTCGGAGTCGCGCTTGATCGGGTGCGTGTGGATGCAGCGCTCGGGCGGTATGCCCGCCTTGCGCACCAGGTCCACCTCGCCGTTGGTCGCCAGGTCGAACCACGACCCTTCGCGCGCCAGCACCCTGACGACGGTCCGGTCCGGCAGCGGCTTCAGCGCGTAATGCAGGTCCACGCCCGGCAACGCCTCGGCCAGCGCCCGGTACTGGCGGCGGATCACGTCGCAGTCGATCACGAACAGCGGCGAGCCGAACTTCCCGACCAGCGCCGAGAGCGCTGCGGGCGTGTAGGGGGATTCCAGCCGCAGGTTCGTGTTCATGCCGGTCGGGTCAGTCTAGCAGCGGATCCACCAGCGCCAGCAGCCGGTCGATGGCGCCGCGATTGGCGTCGAGCACGGCCCGGCCCGCGTCGCCCATGCGGATGCGCCGTGGTGCGCTGTCGAGCAGTTTCGTGACGCCATCCGCCAGCTCGCCACTGCCGGCGACGACGCGGGCGGCGCCTGCCTCGATGAACAGGTCCGCGATCTCCTGGCTGTTGAAGTTGTGCGGGCCCGTCAGCACCGGCCGGCCGAGCGAGGCGGGTTCCAGCAGGTTGTGGCCGCCGATCGGCACCAGGCTGCCGGCGACGAAGGCGACGTCGGCTGCGGCGTAGAACATCATGAGCTCGCCCATCGTGTCGCCGAGCAGGATGCTCGCAGTCGTGGTGACGGGCTCCCCGGAGGACCGGCTCAGGAAGGCCTCGCCGCGCTTCGCGAGCAGTTCGCGCACGGCATCGAAGCGGTGCGGATGGCGCGGCACCAGGATCAGCAGCGCATCCGGGAACCGCGCCAGCACCCGCCGGTGGGCGTCGAGCACCAGTTCCTCCTCGCCCTCGTGGGTGCTGCCGGCCACCCACACCGGCCGGTGGGCGGCGTTCTGGCGGCGCCAGCCCAGGCCGCGCGCCTCCACGTCGGCGGGCGGCTCGAAGTCGAACTTGATGTTGCCGGTGACGTGGGTGCGCTCGGGCGCCGCGCCGATCGAGCGGAAGCGCCCGGCATCGGCCTCGCTCTGCGCGCCGATCACGATGCCGTGCGACAGCACCTCGCGGAACAGCGGCACCAGCCGGCGATAGCGGCCAACCGAGCGCGGCGACAGGCGCGCGCTCGCCAGCACCAGCGGCACCCCGCGCCGCCCGCACTCCGCGTAGAGGTTCGGCCACAGCTCGGTCTCCAGGATCATGGCGAGGCGCGGTTGCACGCGGCCGAAAAAGCGCCGCACCGCGCCGGGCAGGTCGAACGGCACGTAGCACAGGTGCACGCGGTCGCGGTAGAGCTGGCGCGCGCGCGCCGCGCCGGTCGGCGTGACGGTCGTCAGCACCAGCGACTGGCCCGGCCGCTTCGCGAGCAGCCGCCGCACCAGCGGCTCCGCGGCCTGCACTTCCCCGACCGACACCGCGTGGATCCAGATCGGGTGTCCCGGGATCGCCGGGCCGAAGCCGAAGCGCTCGCCGATCCGCTCCCGGTAGCTGGGATCCCGCAGCCCGCGCCAGAAGTGCATGGCGAGCGCCACCGGCGCCGCCAGCAGGTAGATCAGCACGTTGTAGGCGAATCGCATGGCGGCTCAGGCGTCGTGCGCAGCGCGAAGCTGTGCGAAGCCGTCGCGCCAGGCGATGCTGCCGCCGCTGACCTTGGCGAGGCTGCGCCCCAGGCGCTCCAGCACGCGGTCGCGCCAGGCGCCCGGCTCGCGGATGCGGCCGCGGTCGAGGTCGACCACCCACGGCGCGCCGGCGCCGTCGAGCAGCACGTTGTGCGCGTTGAGGTCGGCATGGTGGACGCCGGCGTCGTGGAACCGGCGCAGGCAGCGGCCGATCGCGCGCCAGTCCGTGTCGTGAAGGTCGTCGGCGCGCACCCGCTCGGCGAGCGAGCGCGCCCCGGCGATGCGTTCGGTGATCAGCTCGGCGACGTAGGTGAGGCGCCCGCGCCGGTAACCCGCCGCCACCGGCGCCGGAACCGGCAACTGCATCCCGCGCAATTTCCAAAGCAGCCGGAATTCGCTGAAGGGCCGCGTGCGGTCCTCGCCCAGATAGATGTAGCGGTCGCGCGCGATGTGCGCGGCCCAGCCGCCGCGCAGGTAGCGCCGCAGCGCCCAGCGGGCCTGACCGGCGTCGATGAAATGGATGGACCCGCGCCCGCCCGGCCGTTCCCGCAGTGCGCCCTTCGCGCGCCAGGCCGCGCGGTCGAACAGCCTCCAGTCCGGGGCCTCGACACGCTCGGGATCAAACAGGATTGCGCCGCGGTCGACTGCCACACGCTCGATCATCGAGCGCCAGTCTACAGTTCCTCGAAGCGGGCGGTGAAATGCCGGAGCACCGGCGGTTCCTGCACCATGCGCAGGCCGCGCAGCTCGGCGCGCCGCGCGGCCAGCTCGGCGCAGACTTCGACGACGTAGTCCATGTGACTCTGGGTGTAGACGCGCCGAGGCATCGCGAGGCGGACGAGTTCCAGCGCGGGCGGCGACCGCTCTCCGAACATCGCCGATCCGATTTCGACGGCGCGGATGCCGCCCACCCGGTACAGGCCGCAGACCACCGCCTGGCCCGGGAATTGCGCGCGCGGGATCCGCGGGCACAGTGCGGCGGCGTCGATGTAGATCGCGTGCCCGCCGGGCGGCCGCACGATCGGGACGCCCGCGGCCATGAGGCCCTCGCCCACGTACTCGACGCTGCGCACGCGGTAGGCCAGGTAGTCCTCGTGCAGCACTTCCTCGAAGCCCTGGGCCATCGCCTCGAGGTCGCGGCCGGCGAGGCCGCCGTAGGTGATGAAGCCCTCGGTGAGGATCAGCAGGTTGCTGGCGCGGTGCAGCAGGTCCGCGTCGCGCAGCAGCAGCAACCCGCCGATGTTGACCAGACCGTCCTTCTTGGCGCTGATCGTGGCGCCGTCCGCCAGGCCGAACATCTCGCGCACGATCTCGCGCACGGTGCGGCCGGACTGGCCGGGCTCGCGCAGCTTGATGAACCAGGCGTTCTCCGCGAAACGGCAGGCGTCGAGGAAGAGCGGCAGCTCGTGCCGATCGCAGACCGCGCGCACCGCGCGCAGGTTCTCGAGGCTCACCGGCTGGCCGCCGCCGCTGTTGTTGGTCACGGTCACCATGACGAGCGGGATGCGCTCGCGCCCCACCTCGGCGATCAGGCGCTCGAGTGCCGCGACGTCGAGATTGCCCTTGAACGGGTGCAGGCGGGCCGGGTCCGCCGCCTCGGCGATCGGCAGGTTCACGGCGGCCGCGCCCGAGTGCTCGATGTTGGCGCGCGTCGTGTCGAAATGCGCGTTGTTCGGGATCACCTTGCCGGGGCCGCCGACCAGCTCGAACAGGATGCGCTCGCTGGCCCGTCCCTGGTGGGTCGGCAGGATGTGCTCGAAGCCGGTCACCTCCTGCAGGCGGCGCTGGAAGCGGTAGAAGCTCGGCGACCCGGCATAGGACTCGTCGCCGCGCATGATGCCGGCCCACTGCTCGGAGGACATCGCGCCGGTGCCGCTGTCGGTCAGCAGGTCGATGATGACGTCGTCGGAGTGCACCAGGAACAGGTTGAAGCCGGCCGCTCGCAGGATCGACTCGCGCTGCTCGCGCGTGGTCATCCGGATCGGCTCGACCGACTTGATCCGGAACGGCTCGATGATCGTCTTCATCGCGCCCTCACTGGCGCATGACGGCATCGCCCTCGACCGGGGCGAAGCGGGCCTGGAAGAAGCGCAGGCTCTTCGGCTCGTAGCTGAAGCGCAGGCCGACGATGCGGTCGCGTTCCCCGTACAGGCTGGTCACGGACTCGGCCGTGACGTCCATGTGCGCCTGGGTGTAGACGCGCCGCGGGATCGTGAGTCGCACCAGCTCCAGCCGCGGGTAGCGGTTCTCGCCCGTCTGCGGGTCGCGGCCGGCCGAGACCGCGCCGCGTTCCATCGCCCGCACCCCGGAATCCACGTACAGCGCCGCGGCCAGCGCCTGCGCCGGGAACTGCTCGCGCGCGATCTGCGGCAGGAACGCGAGCGCATCGAGGAAGATGCCGTGTCCGCCGACCGGGCGCACGATCGGCACGCCCGCACGGGCAATCTGCTCGCCGAGGTACTGCACCTGGCCGATGCGCGCGTGCATGTGGTCGTAGCTGACCGATTCGGCGATGCCGATGGCCATGGCCTCCATGTCGCGCCCGGCCAGGCCGCCGTAGGTGTGCAGGCCCTCGTAGAGCACGACCATGTTGCGCGCCGCCTCGGCGAGGCCGTCGTCGTTCACGGCGAGGAAACCGCCGATGTTGACCAGGCAGTCCTTCTTGCCCGACATCGTGCAGCCGTCGGTGTACGAGCACAGCTCGCGCAGGATCTCCGCGAGCGGACGCCCCGCATGGCCCGGTTCGCGCTCCCGGATGAAGTAGCAGTTCTCCACCGCCCGGGTCGCGTCCATGAAGATGCGGATGCCATGCCGGCGGCAGAGCGCCGCCACCTCGCGCGCGTTCGCCATGCTGATCGGCTGGCCGCCCGCCATGTTCACGGTCGCATGCAGCGCGAGGTAGGGAATGCGCGACGGGCCGACGCGCGCGATCAGTTGCTCGAGCTTGCCGAGGTCCACGTTGCCCTTGAACGGGTGCGTGGAAGCGGGATCGTGCGCCTCGTCGATGATGACGTCCACGAATTGCCCGCCCGCCAGCTCCTGGTGCGCGCGGGTGGTCGTGAAGTACATGTTGCCGGGCACGCTGTCGCCGGGCCGGATGCAGGACTGGCTGAGGATGTGCTCGGCGCCACGTCCCTGGTGCGTCGGGATGACGTGCCGGTAGCCGTAGAACTCGCGCACCGCGCTCTCGAGGTGGTAGAAATTCTCGGACCCGGCATAGGCCTCGTCGCCCATCATCATGCCGGCCCATTGGCGGTCGCTCATGGCCGAGGTGCCGGAATCGGTCAGCAGGTCGATGTAGACCTCACGGCTGGGCAGCAGGAAGGTGTTGAAGCCGGCCTCGGCGATCGCGCGCTCGCGCTCCGCGCGCGTGGTCATGCGCAGGTGCTCGACGACCTTGATCTTGAACGGCTCAGCCCAGGAGCGGCGTTGCATCAGCTCTTCAGCAGGAACTCGGCGCTGCAGTACGGGCACTTGGCAAAGCCCGTCTTCTCGATCGGCAGGTACACCCGCGGGTGGCTGTTCCACAGCGACATCGCCGGCATCGGGCAGGACAGCGGCAGGTCCGCCGCGGTGACCTCGTAGCGGCTCTGGGCATTCGGCTGGATCGGGTCGCGCTCGCGGGACTGGGTGGCGGACACTGCGGTTACCCCGGATGAAGGTGGCGATTATACCGGTTGCGGCTCGGCGCCCGCGACCATCACGCGCTCCCAGACGGCGGCGACCCGGGTGCGCAACCCGGCGAACTCGTCGCCTTCCACCATCGCCGGGCGCTGCTCCAGGGAGAGGTGATGAGCGGCTTCCCGGTAGCGGCGATAGGCGTCCACCAGCAGGTCGATGACCCGGTGGTCCACCAGCCCGGCGGAGCCGACCGACTCGAGGTGACGGATGGTGTCGGCGAACTCGGCGAGCGGCGGGTATTCGCGCACCGAGCGCAGCACCCAGTACTGCGCCAGGAACTCGACGTCGGCGATGCCGCCGCGGTCGTGCTTGAGGTCGAAGCGCCCGTCGGGTGCGCGCGCGTGCTCGGCCCGCATGCGCTCGCGCATCTCGCGGATGTCCTCGCGCAGCGTGTCGCGGCGCACCGCCTGCATCAGCGCCTCGCGCCGGATCCGCTCGAAGCGCGCACCGAGGCCGGCATCGCCCGCGACCCAGCGCGAGTGCAGCAGGGCCTGGTGCTCCCAGGTCCACGCCTCCTTCATCTGGTACTCGGCAAAGGCACCGATCCGGGTGAAGGCGAGCCCGCCCTTCCCGGACGGCCGCAGGCGCACGTCCACCTCGTAGAGCCGGCCGGCCGGCGTGTGCACGGTCAGCAGGTGCACGAGCCGTTGGGCGAGCCGCAGCAAGAACACCTCGTTGTCCACCGGCTTCGCGCCCGCGGTCTGCTGCCGTTCGCCCGCCGAGTCGTGCAGGAACACCAGGTCGAGGTCGGAGCCATAGCCGAGCTCCATGCCGCCGAGCTTGCCGTAGCCTGCGATCGCGACCTGCACCGCGCGCTCGGCGCCGTCCTCCGTGCAGCGCGGCTCGCCATGGACGGCGGCCGTGCGCTGCCAGGCCAGCGCCAGCGCCTGCTCGAGGATCAGCTCGGCGACGTCCGTCAGGCGGTCGCTTACCTGCATCAACGGCAACCGGCCGGTCAGGTCCAGCATGGCGATGCGGAACATCGCGGCACGGCGGAAGTGGCGCAGCGCGTCCACCTGCCGTTCCTCGTCGCCGCCCGCGTGCCCGAGGCGCACGGCCAGCTCGCGCTCGAACTGCTCGCGGTCGGGCAGTTCCTCGAACACGCGCTCGTCGAGCAGCTCGTCGAGCAGCAGCGGATGCGCCGCGACCTGGCGCGCGAGATAGTCGCCCATGCCGCAGATGCGCGCCAGCCGGCCCAGCGCCGGAGCGTTCTCGTTCAGCAGCGCCAGGTAGGCGGTGCGCCCGCCGATCGCCTCGACGATGCGCAGCAGCCGCGCCAGCACGGTCCTGGCGCCGGCGCGGCGGCCGCCGGCGGTCCTGGCGATCTCCGCGAGCATGCGCGGCAGCAGCGTCGCCAGGCGCCGGCGGCCGTACTCGTCGAGGCGGCGGAAGTACGCCGACTGGCGCAGCTCGAGCAGCATGCGCGCCGCGTCCGCCGCGTCATCCATGCCGAACGCCCCGATTTCCTCCGTGAGGCGCGCGAGGTCCACCTCCGGCGCCCACAGCGAGTCGAGCGCGGCCGCCGGCTTGCCGCGGCCGCCGGGGCCCAGCACCACGCCGTCGAAGTGCGCGGTCACCGCCCTGCGTTTCGCCGCGAGCGCGCCCGCGAACTCGCCCCACGAGCCCGCATTCATGCCGGAGGCCAGCCGCTCGCGGCCCAGCGGGTCCTCCGGCAGGCGGTGCGTCTGCGCGTCGGCGACCATCTGCAGCCGGTTCTCGACCCGGCGCAGGAAGCGGTAGCCGTCCTCGAGTTCGGCGACGGCGGCCTGCGGCAGCAGCTTCGCGCCGGCGAGCCTCGGCAGCACCGCCAGCAGCGAGGAGGACTGCAGGGCCGGCTCCGATCCGCCGCGGATCAGCTGCTGTGCCTGGACGATGAACTCGATCTCGCGGATGCCGCCCGGACCCAGCTTGATGTCGTCCTCGAGCTCGCGGCGCGCCACCTCGCGCGCGATCAGCGCCTTCATCTCGCGCAGGCTCTCGTACACGCCAAAATCGAGGTAGCGGCGGTACACGAACGGCCGCACCACGTCGTCGTACAGCCCGCGGTAGGCCGCCGCGCCCGTCACCGCACGCGCCTTGACCCAGGCGTAGCGCTCCCAGTCACGGCCGTGCTTCTGCAGGTACTCCTCGAATGCGGCGAAGCTGACGACCAGCGGCCCCGGCTCGCCGAGCGGCCGCAGCCGCATGTCGACGCGGAAGACGAAGCCCTCGGCGGTGCGCGCGTCGAGCAGGCGGATCAGCGCCTGGCCGAGGCGCGTGAAGTACTCCTCGTTCGCCACCGGCCGCCGGCCGTCGGTCTCGCCGGCTTCCGGGTAGAGGAACACCAGGTCGATGTCCGACGAGAAGTTGAGCTCGCGTCCGCCCAGCTTGCCCATCGCGAGCACGACGAGTTCCTGCGGCTCCCCGGCCTGCGAACGCGGCCCGCCGTAGCGCGGCTCGAGGGCGCGTGCGGCGAACGCGAGCCCCGACCGGATCGCGGCGTCGGCGAGGTCCGACAGCTCGCGCAGCACGTCTTCCACCGGCGCCGCACCGGTGAGGTCGCGCCACGCGATGCGGACCATCTCGCGCCGGCGCAGCCTGCGCAGCGCGTCCATGTACGCCGCCTCGTCGCCCTCTTCCGCGAGCCTCATCGCCAGCGCCGCGATCTCGCCGGGCGCGCGGGCGTGCCCGAGGCCGCCGCCCGCCGACAGCTCCGCGAGCAGCGCCGGCTCGCGGATCGCCGCTTCCGCGACGAATTCGCTGGCGCCGAAAACACGCTCCAGCCCGGCGGCCACGGATGCCGGCAGCAGGGCCGGATCTCCGCCCGCTTCGCGCCAGCGCGCAATCAGCCGCTCCGCCCGGCCCTGCAGTTCCCTCATTCCCGGTTCACCAGCCACAACCCGGCAAGGCAGAGCACGACGCCGGCCAGGTGCGTCGCCGTCAGGCGGTCCTTGAAGAAGAGCCACCCCAATGCGAGCAGCGCGATCGCCGCCGACGCCTGGGTCACCAGCGCCCCCAGCGAGACCGGGAAGCCGCTGCGGTACAGCAGGATGAAGGCCAGGTCGATCACGATGACGACGACCGCGAGTGCGGGCGCGGTCCAGTTGACCTGCGCGAAGTGCCCGCGCAGACCCGCGTCGGACGGCGTCGCGAGCAGGATGCCGGCGCACAGCAGGCTGCCGAAGACATAGGCCACGAGCAGCGTCGCGATCGGGTGCGCTCCCGCGGGCATGAGCTTGGTGACGAGGTGGTAGGCCACGGTCGCCGTGATGGCGAGCGCGAGCGCGATGGTGAGCATGCGGGACTCCTGGTGGCAGGCACGATGTGGCCGGGTCCGTCCCGGAATGCTACCGTCCGCGCATCATGCAGCTCACGGAATTCGTCGCAGCCGCCGGCGCACTGCTGGCGGGCGCGTTGGCCGTCGCCCCGGCCGCGGACGGCGCACCGGCGACCGGCGACCTGGCCGGCGTGCTGCCGCGCACGGCGGCGGTACCCGGTGGCGTCGTGACCATTCCCGTCGAGGGCCCGCCGGAGCCCGAGCCGGTCGTGACCTTCGACGGCGCCCGCGCCATGGTGCTGCGCGACGCCGGCGGCTGGCTCGCCGTCGTCGGCATCCCGCTCGCGACGCGGCCCGGCCGTTACGAGGTGGTCATCGGGCGCGCCGGTACGACCGCGCGCGCCGCTTTCGACGTGGCCGCCAGGGATTACGCCGAGCAGCGGCTCAAGGTGCCGCCGGCGCAGGTGGACCTGTCGAAACGGGACCTCGCGCGCGTCGAGGACGAGCGACTGCGAATCCGCAGGGCCCTGACCACCTACTCGCCGTCCCCACCCGCGACGCTGCGCCTGCTGCAGCCGGCGCAGGGGCCGCGCTCCGGCTCTTTCGGCCTGCGCCGGTTCTTCAATGACCAGGCGCGCAACCCGCATACCGGCATGGACATCGCCGCGCCGGCCGGCAGCCCGGTGCTGGCCGCGGCCGCAGCGGCCGTCGTCGACGTCGGCGACTACTTCTTCAACGGCAACACGGTCATCCTCGACCACGGGGCGGGACTCGTGACGATGTACTGCCACCTGAGCCGGGTGCTCGTGACGCCGGGCCAGCGCCTGGCCGCACGCGACCGCATCGGCGAGGTGGGCGCGACCGGCCGGGTCACCGGCGCGCACCTGCATTTCGGCGTCACGCTGAACGGCACGATGGTGGACCCGGAGCTCTTCCTGCCGGCGGAAGGCGGCATGACGGAGTAGCGATTTCCGGCAAATGCCCGGGCATTTTCTGCGACCGGGTTAACGCTTGCGCGCTCCGCCGCGCCTGCCCGGCGGCGTCCTCCGTCACACTGGAACAGGTAGTGACAGGGCGCCAGAGCCATGCCTCACGCGCTGAAATCAGCGCTCGTCATCGCGTTTTGCATCGCGCTCGTCATGAGCGCGATCAGCGGCACCGCGCGCTTCTACCTGCTCGAAAGCTACGTCGGCCTGGAGCGCGAATCCACCGAGCGCACCGCGGCCAGCCTGCGCCGCGCCTGGAAGGAGGAGCTGGCGCAGCTCGAGGCCTCGGTCCGCAACTACGCGGTCTGGGACGACATGTACCAGTTCGTGCGCCGGCCGAACATCCCGTTCGTGCAGAGCAGCCTCGCGTCGACCTCGATGTCGAACCAGTGGGTCGACACGGTACTGGTGGCCGACCACAAGGCCGAGCCGGTCTTCTGGCGCCGCTTCCGTGATCCCGGCAATCGCGGCTTCCCGGATGCCCGGCTGCTGATCGCCGACCTGCCCGCCGGCGTGCTGGCGACCGCCTCGCCCGCGGCGCCAGGGCCCCGCGTCACGGGCATCCTGCCGCGGCGAAGCGGCGCGATGCTGGTCTCGATCGCGCAGATCCTGCCGACCAACGGCGATGGGCCGGCCCGCGGGACGCTGCTGTTCGGCCGCGCGCTCGACGACGAGGTGCTGGACCGGCTGAGCGCCGCGGCCGGCATCAGGGTCCACGGGCTCGCGCCGGATGAGCGCGACCTGCCGGACGCCGTGCGTGCGGCCGCCGCACGCCCGCGCAGCCGCCCGGAGGCGCTGACGGTCATCGAGGGCGAGGATCGCACGGCCACGCACCTGGTCATCCCTGACATCACCGGGTCTGCGGCGCTCGTGCTGCGGGTGACCGAGCCCCGCCAGGTGTACGGGCGCGGGCTGGAGACCATCAATTACCTGGTCTACGGCGCGTTCATCATGTGCCTGCTGTTCGGCGCCATCGCGCTGGTGCTGTGGCTGCGGCTGACCAGGCACTGGGCGCAGCGCAACGAAAGCGAGGCGCGTTATCGCGCGGTGGTCGCGCAGGCGAGCGAAGGCATCGTGCTGGTCGACCCGGCCACGCTCGCGATCCTCGAGTCCAACAAGGCGTTCCTCGACAATGCCGGCTACGCGTGGCAGCCCGAGGCGGGACTCAACCTCGCCGACATCTTCCCGCCCGGACCGGTGAACACGCCGGCGCTGACCCGGGGACTGGTGCCCGGCGACCGCCCGGTGGAACTCAAGCTGCGCACCCGCGGCGGCGAGACCTCCGATGCGGAGGTCACCACGAGCGTGATCACCTACCAGGGCCGCGAGGTGTTCTGCCTGGTGATGCGCGATGTGACCGCCCGCAAGGCCGCGGACGCACGCCTGCGCGCCAGCGAGCGGCGTCTCGAGCATCTCGCGCACCATGACCCGCTGACCGGCCTGCCCAACCGCCTGTTCCTGGTGTCCTACCTGAAGCGCGCACTGGCGCAATCCGAGGCGACCGGCACGCCGCTCGCACTGCTGTTCCTCGACCTCGACCGCTTCAAGTTCATCAACGACTCGCGCGGCCACGAGACCGGCGACGCGCTGCTCAAGGAGGTGGCGCGGCGCCTGAAGGCCGCCGTCGCCGGGGGCCACATCGTGGTGCGCATGGGCGGCGACGAGTTCGTAGTCGTGATGCCGGACGCGACCGAGGGCCGCGTCGTTGAGCAGCTCGGCCAGCGCATCCTCGAGACGCTGAGCCAGCCCTTCTCCCTCGGCGACCTGCAGTTCCAGGTGACCTGCAGCGTCGGCATCAGCGTGTATCCGCGCGACGCCGCGGACATTTCCACGCTGGTCCGCAGCGCCGACACCGCGATGTACCACGCCAAGGAGAAGGGCCGGAACAACCTGCAGCGCTACCACGCCAGCCTCAATGCGCGGGTCAGCGACCGCGTGCAGCTGGAGTCCAGCCTGCGGGCGGCGGTCGACCAGGACCGCCTGCAGCTCGTCTACCAGCCGCAGTTCGAGCTGCGCACCGGGTCGGTCATGGGCGTGGAGGCGCTGCTGCGCTGGCGCGACGAGCACGGCACGCTGCGCTCCTCCGACCGGATCATGCAGGTCGCCGAGGAGACCGGCCTGATCATCCCGATCGGCGAATGGGTGCTGCGCGAGGCCTGCCGCGTGCGCCGCGCCTGGCAGCGGGGGCTCACGGGCGATTTCCGCATGGCGGTCAACCTGAGTCCGAGCCAGCTGCGCCGTCCGGAGTTCTTCGCACGCCTGCAGGCGGTGCTGGGGGAGACCGGCCTGTCACCGCAGCTGCTGGAGGTCGAGCTCACCGAGAGCGCGTTCATGCAGCATGCCGGCGAGGAGGCACAGCCGCTGAACCAGCTGCGCCAGCTCGGCATCGGCGTCGCCGTGGACGA
>DATBMQ010000020.1:0-4223 GCA_036554765.1 Steroidobacteraceae bacterium | reverse complement strand
ATGGCCATCGCCTACAAGGGCAAGCTGATCCTCGACGAGTATTTCTACGGCAACGGGCCGGACATTCCGCACGACACGCGTTCGGCCAGCAAGACCTTCTCGTCGGTCGTGCTGGGCGCAGCGATGATGGAGGGCGCGAAGCTCGGGCCGCAGTCCCGGCTCTACGAGATGGTGGCGCCGCTCGGCCCGTTTGCCTATCCCGATCCGCGCAAGGATCGCATCACGCTCGCACACGTGATGACGCACACGACGGGGCTCGCCTGCGACGACAATGCCGACCCGCCGGTGGCCGGCAGCGAGAACGTGATGCAGACCCAGCGCGCGCAGCCCGACTGGTGGAAGTTCATGCTCGACCTGCCCATGGCGCACGAACCAGGTGCGCGCTACGCCTACTGCTCGGGCGGCATCAGCCTCACGGGCGCAGCGCTGACCCATGGCACCGGCGAATGGCTGCCGGCGCTGTTCGACCGAATCGTCGCGAAGCCGCTCCAGTTCGGGCGTTATTACTGGAATGTCATGCCGACCGGGGAGGGCTACCTGGGGGGCGGCAGCTTCGTCCGCACGCGTGATTTCCTGAAGATCGGCCAGGCGTACCTCGACGGCGGCGTCTGGAATGGCCGGCGCATCGTGACCGAGGACTGGGTGCGCGAATCTCAGGCGCCGCACGTGCGCATCTCGCCCGAGACCACCGGGGTTTCGGGTCAGACGTTCATGAACAACTATTACGAAGTGGACGAAGGCCTCGCCTGGCACCACATCGGCGTGAAGTCGGGCGACCAGACCTATCCCGCCGTCCACGGCAACGGCAACGGCGGCCAGCTGCTGCTGGTGCTGCCGCAGTTCGACCTCGCGGTCATGTTCACGGCCGGAAACTACCGGCAGGGGCTCTGGAACCGCGAGCGGGACGACATCGTGGGCGAGATGATCCTGCCCGCCCTCAAACGGAGCCCGGCTGGTCCGCCATAGGCTCCTCGCTTCCGGTCACGTACCCCGACCGGCACTTCGCCGGCAGGAACCGGTCCGGCACGGTCGTCCTCCCCGGGCTCGAGATCGTGCCGCTGGTGATGCCCCCGAGCGAGCTCGGCGTCCCGTCTGCCGGCGGCTCGGCATTTCCGCACTGCCAGCCCACGTCGCCGAATTCCAGCACGTAAGGCCGCAGCGCCAGCTTCTTGCGGACGATCCGCGAGTCCGACTTCTTTCCGTACGTGATCGTGATCGTCCCGTTCGAGATCTCAACCTGGCTCACGAACATGCTTTCGCTCACGACCGACTTCGCCCATTCCGCGTAGCCGGTGGCCTCGACGTCGCTCGGCCAGTCGCCGGTCCGCTCGCGATGCTCCAGTACGGCTTCCTTGTACTGCGCGGCGAGCTTCAGTCCCTCGGTGACCTCGGTGCGGATCGTGTAGTCCTGGAACGCCGGGATCGCGATCGCCGCCAGGATGCCGATCGGGACCAGGGTGCCCGCGATGATGATGACGGCGATCGCCCAGCCCGGCAGCCGCATGGCGGGCGCCGAACCCGCGACCGCCGACGGCGAGGCCTGTCGCGGCACGACGACCGTGGCTGCGATCAAGTCGTGCAGCGTCTGGCGCCGCTGCGTGAACGCCGCCATCACGTAGCCGATCAGGAACGTGAAGCCGGTGATCCACTCCGCGAAATGCCGCCCGGTCGCGCGCCCGAAGCTGATCCGGTTGCCGGTGAGATCCGTGACCTTGATGCCGCAGGCCATCTTGCCGAGAGTCGCCTGCTTCGCGCTGCTCTCCATCAGCGCGACGTAAAGCCAGGGAATGGCCACCGAGAGCAGCCAGACTCCGAGCACGACGATCATGCTTTCCGCCAGCTTCGGTTCCGGGCCCGGGGCGAGCAGGCCGAATGCCAGCGCGAACACGAGGACAAAGTACGCGGCGGTCAGGACCACGCCGTCGACCAGGCAGGCGGCCACGCGCAGCCAGAACCCGGCATACACCGCCTGCGCGCCCGGTGCCACGTCCGTGGCCGCGGTCGAATCCGCGGCCGCGCCCGTCAGGCTGGCGCCGCACTGCGAACAAAAGCTCGCGGAATCCGCATTCAACGTTCCGCAACGCACGCAGTACATGAAGTGACTCCCTGGCGCCTGCCTGGCCGGCGACTGGAACCGGCCCGATACCCGACTACAATAGCAGCACGGTCCGAATGACAAGAAGGCCAACTCCATGACTTTCAACCGCCGCCTGCAGGCTGCCTGCCTGTCTGCCGCAATCCTGTTCGCTTCTGCCCCCGCCAACGCCACCGACATCTTCGCCGCCGAACTCGGTCCCAACGCCGCCGCGGTGGCCGAGGAAGCCAAGATCAGCATGATGAATGGCGACGGCGACGGCGCCGACACCGGCCGCGGGCCCGTGCCGTACCTCAAGGCCCTCGGCAAGCCGCCCGGGCGCGTCGCGCTCGTCTCCTTCTACGTCTGGGACTGCGGTAACAAGAAGGAGAACAGCTACCGCATCTACGGCGGCGACTACACCTACCACGTCACCAACACGCGCAAGCGTGCGGTGGCGGAGGGCGAGGTCGCCGTGCTCGCCAACGAGCTGCACGACGCCGGCATCGGCGCGCTCAAGGAATCCTTCGCCGCCGTCGGCATGCAGCTGCTGACGGCCGATGAGTTCCTCGACACGCCCGACAAGCGCGCCGCCTACGACGCCTTCAAGATGGAAGCGGGCGGATTCAGCGGGCTGCTGCGCGGGCTGCAGCAGAAGTCCCACGGCGACGTCTGGCAGTGGGGCGCGCCCGACGGCTACCGCGTGCTCGAACTCACCACCGTCGGCAACGTCAAGGGCAACCAGTTCCAGCTCGGCCAGACCGGCATCTCGATCGGCAAGACCGCGGCTGCGCTCGGCTACGACCTCGCGGCGAAGCTCGGCGTCGATGCGGTCGTCATCCTCTACAACGTGGTGCAGGCGGACAAGTCCACGATCAACATGCGCGGCGCCGGGCTCTACATGTTCGGCCCCAACCCGGTGCCCAACAGCGGGCAGAGCCTGTACTGGAACGGGCACCAGTACTCGGGCGTGTACCTGCGCATGAAGGACATCCCGTTCATCAGGACCGACAAGAACGGCAAGCTGGTGGACGCCGACTACGCCGGCTACGCGATCGTCGCCGGCGCGCTGGGCAAGCGCATGGCGGAGCACGTCAAGGGGAAGACGGGCTGAGGGCGCTCAACTCGCCAGCAGGGATTCCAGCGCATCCGCCGCCGGGCGCCCGAATCGCCGGGTGGCGCGCCGCATCAGGTCCAGGTCGAGCGGCGATGCCGCAGCTTTGATGGCTCCCCTGGCGTCCGCGAGATCCTGCGGCCCGCCGGCGAAGCATTTCATCGCCACGAAATCCTCGCGCCCGATGATCCGAAGCGTCGTGCCGGAGAATGGAACCACGATCGTGCGTGCGTAGGCGTCGGGGTCAAGGCCGCGCAACCCGCCGAGCAGGTCCACGCGATTGCCGAATCGGTCGCCAATCGCGAGCAGCGCAGGAATGGGATCGTCGGCATCGCCCAGGCGTAGTTCTGCCTGCAAGCCTGCCTTCCGCAGCTGCTTGCCGAGAGCGGCGAGCTTCGGCCGCGAAACCGAGGCGAGCGCGTCGGCGTCGGTCGTGGCGCGCACGGTGCCGTACACCGAGGCGGCGAGGGCGCCCACCACCGCGTACGCGATGCGCTGCTTTTCAAGGACCGCGACGACGTCCAGCAGCAACAGCAGCGACTGGCCGCGACCGGTGGCCCTCATCCGCGGCTCCGGGCCCGAGGCGTCAACTGCGCCGACCCGGCGCGGTGCAGCTCGGTAATGAGTTCGCTGTGCCTGAGCTGGGCCTCGAGACGCTGCCCGGGTGTCATGGCACGATCCCGATCGTTCACCGCCATGCGCGCTTCTTCGGCGAGCAGGGACCGTGGCCGCTCGTGCCTGGAGGCCGTGATGCCGGAAACGTACGCCCCGGCTTCGGTGGGGTCCTTTCCGGTCTGCAGCACGACTGGAAGCCCGGCCCTGACCGCGACCCGCAGCAGAAGCTCGAGCGACAGCGCCTCGACCTGCCCGCGCATGATCCTGCTCAAGGTCGGCTGCGGGATGGCGAGCTGCTTCGCCGCCGCGCTCTGGGTCTGCGCGTTGCGCCGGACGTGGCGCGCGATCTGATGCGCAAGGTCGCTGCGCAGGGCATGGATGACGGCCTGGTCCCGGGAGGTCATGAGCGCGGATCCTGGA
>DATBMQ010000019.1:0-4863 GCA_036554765.1 Steroidobacteraceae bacterium | reverse complement strand
GTTCGGCGGCGGCACGCCGAATGTCTGGGTCTCGAACAGCTTCTCGAATGACGGCGTCGTGATCGTGGCAACCAACGTGTCGAACCAGGCGCCGCCGGCACCGGCCACCTGCGCGGTGCCGAACCCGACGCTCAACTGCGTGCTGATCAACATCGACGGCTTCGACCTGCCGCAGTTCGTTCTCGACGCGCACGCCGCCCAGGTCGGCGACGGCCCGGTCAACGCCATCGACCCGGCCTTCGAGATCCCGTCGCAGTACCGCTGGAACCTCGGCATCACGCACATGCTGCCGTGGGACATCGAAATGTCGGCGGACCTGATCATCTCGCGCGTCAAGGACGAGGTGCTCTGGCAGGACATCCGGCTGGTCCAGACCGGCACGGCGCCCGACGGCCGGCCGATCTACGCGCAGCGCTCGGCCGCCTGCGCGCCCGGCACCTGCGCCACCGACACCCGCAGCTCGAGCACGCAGGACCTGCTGCTGACGAACACGAGCGAGGGCGAGGGCACCGTGTTCACGGTGGACTTCGCCAAGACCTGGCGCACGCGCGCAGGCCGCTTCGACGCCTACCTGGCCTACGGCTACCAGGACATCAAGGACGTCAACCCGGGCACCAGCTCGACCGCCTCGTCGAACTGGGACAACCTGGCGACGGCGGACCCGAACGACCCGGGGCTCTCGACCTCGAACTACGAGATCGAGCACCAGTTCAAGGGCGCGTTCACCTGGCGCAAGGCGTTCTTCGGGGACTACGAGACCAGCATCGCGCTGGTCGGCGAGCGCCGCTCGGGACGCCCGTTCAGCTACACCTTCGGCGGCGGCACGCCGCAGGCCGTGTGGGGCGACCCGCGCCAGGCGTCGCGCCAGCGGCACCTGTTCTACGTGCCGGCGAGCGCGACCGACGTCATCTACGAGGGCGCCTGCAGCGCCGGCGAAGTGGGCGTCGTGGCGGGCTGCACGGCAGCCGGCGTGTTCACTGCCAACAACGCAGCGGCGGGCGCGTTGCGCGACGCGACCGAGGCGTTCATCGTCAACCAGGGCCTGGAGGGCTACCGCGGGCGCATCACGCCGCGCAACGGCTTCACCAGCCCGTGGCTCTCGATCCTCGACCTGCGCATCAAGCAGGAGCTGCCGGTGTGGGGCCGCATGCGCGGCGCGCTCACGCTCGACATCGAGAACTTCGCCAACATGATCAACTCCGACTGGGGCCAGCTGCGCCAGGTCAGCTTCCCGTACGTCTCGCCGGTCGTGGACGTGAACCGCATCTCGACCACGGGTTGTGCGGCGGGCCAGACGTCCTGCTACGTGTACCGCGCACGCTCCGGCCAGACCGGCCCGACGGCGCCCTTCAACTCGCTGTCGGCGCTGCCGTCGGTGTGGAAGGTGCAGTTCGGCATCCGCCTGGAGTTCTGAAGCGATTGCAAGCGAAGGGGCGCGGCGGGCGACCGCCGCGCCCTTTTTCTTTGCGTGAAGCGATCGTTGCTAGACTGGCGCCATGAATGCGCGCGCCGCAGCCGAGCCCCAATGCGCGGACGCCGTGCTGATGGTCCGGCCCGCGCGCTTCGGGGCGAACCCGGAGACCGCCGAGTCCAACCGCTTCCAGCGGGGCGGTGCGGACGCCGGCGCGGCGGCCGCGGCGCAGCGCGAATTCGACGGCCTCGTGGCAAGGCTGCGCGCGGCCGGCGTCGAGGTGCACGTCGCCGACGACACGCCGGAACCGCCCAAGCCGGATGCCTGCTTCCCCAACAACTGGGTCAGCTTCCACGCCGACGGCACGGCCGTGCTGTACCCGATGATGGCGCCGTCGCGGCGCGCGGAGCGCCGTCCCGAGCTGATCGAACGGCTGCGCGACGCGGGCTTTCGAGTCGCACGCACGCTCGACCTCTCCGGCTGGGAAGCACGCGGCGAGTTCCTGGAGGGGACCGGCAGCCTGGTGCTCGACCGCTGCCACCGCGTGGCTTATGCCTGCCGGTCACCGCGCACCACGCCGGCGGCGCTCGGCGACTTCGCGGCGCGCCTCGGCTATCGCACGGTGGTGTTCGACGCGCGCGGGCCCGCAGGCGAGCCGCTCTACCACACCAACGTGATGCTGGCGATCGGCGAGGGCTTCGCCGTGGTCTGCGCGGATGCCATGCCCGATGCCGGCGAGCGCGCCGTAGTGCTCGGCGAACTCGCCACCGCCGGGCACGAACCCATAGAGATCGGTGCGGACGCGATGCACGGCTTTGCGGGCAACCTGCTGGCGCTGCGCTCGCGCGACGGCTCGCAGGTCATCGCGCTGTCGGAGACCGCCTGGGTGAGCGTGCCGCCCGCGGCCCGCGCCGCGCTCGAGCGCCACGGCCGCGTCGTGGCGGTGGCGATTCCGGTGATCGAGCGCCACGGCGGCGGCAGCGTGCGCTGCATGATCGCGGAGGTTTTCCTGCCTCGGGAAGGCCGCTGATAGAATTCCCGCATCCCCGGCGCCGGAGCCCCCCGTGCTCGAACTCGGCCTCAAGACGCTGATCGCCTACCTGCTGGGCTCCGTGATGGGCGCGCTCGCCGTCGGCAGCTTGCGAGGCGTCGACATCCGCGAGCAGGGCAGCGGAAACGCCGGCGGCACCAACGCGCTGCGCACCCAGGGATTCTGGTTCGCGCTCGCCACGGTGGTCGTGGACGTGGGCAAGGGCTGGGTCGCGGCGGGCTGGCTGCCGGGATTCGCCCTGCCGGGTGTCGCGGCGGACCCGATGGTCGGCCGCGAATGGCTCGCCGTGGCCTGCGCCGCGGCGGCGGTCGCGGGCCACGTCTGGCCGCTCTACCACGAGTTCCGCGGCGGCAAGGGCGGCGCGACGCTGATCGGCGCGCTCATTGCGCTCGCGCCGGCCACGGTCCCGGTCGCGCTCGCCGCCTGGCTGCTGGTCGCGACAGTGAGCGGGTTCGCAGGACTCGCGACCATGGTCGCGGCGGCCTCGGTGCCGCTCGCCGCGCAACTGCTTTATCCCGGCGCGCGCCCATTGCTCGTGCTGGCGCTCGCGCTGGCCGCGTTCATCGTCTGGACCCACCGCAGCAACATCGCGCGCATGCGCGCCGGCAGCGAGGCGCGGCTCGGCCGGCTGTGGCTGCTGCGCCCGCGGACGCCGCGCGGGTGACGCGACGGGGCGAGCTGCTGCGGCTCCTCGCGGACGGCGGCCTGCACTCCGGCGAGGAGCTGGCGTCCGCGCTCTCGGTCTCGCGCGCCGCGGTCTGGAAACAGCTGCACCGGCTCGGCGACATCGGCATCGAGCTGGCCGCATGGCCCGGGCAGGGCTATCGCCTGGCACAGCCGCTCGACCTGCTGGACGCCGCGGCCATCCGCCGCGCATTGCCGCAGTGGCCGGCCGACAGGCTGCGGCGCCTCGAGCTGCTCGAGGAAACCGGCTCGACCAGCGACCGCCTGCTGGCCGTGACCGACCTGCCGCCCGGGCGCTTCGACGCCTGCCTCGCGGAATTCCAGAGCGCCGGGCGCGGACGGCGCGGCCGGCACTGGCTCGCGCCTTATGCTTCGGGCCTGTGCCTGTCCGTCAACTGGAGCTTCCGCGAGGCGCCCGCGGCGCTCTCCGCGCTGTCGCTGGCCGCCGGCGTGGCGGTGCTGCGGGCGCTGTCACGCCTGGGTGTCCGCGGACTCGCGCTCAAGTGGCCGAACGACGTGGTCCACGGCGGGCGCAAGCTGGGCGGCGTGCTGATCGACCTGCGCGGCGAGGCCGCGGGCCCGGCCTGCGTCGTGGTCGGGGTCGGCATCAACGTGCGCCTGCCGCCCGCGACGCTCGCCGCGATCGCCGCCGGCGGTTTCGAGGCCACCGACCTTGCGTCGCTCGGCAGCCCGGTCCGGCGCAGCGAGCTGGCGGCGGCGCTGGTCGCGGAGCTCGCACTGATGCTCGAGGAATTCGGCGCGCGCGGCATGGCCGCGTTCGCCGACGAGTGGCGCGCGGCCGATGCGCTGGCCCGGCGGCGCGTGCGCGTGCTGCAGGACGGGCAGGCGTTCGAAGGGCTGGCGCGCGGGGTGGACGCGGACGGCGCGCTGCTGGTCGAAACCGAGGGCAGGCAGCGCCGCGTGCTGTCCGGCGAAGTCTCGGTGCGAAGCGCATAGAATCTCCCGCATGAGACTGCTGGTCGCCCTGCTGCTGTTCGCGAACATCGCCTGGTACGCCTGGACGCACTGGGTGCAGCGGCCCGGCCCGGCGCCGGCGGCCGCGACCCGGCCGGTCGGGCCGCAACTGGTGCTGGCGCGCGAGGCGCCGCCGGCACCCGCACCGGAGGCGGCAGCGCGCCCGGGGGCGAGCTGCCTGAGTCTCGGCCCGTTCACGGACCTGACCGACGCGGCGCGCGCGGCGACGCTGCTGCGCGAAAGCGAGCTCGAGCCGCGCCAGCGCACCAGCGAGGGCATCGTCTGGAAGGGCTACTGGGTCGCGCTCGACGGCCTGCCGGACCGTGCGGCGGCCGACGGCGTCATCGAGCGGCTGCGCCGCTTCGGCATCGGCGACGCCTACGCGATGCCCGGCGACGGCAACCGGATCACGATCTCGCTCGGGCTGTTCAGCGAGCGCCAGCGGGCGCTGCGGCGCATGGACGACGTCAAGGCGCTCGGGCTCGAGCCGCGCGTCTCGGAGCGCGAGCGCGGCGGCACCGTGTACTGGATCGACGTGGACGTCGAACCCCCCGCGACGCTGCCCGACGCCGCGCGCCTGCACGGCGAGGGCGGACGCATCCTGCGCCTCGAAGTGAAACCCTGCGAACCGGGATAGAATGCCGGCCGACGCCGGCGTAGCTCAGCTGGTAGAGCAGTGGTTTTGTAAACCTCAGGTCGGGGGTTCGACTCCCTCCGCCGGCACCACACCCGAACGGGGGAC
>DATBMQ010000012.1:0-3548 GCA_036554765.1 Steroidobacteraceae bacterium | reverse complement strand
TCATCAGGAGCGTGGTGCAGAGGCAAGCCGATCCCGGCGAACTGGAGCCCATCGAAAGGGCCGGCGTCGACGAGTTGCGCAGCTTGCAGTTCGAGCGGCTGGCCGCGGTGATCGGCCATGCCTGGCGGAACCAGGCGCCCTACCGCGCCAGATGCGATGCGGCGGGGATCAGCCCTGTCGACCTCAGGTCGCTGGACGACCTGGCGCGGTTTCCATTCACGGTCAAGGACGATCTGCGGCAAAGCTATCCCTACGGCATGTTCGCGGTGCCACTCGACCAGGTCGTGCGCGTGCACGCCTCGAGCGGCACCACCGGCAAGCCGACCGTGGTCGGTTACACGCAGGCGGACATCGATACCTGGGCCGGGCTGGTCGCCCGCTCGATCCGCGCGGCGGGTGGCCGCCGCGGCGACAAGGTGCAGGTCGCCTATGGCTACGGCCTCTTCACCGGCGGCCTCGGCGCCCACTATGGTGCGGAACGGCTCGGCCTCATGGTCATTCCGATCTCCGGCGGCCAGACTCCGAAGCAGGTGCAGCTGATCCACGACCTGAAGCCGGACATCATCATGTGCACGCCGTCCTACGTGCTGAACATTGCGGACGAGTTCGAGCGCCAGGGCATGGATCCCGCCGCATCGTCGCTGCGGATCGGCATCTTCGGGGCCGAGCCCTGGGGCGAGGCGATGCGCACGGAGATCGAGGCGCGCCTGGGCCTCGACGCCCTGGACATCTATGGGCTGTCGGAAGTCATGGGGCCCGGCGTCGCCAGCGAGTGCATCGAGACCAAGGACGGACCGGTGATCTGGGAGGATCATTTCTACCCGGAGGTCATCGATCCCCTGACCGGGCGGCCGCTGCCGGACGGGGAGCCGGGCGAACTCGTCGTCACGACGCTGACCAAGCAGGCCCTGCCCGTGATCCGCTACCGGACGCGCGATCTCACTCGCCTGTTGCCGGGAACGGCGCGGACCATGCGGCGCATCGAGAGGATCAAGGGCCGCAACGACGACATGCTGATCATCCGCGGCGTCAACGTGTTTCCGACGCAGATCGAGGAACGCGTGCTGCAGCAGCGCGGCCTGTCGCCGCATTACCAGCTGAGGGTCGGCCGGCAGGGGAACCTCGACCTGCTGACGGTGCTGGTCGAACGCGATCCGGCCACCGCCGCGGCGGATTGCGAGGCGATCGCGAGCGCCCTGAGACGGGACATCAAGGACCGGGTCGGCGTCAGCACCGTGATCGAGGTGCATGAGCCGGGCGGGATCCCGCGCTCCAGCGGCAAGGCGGTGCGCGTGATCGACGAGCGCCGCTGATCGTCGCCGGAGACTGGCTGTACAATTCCGTACCGCACTGCGCTCATCACCGGAGCACCGCAATGAGACACTGGCTCGCCGGCTTGCTGCTGCTGCCCGTCCTCGCCTCCGCCCAGGAGGGCATGCGCATCCAGCCCGAGGTGCAGCGCCTCAACGCGATGATCGCGCGCTACGCGCCGGTGGACATCCGCAACGACCTGCGCGCCATGCCCGCCAGCGAGCGCAGGGCGCTGGCGAGCCTGATCCATGCCGCGCGCGTCGTGGACGCGCTTTACCTGCGGCAGGCCTGGGCCGGCAACGAGGCGTTGCTGCTCAGGCTGCTCGAGGACGAGACCCTCCTCGGCAGGGCGAGGCTCGACTATTTCCTGCTGAACAAGGGACCCTGGTCGGAGCTCGACGAGAACAAGCCCTTCATTCCCGCGGTGCCCGAGCGGCCGGGCGGGGCGAACTTCTATCCGGCGGGGGCCACGAAAGAGCAGGTCGAGGCCTGGATCGCGGGGCTGCCCGCCGCCGCGAAAGCCGGGGCCACCGGTTACTTCACGACCATCCGCCGCGACGCCAAGGGCGGGTTCGCGAGCGTGCCCTACAGCCTCGAGTACCAGGGCGAGCTGGCGGAGATGGCGCGCCACCTGCGCGCGGCCGCCGCGGCGACCCGGCAGCCGACGCTCAAGGCGTTCCTCGAATCGCGCGCGGATGCCTTCTTCTCGAACGACTACTACGCGAGCGACGTCGCCTGGATGAAGCTCGACGCGACGATCGAGCCCACCCTCGGCCCGTACGAGGTGTACGGGGACGAGTGGTTCAACTACAAGGCTGCTTTCGAGGCGTTCATCACCGTGCGCGACGAGGCCGAAACGGCGAAGCTCGAGCGCTTCGGCAGGGAGCTGCAATGGCTCGAGGACCGGCTGCCGGTCGAGAAGCACTACCGGCGCGCCAGGCTCGGCGGCCTCGCGCCAATGCGGGTCGTGAACGTCGTGTTCGCGGCGGGCGACGGCAACCACGGGGTCCAGACCGCGGCCTTCAACCTGCCGAACGACGAGCGCGTGGTCGCGGAGATGGGCAGCAAGCGCACGCTGCTCAGGAACTTCCAGCAGGCGAAGTTCGAGCACGTGCTCGCGCCGATCTCGAAGGTTGCGCTGGCGCCGTCCGACCAGCCGCACGTGAACTTCGACGCCTTCTTCACGCACATTTTGATGCACGAGATCATGCACGGCCTGGGCCCCACCCACACCGGCCGCCAGGGCCGCGGCGAGGGCGTGCGCCAGGCGCTCAAGGAGCTCTCCAGCCAGGTCGAGGAGGCGAAGGCCGACGTCTCCGGCCTGTGGGCGCTGCAGCAGCTGATGGACAAGGGCGTGCTGGACCGCCGGCAGGAGCGCGCGATGTACACGACCTTCCTCGCGTCGTCGTTTCGCACGCTGCGCTTCGGCATGTCGAACTCCCATGCCAAGGGCATGGCGATGCAGGTCAACTACCTGATGGATGCCGGCGGCTTCCGCGTCAACCGCGACGGCACTTTCACCGTGGACCTCAAGCGCGTGAAGAAGGGCGTCATCGGCCTGACCCGCGAGTTGATGACTTTGCAGGCGACCGGGGACTATGACGCGACCCGGCGCATGATCGACCGGCTGGTCGTGATCCGCCCCGAGGTGCAGGCGGTGCTCGACCGGCTCGGCAAGGTGCCGGTCGACATCCGGCCGAAGTTCCTGACGGCCGATGAGCTGGAGAAGGAGTTTCCATGAGGTCGGCGCTGGTGGCGGGTGGCGTGCTGGCCGCCCTGCAGTCCGCCGCCCAGGTACCGGCGCCGGCCCCGCAGCCGTGCACGGCGCCCGAGTACCGGCAGTTCGATTTCTGGCTCGGCGACTGGGATGTCGAGGCGCCGGCGAACCCGGGCCGCATCAGCCGCAATCGGATCACGAGCACGAACGGCGGCTGCACGCTGCTCGAGCAATACACGACGCCCGGCGGATTCGAGGGATCGAGCCTCAATTTCTACGATGTCGCGCGCAAGGTCTGGCACCAGACCTGGATCGACAATCAGGGCCAGCCGCTCTACCTCGAAGGGGGCCTGCGGGGCGATGCGATGGTCATGCAGACCACCGCGGACCCGGCCCAGGTCCAGCGCATCACCTGGACGCCGCTGCCGGATGGCCGCGTGCGCCAGCACTGGGAATCGACCACTGACGGTGGCCGGACGTGGAGCACCGTCTTCGACGGTTACTACACCCGGCGCGGTGC
>DATBMQ010000007.1:0-9890 GCA_036554765.1 Steroidobacteraceae bacterium | reverse complement strand
GCCTCAGCTACGAGGACATCGCCAGGACCATGGAATGCCCGGTAGGCACCGTCCGTTCGAGGATCTTCCGTGCGCGCGAGGCGATCGACCGCAGCCTGCGCGAGGTCTTCGACGGGGGCCTCGGGCGCATCGGAGATACGTGAGATGACGGAACGCATCAAGGAACAGCTGTCGGCCTTCCTGGACGGCGAACTGCCGGAGCCGGAGTCGGCATTGCTGCTGAAGCGCCTGGAGCGGGACGACGAGTTGCGCGGCGCGCTGTCGCGCTACTCGCTGATCGGAGCGGTGCTGCGCAGCGACGGCGACGTGCCGGCGGCGCGCCAGGTCGCTGCCCGCGTGAGCGCCGCGATCGCGCGCGAGCCGGCGCCCGGGGGCATCTCGATCCGCTGGCGGCGCCGGCGCGCGCTGGCGCGCTCGATTGCGGGCCTGGGAGTCGCAGCGTCGGTGGCGACGGCCTCGATCATGCTTGCGCCTTCGCTGGGGACGCAGGTGGCCACCGAGCCCGCCGCGGTCGTGGCACAGCAGGCGGAAGCGCCGGTGCTGCCGGTCGCCGAGATCGATGCCCCCGCGCCGGACGCGGGCGTCACCTACACCACGCCTCCCGCCGCGGACGCCACCGGCGGCCTGCCCCCGGCGGAACTCGCCAATTACCTCGTCGCGCATTACGGCTATGCGTCGCCGCTCGTGCGCCGCAGCGTGGTGGCGGGGCTCATCGCCGAGCCCGGCGCGCCGGCCTCGGTCGAGGCCGCGGCCGCTAGCGAGCTTGCGCCCGGACCATGACGCGGGGCGCGTTTACCCTTCCGGTGCTCTCGCTGCTGGCCCTGCCGGCGGCGGCGAACGACGGGCAGCTCTGGCTCGGGCGCATGACCGACGCGCTCGCAGGCAAGAGCTACTCAGGGGAATTCGTCTGCGAATCGGCCGGGCGCTCGGAGAAGCTTCGCATCGTGCACCGGGTGCGCGACGGGTCGGTGTCCGAGCGGCTGGTGTCGCTGTCGGGCGGCGGCCGCGAGCTGGTGCGCGAGAACGACGAAGTCGTGGTGTACCTTCCGGACCAGAAGCTCGCCATCATCGAGCGACGCTCGGCCCGCAGCGACCTGATGGGCGCGCTGCCGACGTTCAATGCCGACACCTCGCCCTGGTACGAGGTCAGCCATGCCGGGCGCGAGGCGGGCCTGCTCGGGCCGGCCGCCGTGGTCGTGGTGCGTCCGCGCGACGGCTATCGCTTCGGCTACCGGGTATGGATCGACGAGGCTTCGCACATGCCGGTGCGCAGCGAGCTGTCGGATGCCGCCGGACGCGTGATCGAGCGCCTGCGGTTCACGCAGCTCGCGATGAAAGGGGAGATCCCGGATGAAGCATTCCAGCCTGCGCTGGACCGCACGCGCCTGCGCTGGGTGCGCCAGGCGCCGCAGGCCGGCGACGAAGCGCCCGCCTGGCGCGCGGCCCAGGTGCCGCCGGGCTTCCGGCTCTCCATGAGCGGACTGCAGGCGATGGCGGGCGCCAGCGCGCCGGTGCGCCACCTGGTGTATTCGGACGGCCTGGCCTCGGTCTCGGTGTTCATCCAGCCGCAGGCGCCCGGCAAGGCGCCGGTCGTCGGCAGCGGCCGCGCCGGCGTGGCCTCTGCGTACACGACCGTGGTGCAGGGGCACCAGGTGACGGTGGTCGGCGAGGTGCCGCCCGACACGCTGCGCATCATCGCCACCGGCCTGCGCCCGGCCGAGCAACCGGCCCCCGCGCCTGCCGCGGCGGAGCGCCGCAACTGACGCTCGCGGCGCGCGGCGCGCGCTGGCGCGTCTACACACGAGAGGATTGCACGCTCTGCGACGAGTTCATCGCCGGACTCGCGCGCGCGCTCGACGGAACCGGGGCCGCGTTCGAGGTCGTGGACGTGGATGCCGACCCCGCGACACGCCGTCGTTTCGGCCTCAAGGTCCCGGTGCTGACCCGCGACGGCCGCGTGGTCTGCCACGGCCACCTGGACCGGGCCGCCCTCGCGCGGCTGCTATAATCCGCCGTTCCCCGGACGCGCCTGTCCGGCAGCCGCGTGTCCCACCCCTCGATGCAGCACATCCGCAATTTCTCGATCATTGCGCACGTCGATCACGGCAAGTCCACGCTCGCCGACCGGCTCATCCAGGTGTGCGGCGGCCTCGAGGCGCGCGAGATGCAGGAGCAGGTGCTCGATTCCATGGACCTGGAGCGCGAGCGCGGCATCACGATCAAGGCGCAGTCGGTGACGCTCCAGTACCAGGCGGCGGACGGGCAGGGCTACCAGCTCAACTTCATCGACACGCCTGGGCACGTGGACTTCTCCTACGAGGTGTCGCGCTCGCTCGCGGCCTGCGAGGGCGCGCTGCTGGTCGTGGATGCCGCGCAGGGCGTCGAGGCGCAGAGTGTCGCCAACTGCTACACGGCGCTCGAGCAGGGCCTCGAGGTCGTCCCCGTCATCAACAAGATCGACCTGCCCTCGGCGGACCCGGAACGCGTGATCGCTGAGATCGAGAACGTCATCGGCATCGAGGCCGGGGACGCGCTGCGGGTGAGCGCCAAGACCGGCGCGGGCGTGCCGGAGCTGCTCGAGGCGATCATCCGGCGCATCCCGCCACCCGCCGGCGACCCGCAGTCGCCGTTGCAGGCGCTGATCGTGGATTCCTGGTTCGACAACTACGTCGGCGTGGTGTCGCTGGTGCGCGTGGTCAACGGCACGCTCAGGCGCAACGATCGCATCCGCATCTGGTCCACGGGGCGCAGCTGGCAGGTGGACCAGGTCGGGCGCTTCACGCCCAAGCGCGTGACCGCGGACGCCCTCGGGACCGGGGAGGTCGGCTGGATGGTGGCCGGCATCAAGGAAATCCACGGCGCGCCGGTCGGCGACACCATCACGCACGAGTCGCGGCCGGCGGCGACGCCGCTGCCGGGCTTCAAGACCGTGCAGCCGCGCGTCTTCGCCGGCCTGTTCCCGGTGCAGACCGACCAGTACGAGTCGTTCCGCGACGCGCTCGAGAAGCTCAAGCTCAACGACTCGGCGCTGCACTACGAGCCCGAGGTCTCGGCGGCACTCGGCTTCGGCTTCCGCTGCGGGTTCCTCGGCCTGCTGCACATGGACATCGTGCAGGAGCGCCTCGAGCGTGAGTACGGGCTCGACCTCGTCACCAGCGCGCCGACCGTGATCTACGAGGTGGTGGCCGCCGACGGCGCCGTGTCGCTGGTGGACAACCCGGCGCGGCTGCCGCCCCAGTACCAGGAGCTGCGCGAGCCGATCATCGTCGCCAACATCCTGGTGCCGCCCGAGCACGTCGGCGGCGTGCTGAAGCTGTGCCAGGAGAAGCGCGGCACGCAGAGGAAGATGCAGCAGCTCGGCACGCAGATGTCGCTGCAATACGAGCTGCCGCTGGCCGAGGTGGTGCTCGATTTCTTCGACCGGCTGAAGTCCGTGAGCCGCGGCTACGCCTCCTTCGACTACGAGTTCAGCCACTTCCAGGCGGCGCCGCTCGCGAAGCTCGACGTGCTGATCAACGGCGACCGCGTGGACGCCCTGTCCATGATCGTGCACCGCGACAGTGCCTACCAGCGCGGCCGCGAACTGGTCGACAAGATGCAGGAACTGATCCCGCGCCAGATGTTCGAAGTCGCGATCCAGGCGGCGATCGGCGGACAGGTGATCGCGCGCGCGACGGTCAAGGCGCTGCGCAAGAACGTGCTGGCCAAGTGCTACGGCGGCGACGTGACGCGCAAGCGCAAGCTGCTCGAGAAGCAGAAGGAAGGCAAGAAGCGCATGAAGCAGCTGGGCACGGTGGAGATCCCGCAGGAGGCCTTCCTCGCGGTGCTGCAGGTCGGCAGGAAATGACGGGCAGGAGTCGCTGATGGTGTTCGATTTCGCATTCGTGCTGGTGGTGCTGGCGGCGGTCACGGGCGCCGTCTGGGGGCTCGACCGGTGGCTGTTCGCGCCCCGGCGCCGGGCGCAGGGCGTCGCCAAGGAGCCGCTGCTGGTCGACTACTCGCGCTCCTTCTTCCCGGTGATCGTCATCGTGCTGGCGCTGCGCTCCTTCCTGTACGAGCCATTCCGGATCCCGTCCGACTCGATGATGCCGACGCTGATCCAGGGCGACTTCATCTTCGTCAACAAGTGGCGCTACGGGCTGCGCCTGCCGGTGCTGAACGCCCGGGTCGTGGAGATCGGGGAGCCGGCCCGCGGCGACGTGGTCGTGTTCCGCAAGCCGTCGGATCCCTCGGTCGTCTTCATCAAGCGCCTGGTCGGCATGCCGGGGGATACCGTGCGCGTCGCCGGATCGCAGGTGTGGATCAACGGGATTGCGTCGCAGATCGTGCCGGGCGAGTTGTATTCCGGCCCCAAGAGCGAGCAGTATCCGTTCACGCAAGTGGGCGAGGAGCGGCTCGACGGCGCGCGCCATGGCCTGATGCTGGACCCGACGCGGCCCAGCATGGAGGGGGAGTGGCAGGTGCCGGCCGGGCACTACTTCATGATGGGCGACAACCGCAACAACAGCCGCGACAGCCGCTTCCCGGACGTGGGCTTCGTCCCCGTGGACCACGTCATCGGCAAGGCCGAGGCGATCTGGCTGTCGTTCAACCCGGGGCCGGGCGCGTTCCTGCTCTGGGAGCGCATGGGCACCGGGATCCGGTAGGAGAACGATCGTATGCAGCACAGGCAGCGTGGCATGACCTTCCTCGGGATCATCGTGCTGGTGATCGTGGTCGGCGCGTGGGTCTACTCCGGCATCCGGCTGGTGCCGAAGTACCTCGAGTACATGCGCGTCGCGGCGACGCTCGAGAAGGTGCGCGACGAGTACGACGCCAACCCCGGTACCACCGACTTCATGCTGCGCAAGGCGGTCGAACGGCACTTCGACATCGAGATGGTCGAGATCATCACCTCGAATGACATCGAAATCCGCAAGGAGGGCGGCACCTTCTTCATGCGGGCGTTCTACGAGGACACGGTCCCGCTGGTCGCCAACGTGTCGTTCCTGGTCGAGTTCGACAAGACCGTCGAAATCGCCGCGCGCTGAGCGCGCCCCGGCCCGCGTGCAACCCGCCGGTCGCTGGCTGCAGGAGCGCCTAGGCTGCACGCTGGGCGATTCCGCGCTCCTTTCCCGCGCGCTGACCCATCGCAGCGCAGGCCCCGACAACAACGAGCGGCTCGAGTACCTGGGCGACGCCGTGCTGTCATTCGTGGTCGCGGAGTTGCTGTTCCAGCGGTTTCCCGAGGCGAGTGAAGGCGAGCTGTCGCGCTACCGTGCGACGCTGGTGAGCGGCGAGTCCCTGGCCGCGGCCGCGGCCGCGCTCGGCATCGGCGAACACCTGCGCCTCGGCGAGGGCGAACTGAAGTCCGGGGGCCAGCGCCGCGCCACGATCCTCGCCGACGCGCTCGAGGCGCTGTTCGGCGCCATCTACGTCGATCGCGGGCTGGAGGCTGTCCGCCAGGCGGCGTCCCGGGTATTCGACGAGCCGCTGGCGGCGCTGCCGGCAGCCGGTCTGCTGAAGGACCCGAAGACACGGCTGCAGGAATGGCTGCAGGGGCGCGGCCTGCCGCTGCCGGCGTACACGGTGCTCGAGGTGAGCGGCGAGCCGCATGAGCAGCGCTTCCGGGTCTGCTGTGACGTCGGCGAGCTGGGGGTCCGCGCCGAGGCGGAGGGCAGCAGCCGGCGGCGCGCGGAACAGGAGGCGGCGCAACGGGTGCTCGAGGACCCGTCGCTGCGGGCGGGCGGGTGAACGCGACGGCATTCCGCTGCGGCACGGCGGTGCTCGCCGGACGCCCGAACGTCGGCAAGTCGACGCTCTTCAACGCGCTCGTCGGGCAGAAGATCAGCATCGTCACGCCCAAGGCCCAGACCACGCGGCACCGCATCCAGGGCGTCCTGACGAGGCCGGGCTTCCAGCTGGCCCTGCAGGACACGCCGGGTGCCGGCCCCGCTGCGGGCAGCCGCCTCGCGCACGCCATGGGCCGCGAGGCCGCGGCGGCAGTCTCCGCGGCGGACGCGGCCATCCTGGTGATGGCGGCGCCGCGCTGGACCGACGCCGACGATCGGGTGCTCGGCCGCCTGGTCGAGGCACGCCTGCCGGTCGTGCTGGCCGTGAACAAGATCGACCGCGTGCGGCCGCGCGAGCGGTTGCTGCCGCTGCTCGAGGACCTGGCGCGCCGCCACGACTTCGCGGCAATCGTGCCCGTGTCGGCCGAGCGGGGCGAGAACCTGGAGCGGCTGGTCGCGGCGGTGGTGCCGTTGCTGCCCGAGGGCCCGGCCGCCTGGCCGGAGGAACAGGTCACGGACCGCAGCGAGCGCTTCCTGGCGGCGGAGATCCTGCGCGAGCAGCTCATGATCGCACTGTCGGACGAGTTGCCGTACGGAATCGCGGTCGAGATCGAGCGCTTCGAGGAGACCGCCGACGGCCGCATCGAGATCGACGCGGTCATCTGGGTCGAGCGCGACGGGCAGCGCAAGATCGTGATCGGCACGCGCGGGGAGCGCTTGAAGGCGATCGGTCGCCAGGCGCGGCTCGCGCTGAACGAGCGCCTCGGCCGGCGCGTGCACCTGTCGACATGGGTGCGCGTGCGCAAGGGCTGGAGCGACGACGAGAACATGCTGCGCCGGCTGGGCCACGGGATCTCATGAGCGCGCCCCGGCGCGTGCAACTGACACCGGCCTGGCTGCTCCATCACCGGCCCTGGAGCGACACCAGCCGGATCCTGGACCTGATGACGCGCGGTTTCGGGCGCGTCACGCTGTTCGCGCACGGCGCGCGGCGGCCGAAGTCGCCGTGGCGCGGGCTGCTGCGGCCGTTCCAGCCGCTGTCGGTCTCGTGGAGCGGACGCGCGGACGGCGGCACGCTGACGGCGGCGGAAGCCGCGGGCCCGCCGCCGGCGCTGCCGCCGGGGCGGCTGCTGTCCGGCTTCTACCTCAATGAACTGCTGCTGAAGCTGCTGCCGCGCGAGGACCGGCACGAGCGGCTGTTCGATGCCTATGGCCTCGCACTGGCGGGACTCGCGGCCGGCGCCGGGCATCAGCCGCTGCGCGCGTTCGAGCGGGTGCTGCTGGAAGAACTCGGTTACGGCCTGGAACTCGGCGCCGTTGCGGCGGGCGGGGAAACGCTCGACCCGGAACGGTACTATCATTTCGAGCCGGGGCGCGGCCTGCTGGCGGTGCGCGACGCGGGCGCCGGGGCCTACCGCGGACGCGAGCTGCTGGCGGTCGCCCGCGGCGACCTCGGCGAGCCGCAGGCGCTGGCGGCGGCGCGGCGCATCTACGGCGCCGCGATCGCCCACTGCCTGGAGGGGCGCGGCCTCGCGAGCCGCGAGGTCATGCTGGCGCTGCGCCGGCGGGAGCACGGGGAATGAGCGCGAAGTCCATCCTGCTGGGCGTCAACATCGACCACGTGGCAACGCTGCGCCAGGCGCGCGGCGGGAGCTCTCCGGTGCCGTTGCTGGCGGCGCTGGTCGCGGAGCAGTCGGGCGCCGACAGCATCACGCTGCACCTGCGCGAGGACCGCCGCCACATCCAGGACCGCGACGTCGTCGCGATGCGCGCCGCGCTGCAGACCCGCATGAACCTCGAGATCGCGGCGACCGACGAGATGCTCGCCATCGCCGCGCGCGTGCTGCCCCAGGACGCCTGCCTGGTCCCGGAGAAGCGCACGGAACTGACCACCGAGGGCGGCCTCGACGTCGCCGGGCAGCGCGCAGCGATCCGCGCCGCATGCGCGCGGCTCGCGGACGCCGGTATCCGCGTCTCGCTCTTCATCGACCCCGACCCGGCCCAGGTCGAAGCCGCAGCCGGTGCGGGCGCCGCGGCGGTCGAACTGCACACGGGCGCGTACGCCGAGGCCGTGGGCCCGGCGCGCGCGCGCGAGCTCGCGCGGCTCACCGATGCGGCACGCCGCGCGGCGGCCGCGGGCCTGGTCGTGCACGCCGGGCACGGGCTGGATTACCACAACGTGCAGCCGGTGGCCGCAGTGCCGGAACTCGCCGAGCTCAACATCGGCCACGCCATCGTCGCACGCGCCCTCACCACGGGCATCGGAGCGGCGGTCGCGGAGATGAAGCGCCTGATGCGCGAAGCCCGCGGCGCATGATCTTCGGCATCGGCACGGACGTGGTGCGCATCGAACGCATCGCCGCCGTCCACCAGCGCTTCGGCCGCCACTTCGTCGAACGCCTGCTGATGCCGGAGGAACTCGCGTTGTTCGGGTCGAGCCCGCGCCCGGCGCGCTTCCTGGCCATGCGTTTCGCGGCCAAGGAGGCGATCGTCAAGGCGCTCGGCACCGGCTTCGGCCATGGCGTCTGGATCCGCGACGTCGGGTTCGTGCCGGACCCGCGCGGCAAGCCGGAGCTGCGCTTTTCGGCGCGCGGCCGCGCGGTCGCCGACCGTCTCGGCGCCGGCGACGGGCACGTCAGCCTGTCGGACGAGGCCGGGCTCGTGTTCGCGGTCGCCGTGCTGCTGAGGAAGGCATGACCACGCCGCTCAACTGCCTGGTGTTCGACGTCGAGACCGTGCCCGACGTCGAGCTCGGCCGCCGCCTGCCCGGCATGGAAGGCGACGACGCGGCGGTCGCGGAGGCGATGTTCGCACGGCGCACGGAGGAGACCGGCAGCTCGTTCCTGCCCTACGAGCAGCACCGGGTCGTGGCGATCTCGGCGCTGCTGCGCAGCGGGGACCAGTTCCGGGTCTGGAGCGTGGGGGCGGCGGACAGCCCGGAGGACGAGCTGCTGCGCCGGTTTTTCAGCGGCATCGACAAGCTCAAGCCGACGCTCGTCTCCTGGAACGGCTCCGGCTTCGACCTGCCGGTGCTGCACTACCGGATGCTGCGCCACGGCATCGCCTCGCCGGTGTACTGGGACACGGGCGACCTCGACCGCGACTTCAAGTGGAACAACTACCTCAACCGCTTCCACATGCGGCACATCGACCTGATGGACGTGCTCGCCGGTTACCAGGCGCGCGGACGGGCGAGCCTCGATCACGTGGCGCTGCTGCTCGGGCTGCCCGGCAAGCTGGGCATGGCCGGTGACCAGGTGTGGGGTGCGTGGCAGGCAGGGCGCATCGGCGAGATCCGCGACTACTGCGAGACCGACGTGATGAACACCTACCTCGTCTACCTGCGCTTCGAGCTGGTGCGGGGCAGGCTGTCCTCGAAGGCGTACGCGCTGGAGCTCGAACGCGCGCGCGGCTGGCTGGGCGAGCGGCGCGAGGAGCACTGGCGCCGTTTCCTCGCGGCGTGGCGGCAGGATTGAAGGCGCTGCCCGCTCCCGAGGCCGCCGAGATCGCAGCGCTCGACCACGAAGGGCGTGGCATCGCGCGCATCGGCGGCAAGGCCGTGTTCGTGGACGGCGCGCTGCCGGGCGAGGAAGTGCGCCTGCAACGCACCGCGCGCCGCCGCCGTCACGACGAGGCGCGCGTGCTCGAGGTGTTGCGCCCGTCCCCGGACCGCGCGACGCCACGCTGCGTGCATTTCGGACTGTGCGGCGGCTGCTCGCTGCAGCATCTCGAATACGGCAGGCAGCTCGAGGCCAAGGGGCGCAGCGTCGCCGAGCAGCTCGAGCGCCTGGGCGGCGTGCGGCCGGATCGCTGGCTGGCGCCGCTGGCCGGCCCGGCCTGGGGCTACCGCCGCCGGGCGCGGCTCGGCTGCCGCTACGTCGAGCGCAAGGGCCGGGTGCTGGTGGGGTTCCGCGAGCGCTCGAGCCCGTTGTTGGCCGACCTGCGCGGCTGCGAAGTGCTGGCCGGGAATGCCGGCGGGCTGCTCGCGCCGCTCGCCGCGATGATCGGCGGCCTCACGATCATGCGCCGCGTGGCGCAGGTCGAGGTGGCGGTCGGGGACAACGCCACCGCGCTCGTGCTGCGGGTGCTGGACGCGCCGGCCGCCGCCGACCTGGCGGC
>DATBMQ010000004.1:0-2573 GCA_036554765.1 Steroidobacteraceae bacterium | reverse complement strand
GCTCGCTCGCTCAGGCCGGCGACCGGATTCGCTCGCTCGCGACTCCGGCCTGTGGTTTCCGGCCGGAACGGAGCTACTCGACGCTGAGGCGGTCGACCTTGCGCCAGCCGCGCGGAAGGACGGAGCCGCGCTGGCCCCGCGAGCCGAGGTAGTGCTGGAGGTCCTTCCAGCTGATCGTCATTTTCCGGTCGCCGGACCAGACGAGCGTGGACTGCTCGGGCGCGACCACGGTCGCGGCGACCATCAGCTCCTCGCCGGCGCGTGACTTCCGGCCCGGGATACCGAAGATCAGGTTGCCGCGGCCCCGCTCCATCTCCGGCAGGTCGGCGGCCGGGAAGGCGAGCATGCGGCCCTCGCTGTTGACCGAGACCACGAGCGCGCCGTCCGCAACCGGCACCGGCGCCGCGGCCAGCACCTTCGCATTCTCCGGCAGGTTGAACACGGCCTTGCCGGCGCGGTTGCGCACGAACAGCGATTCGAGCCGCACGATGAAGCCGTGCCCCGCGTCGCAGGCGAGCAGCCACCGATCGCCCGGCTCGCCGATCAGCACGGCCGCGAAGGTGGCGCCCTCCGGCGGGTCGAGCCGGCCCGACAGCGGCTCGCCCTGGCCGCGCGCCGACGGCAGCGTGTGCGCCAGCAATGCATAGGCCCGGCCGGTGGAGTCCACGAACACGGCCTGCTGGGTGCTGCGCCCCGCCGCGGCCGCCTGGAAAGCGTCGCCGGTCTTGTAGGAGAGCTGGCGCGGGTCGATGTCGTGGCCGCGCGCCTGGCGCACCCAGCCGAGCGTCGAGAGCACGACCGTGACCGGTTCCGCGGCGACGAGCTCGGTCTCGTCGATGGCCTGCGCGGCGTCACGCTCGACGATGCGCGTGCGCCGGGCGTCGCCATAGCGCTCCGCGTCCGCGGCGATCTCCTCGCGGATCAGCTTGTTGAGCTTCGCGCCGCTCTTCAGCGTCCTTTCGAGCGTGTCCTGCTCCTCGGCCAGGTCCTTCTGCTCGCCCCTGATCTTCATCTCCTCGAGCTTCGCCAGGTGGCGCAGCTTGGTCTCGAGGATCGCCTCGGCCTGCAGGTCCGTGAGCTTGAAGCGCTTCATCAGCACCGGCTTCGGCTCCTCCTCGCGCCGCACGATGCGGATCACCTCGTCGAGGTTCAGGAATGCGACCAGCAGGCCGTCCAGGATGTGCAGCCGTGCCTGCACCTTCTCCAGCCGGTAGCGCAGACGCCGCTTCACGGTGGCGGTGCGGAACTCGATCCACTCCGCCAGCAGCTCCTTGAGCCCCAGCACCTTCGGCCGGCCATCGAGCGCGATCACGTTGAGGTTGACCCGGTAACTGCGCTCGAGGTCGGTGGTGGCGAACAGGTGCGCCATCAGCTGTTCCACGTCCACCCGGTTCGAGCGTGGCGTGATGACGAGCCGCGTCGGGTACTCGTGGTCGCTCTCGTCGCGCAGGTCCTCGACCATCGGCAGCTTCTTGGCGCGCATCTGCCCGGCGATCTGCTCCAGCACCCTGGCGCCGGAGACCTGGTGCGGCAGCGCGGTCACCACGATTTCGCCGTCCTCGGTCTCGTACACGGCGCGCGCGCGGAAGCTGCCGTTGCCGCTCTTGTACATGGCGCGCAATTCCGACTTCGGCGTGATGATCTCGGCGCCGGTCGGGAAGTCGGGCCCCTGCACGTGTTTGCACAGCTCCGCGATGCTGGAGTCCGGCTTGTCGAGCAGCTGGATGCAGGCGGCGGCGATCTCCTTCAGGTTGTGCGGAGGGACGTCGGTCGCCATGCCGACCGCGATGCCCTGGGTGCCGTTCAGCAGCACGTTCGGCAGCCGCGCCGGCATCAGCCGGGGTTCCTCGAGCGTGCCGTCGAAGTTGGGCTGCCAGTCCACCGTGCCCTGCCCGAGTTCCGCCAGCAGCACTTCGGCATAGGGGCGCAGGCGCGACTCGGTGTAGCGCATCGCCGCGAACGACTTCGGGTCGTCGGTCGAGCCCCAGTTGCCCTGCCCGTCCACGACCGGGTAGCGCGTGGAGAAGTCCTGCGCCATCAGCACCATCGCCTCGTAGCAGGCGGAATCGCCGTGCGGGTGATACTTGCCGATGACGTCGCCGACGGTGCGCGCGGACTTCTTGTGCTTGGCGCCCGCCGCGAGCCCGAGCTCGCTCATCGCGTAGATGATGCGCCGCTGCACCGGCTTGAGGCCGTCCGCGAGCTGCGGCAGCGCGCGGTCGAGGATCACGTACATCGAGTAGTCGAGGTACGCCTTCTCGGTGAAGGCCTTGAGCGGCTGGCGCTCGATGCCCTCGAAATCGAGCGGCTGGTCCTTCATCTCAGACATTGGCCAGGTTGCCCTTGGATTCGAGCCACTCGCGCCGGTCGGCGGCGCGCTTCTTCGCCAGCAGCATGTCGAGCAGCGCGTCGGCGCCGTCCCTGGCGTCCACCGTGAGCTGCACCAGGCGCCGCGACTCCGGCGCCATGGTGGTCTCGCGCAGCTGCAGCGGGCTCATTTCGCCGAGGCCCTTGAAGCGCGTGATGACCGGCTTGCCGCGGATGCCCTCGGCCTGGATGCGGTCGAGGATGCC
>DATBMQ010000017.1:0-10663 GCA_036554765.1 Steroidobacteraceae bacterium | reverse complement strand
GGAGCATCCACTTCCATCGCCGTGCCGTTGACTTCGAGCTTCATGGCTGCACCTCGCGGGCCAGGGAACCCGACGCGAGTCTACCTCCAAAAAGGTGTCAGGCACCTTTTTGGCACCGCAGAAAAGGTGCCTGACACCTTTTCAAAGATTTGCGAGGGCGGAGGAGGCGGAGGCGAAGCGTTTCTGCAGCGAGGGCAGCAGGTCGCGCACCGCGGTCAGGTCGCCGCGCTTGGCGGCGGCCTCCATCTGGATCGCCACGGCCTCCAGGCGCGCGGCACCCAGGTTCGCGCTCGCACCCACGACCGTATGCGCCGCACGGCGCAGCAGCTCCTGGTCGCCGCTCGCCACGCCCGTCTCGACGTCGCGCAGGCACTTGCCGATGCTCGCGACGAAAGTCTCGACCAACCCCTTCGCCAGCACCGCATCGCCCATCGTCACCTCGCGAAACCGCGCGAGCGAGACCTCCGGCTTCTCCGCCAGCGTGCGCTCCGGCGCCGCCGGCCGCACCACGTGCCGCCCGGTGCGCGTACCGAGCGGCGGCGCGAACTTCTCCAGCACCGACTCCAGCCGCTCCCGTTCCAGCGGCTTGGCGATCACGTCATCCATCCCGGCCTCGCGGCATTCCGCGACCTGTTCCGGCATCGCATTTGCGGTCAGCCCGACGATCGGCAGGCGGTGCCCCGCGGCGCGCAGCCGCCGCGTCGCCTCCAGCCCGTCCATCACCGGCATCTGCACGTCCATCAGCACCAGGTCCACGCGCTGCTCGTCGAGCCGCGCGATCGCCTCGGAGCCATCGCCCGCCAGCAGCACGTCGCAGCCGGCGCGCTCCAGGAACAGCTGCGCCACGCGCTGGTTCACCGGGTTGTCCTCGACCAGCAGCACCGTGCGCCCGCGCCGGTGATGCTCCTCGACGATCAGGTCGCGCGTGACGATCGCGCGCAGCCGCTGCGTGAATTCCTGCCCCTGGTGCGCGAGCACGCGCTCGAGCGTCGCCAGCAGCTCGCGCCGCCGCATCGGCTTCGACAGCTGCCCCGCGAACCCCAGCTCGCGCAGCTCCTGGCGGTTGGAGCGGTCGTCGATCGAGCTGTAGAGCACGAGGCGCAGTTCCGCGATCGAAGGCGTCGCGCGGATGCGCCGCGCGAATTGCAGGCCGTCGATGCCCGGCATGCGGTGGTCGGTCAGCACCGCCTGGAAAGGCGCGTCCGTGTCCGCGGCGCGCTCCAGCACCGAGAGCGCCTCGATCGCGGAGGCGGCGGTTTCCACCTCGTAGTCCGCGGTGCGCAGGATCTCGGCGATCACGCGGCGGTTGGTCTCGCTGTCGTCCACCACCAGCACGCGCCGGCCCTCGGCGGCGGCCTGCGCGGGCGCCGCGGCGGCCGTGCTGGCGGCAACCACCGGCAGCCGGGCGCTGAACCAGAACGTCGAGCCCTCACCCGGCGCGCTGGTCGCACCGACTTCCCCGCCCATGAGCTCCGCGAGCCGCTTGACGATCGAGAGGCCGAGTCCCGTGCCGCCATACTGGCGGGCGGTCGAAGCATCCGCCTGCGTGAACGGCTGGAACAGCCGCGCCAGAACCTCCGGCGCAAGGCCGATGCCCGTGTCGCGTACCTCGAAGCGGATCCGGTCGCCGGCCTCGTTCCGCGCGCTGATGACGACCTCGCCCGCCCGCGTGAACTTGATGGCGTTCGAGACCAGGTTGGCCAGCGCCTGGCGCAGCCGGCCCGGATCGCCCAGCACGCGCTGCGGCAGGTCCGGCGCGAGGTCCACGACCAGCTCCAGCTCCTTGGCCGCGGCGGCCGCCGCCTGCGAGGCCGCGACCTCCTCGACGTGCGCGCACAGGTCCATCTCGATGCGCTCGAGCTCGAGCTTGCCGGCCTCGATCTTCGAGTAGTCGAGCAGGTCGTTGATGACGACCAGCAGCGCATCGGCGCTGGCGCGGATCACCTCGACGTACTCGCGCTGGCGCCGGTCGAGGTCGGTGTCCTGCAGCAGCTGCACCATGCCGATGACGCCGTTCATCGGCGTGCGGATCTCGTGGCTGACGTTCGAGAGGAACTCGCTCCTGGCCTTGCCCGCGGCCTCGGCCTCCTGCCGCGCCCGGGCGAGCGCGGCGCGCAGTTTCAGCAGCTCCCGCTCGAGCGCCGCCACGCGCGGATCGACGGAACGGCTCATTTCCAGGCCCTTCCGGGACGGCGGTCACGCCACCCCTGGCCGCGTGGTTCTAGTATTCTGCGCACCGGAAACGCATGCATGAACGCCGAGTCTAGCGCACCGCAACGCCTGCTGATCGTCGAGGACGACCCGCACATGGCCTACCTGCTCGGCTACCTGGCCGAGAAGGAGCGCTTCGTCGTCGAGACCATCGCCGACGGCCGCCAGGCGATCGCGCGGATCGAATCGGGACCGCCGGCGGACCTCGTGCTGCTCGACGTCATGCTGCCCTACACCGACGGCTTCGAGCTGCTCGAGAAGCTGCGCGCCAACGCGAAGTGGAAGCAGGTGCCGGTGATCATCCTGACCTCGCGCACGCGCGAGCACGACGCGGTGCGGGCGCTCTCGCTGGGCGCGGACGACTACCTCAACAAACCCTTCAGCCCGGCGGAGCTGGTCGCGCGCATCCGGCGGCGGCTGCGGCCCGCCGCGCCGCCGAAGAAGGCCAGGAAGTGAACGGGCCGGAGGCGAAAGCGGCGAGTGCGGCGTTGCGCCGCGCCGCGCGCGCGAGCCTGTTCGCGCTGGCGCTGGCCTGCGCGCCGGTCGCCTTCGCCTGCGACGAGGCGCTGCGCACGCAAGTCGCCGCGGCGCCCGCGAACACCGACCTGCGTGACGGGCTGGCCCGCAGCTGCGCGCGCGCCGGCCGCCCCGCGGACGCGCTCGCGGAATACGAGACGCTGCTGGGCGTCGCGCCCGACAATCCCGACTGGCTGCTCGGCAAGGGGCAGGCGCTGACCGCACTGGGCCGCCCGCGCGAGGCGCAGGCACCGCTCGAACGCGCGCGCGCCCTGTCGCCGAAGTACGAGGACGTCTGGCGCGCGAACATCGCCGCGCTCGAGGCCGCAAGGGACCTGGACGCGGCGGCCGCGCTTTCGCGGGCGGCTGCACGCGAGTTCCCGCAAGCGGCCTGGCCGCAGGAAAAGCAGTCCGCGATCGAGCGCGTGCGGCTCGTCGAGCAGGGCACGCGCGTGTCGCTTGCGCTCGCGCGCGAGGAGCTTTCCGGCGGAAGGCCGGCCTGGCAATCGGCGTCCATCCTGTTCGACCACCCGCTGACCGGCACGCGCCGCCTGCTGGCGGGTGCGCAGGCCGAGGAGCGGTTCGATACGCAGGACGAGCAGCTCAATCTCGGCATCGTGGACCGCATCGGCAGGAACTGGTCCTGGGGCGTGATGCTGGACCTCACTTCGGATGCCGAGATCCTGCCGGAATGGAATCTGGTCGCGGAAGTCGGGCGGCTGCTGCCGGGCGATCGCAGCATCGGCCTGCGTGCGAGGCACGCGAGCTACGCCGCGGTGGACGTCGACTCGCTGGCGGCCACGCTCGAGCAGTATGCCGACTGGTTCCGCGTCGCCTACACGCTGACGGCCTCGCGACCGAGCGGCCTCTCAGCGCGCCTCGGCCACATGGTGCGCATCGCGCACGACTACGGCGACGGCAGCCACGCCACGCTCGCGCTCGGCTACGGCGAGGAGGCCGAGACCGTCGCGCCCGGCGTCGTGCAGGTCACGCGCAACAAGAGCGTCTCGGTCAACGGCGTGCACTGGCGCTCGCCGGCCTGGGGCTTCTCCTGGGAAGCCGGCTGGTACGAGCAGGGCGATCTCTACGACCGCACGCGGGTTCGCCTTGGACTCGAACACCGGTTCTGAACTCCTCGTCACGCTGGCCTGGCGCAGCGCCGAAATCGCGGCGCTCGGCTCGGCGGCGCTGCTCACCATCGCGCTCGCAGTGCGTCAGTACCTGCGCTACGTGGATCGCGTGCGCACCGGGGTCGTCGCCGCCTGGCGGCCGCTGCTGACGCGCATCGCGATCGAGGAGGGAGAGGCCCCGGCGCTGCCGCCGCTGCGCTCGCGCCACCTGCCCTATCTCATGGAGGAGTGGAACGCGCTCAACGACGCGGTGCGCGGCGAGTCGTCCGAGCGGCTGAACGCTGCAGCGCTCGCGCTCGGCCTCGACGTCGCAGCGCGGCGCATGCTGCGCACCCGGCAGGTCGGCGCGCGCATCCTCGCGATCCGCACGCTCGGCCACCTGCGCGATCCGGGCTCCTGGAAGCCGCTGCAGGAACAGCTCGTCTCGACCAATTCGCTGGTCGCGTTCTACGCCGCCGCCGCGCTGGTGCAGATCGACGCGCAGCGCGCGATGCCCGGCATCATGCTGCAGCTCACCGAGCGTGAGAGCTGGCCGGGCGAGGCGATGGCGCGGCTGCTGGTGGATGCGGGCGCGGACGTCGCGCGCGAGCCGATCCGCTCGATGATGCTGACGCTGCCGCCCGGCAAGGTGCCGCCGCTGTTGCCCTGGCTCGTGCACGTGGACGCGGTGCTCGGCAGCGAAGTCGCGGTCGAACTGCTGCGCCGCCATCCGGACAATGACGAGATCGTGGCGGCCGCGCTGGTCGCCGTGCTCGACCCCGGCGTGCTGCCGGAACTCGGGCGCTTCGTCGGCTCCGCGAATGCCGAGGTGCGCAAGAACCTGGCCATCGCCTACGGCCACCTGGGCGCGCTCGACGATGTCCCGATGCTGATGCGGCTGCTATGCGACCCGGTGTGGTGGGTACGCTATCGCGCCGGGCATGCGTTGCTGCAGCTCAAGGGCATGGACGACGCGCGCCTCGGCGCGATCCGCGGCGAGCTCAGCGATGCCTACGCGCTCGACATGCTGCGGCACGTCGTGGCCGAGGCGGGGCCATGATGCTGCGCGGCTTCATCGAGACGGTGCAGTGGGTCTTCCTCGGCTATTTCGTGCTGCTGAACGTCTTCTACCTCGGGCTCGCGTTCATCGCCCTCTTTGGCCTGCGCCGCTACATGGGCGGCATCAGCGCAGCCGAGCGCGTGTACTCACACCTGCAGATGCCGATATCGCTGGTGGTGCCGGCCTACAACGAGGCGGCGACGATCGCGACCTCGGTGCGGGCGCTCCTGCAGCTGCGCTACCAGCACTTCGAGGTCGTGATCGTCAACGACGGCTCGAAGGACGAGACGCTCGAGGTGCTGAAGCGCGAGTTCGAGCTGCAGCCGTTCCCCGAGGCCTATCGCGTGCAGATCAGGACCCGGCCGGTGCGCGGCGTCTACCGTTCGGCGAAGTACCCGAACCTGCGCGTGGTCGACAAGGAGAACGGCGGCGGCAAGGCGGATGCGACCAATGCCGGCATCAACGCGGCGCGCCACCCGATCTTCTATTGCGGCGACGCGGATTCCATCCTCGATCCCGGCAGCATGGAGCACGTGGTGCGGCCATTCCTCGAGGACCCGCGCACGGTCGCCTGCGGCGGCACGGTGCGCATCATCAACGGCTGCAAGGTGCGCGGCGGCGTGCTCGAGCAGGTGGGGCTGCCGAAGAATCCGCTCGCGCTGGTGCAGGTGGTCGAGTACCTGCGCGCGTTCCTCGGCGGGCGGCTGGGCTGGAGCGCGATCAACGGCATGCTGATCGTCTCCGGCGCCTTCGGCGTGTTCCACCGCGACACCGTGGTCGCGGCCGGCGGGTTCCGCGCCGACGTGATCGGCGAGGACATGGAGATGACGGTGCGGCTGCACCGCACGCTGTCCGCGCGCGGCGAGCGCTATCGCGTGGCATTCATCCCGGACCCGGTGTGCTGGACCGACGCGCCGGAAGACCTGGCGACGCTCGCGAAGCAGCGCAAGCGCTGGCAGCGCGGGCTGGCGGAGAGCCTGTGGACCAACCGCAAGCTCTGCTTCGCGCGCGGCAGCGGCGCGGCCGGCTGGCTCGCGTTCCCGTTCTTCGTGCTGTTCGAGTTGCTGAGCCCGCTGATCGAGGTCGGTGGCCTGGTGGTGATGGCGGGCGCGTTCGGGCTCGGCATGATGACGGGTACCGGCTTCCTCGCGTTCCTCGCGGCGTCGCTCGCCCTGGGCCTGATGTTGTCGACCACCGCGCTGCTGCTCGAGGAGCTGTCGTTCCACACCTACCCGAAAGCGCGGCACGTGCTCGCGCTCTTCGTAGTCGCGATCCTGGAGAACATCGGCTATCGCCAGCTCATGGCGGTCTGGCGCCTGCAGGCGCTCTACGGCTGGCTGCGCGGCTCGAAGATCCACTGGGGCGTCATGAAACGCAAAGCCGACTGGCAAGCCTGAAAAGGTGCCTGCCTCCTTTTCTGTGAAAAGGTGCCTGCCTCCTTTTTTGCGGTGCCAAAAAGGTGTCAGGCATCTTTTTTGCCGTCTTTCTTGGCTGGGCGACCTCTTGATCTGCGCGGCAACTTCTGGCCCGTATCGGCTGCGAGCTTTTCCATGAACTCATCCGAGCCGCAGGGAAGATTGTGGTTTGCGCAGTCCCGCAATGTTTGCAGCGCGACCGGGTCGTCTGCTTCGGCGAGCCACTTCGACCAATCTCCAATTCCAGCGAACTGGTGATCCCAATAGGGATGGGTGCTGAGCACGCGGTTGCTGCCCAACCCGCAATGAGCTGCCGCGCTCGACCAAGGGTAATCCTCTGCACGCACGACCATGGCGGCCCGCACTGGATTGCGCTCGACGTACCTGATGGCGGCCCAGAAATGGCGCTCATCCAGCGCGGATGAGAAATACCGTGCCTGCCACAGGTGGCCGGTCCATTCATTGGCGCGATTGACGCGTCGCGCAAGACGCGCGTGCAGCGAACTCAGCACTCGCGACAGGGCCACCTTGGTATCTGGCACGAGTACCAGGTGCACGTGGTTCGTCATCAGGCAATAAGCCAGGATTGCAATCTCGTATTTGATGCAGTACTCGCGCAGCCAATGCAGGTAGATCAGGTAGTCCGCGTCCTCGAAGAAGACTTGCCCTCGGCGGTTGCCCCTTTGGGTCACATGATGAGGAACGCCAGCGCAGATGAAACGTCGTGGTCGCGGCATGCGCAGACGGTACGGCCTCAGGCATGTGGTCGCCTCACGCATTTCCGGTACGTTTGGCCAAAAGGTGTCAGGCACCTTTTTGGCACCGCAGAAAAGGAGGCAGGCACCTTTTCAGAGGCACCAGGCCAGCGCGGTCAGGCCGGTCAGAACCGCGGCGCTGAAGGCGAGCACCACCGGTCGCCAGCCCGCCTCGCGCAGGTGCGCGAAGGTGACGCCGAGTCCGACGGCGGCCATGCCGACCAGCAGCAGCCATTCGGAAGCGGCCTGCCCGGCGGCCAGGACCTGCTCCCACCGGCCGGCGTGCTCCCCGGCAATCGCGTCACCCGCCGTGCGCAGCGCCACGAGCAGGATGAACCAGATCACGAACGCCGGCAGCGCCTTGCGCCGCAGGCCCTCGGGCCGCCCGCCCGCGGCCGCCGCATCCCGCGCGCTCAGCCAGGCCGCGACCGGCACCAGCAGCAGCAGGCCCAGCGTGCGCAGGAACTTCGTGAGACCCGCGACCGCCACCGCTTCCGGCGCCGCATGCACGTCCGCGTAGATCAGCGCCGCGCCGATCACCTGCGACGTGTCGTGAATCGACGCGCCGAAGAACATGCCCGCCGTGCGTGCGTCCTCGCCGAACAGCGCGCCGGCGACCCACGGATAGCCCATCATCGCGATCGAGCCGAACAGCACGACGCAGGTCATCGCGATGCCGATGTCGGCCTTGCGCGCGCGCAGCAGCGGCGCCGTCGCGATGATCGCCGTGCAGCCGCAGATCGCGGTGCCCGCGGCGAGCAGCCGGCGCATGATCGGGTCCACGCCCAGCGCGCGGCCGAGGAGGATCGCGGTGCCGATGGCGACCGCGACGCAGGACAGCACGATCGGGATCGCGATCACCGAGACGTCGGCGAGCACCATGAGCGTGAGGCGCAAGCCGATCAGGGCGATGCCGAGGCGCAACAGCGTCTGGCCCGCGTACTCGAGCCCGGGCTCCGCCCAGGCGCCGATGCCGAACAGGTTGCGCCACAGCACGCCCGCCGCGATGGCGACCAGCGTGGGGCTCACCGCATCGCCGGTCGCGTGATAGATGAAGCGCGCGGCGACCGCGATGGCGATCGCGAAGGCCAAGCCAGGAATCACTGCGCGCATTCTAGGAAAAAGGTGTCAGGCACCTTTTCGGCGCTGCAAAAAAGGAGGCTGACACCTTTTCGACCAAAAAAGGAGGCTGCCACCTTTTCGACGGCGCTAATTGGTGTCTGTCCCCAATAAGGTCCGCGGCTCGTACGCCACCCCGTCCTTCACCACCACGCGCACGCGCTGCAGGTTGACGGGATCGGCGAGCGGATCCGCGTCGAGCAGCACCAGGTCCGCGCGCATGCCGGGCGCGATGCGACCGGCGGAATCCGCGAGCCCCAGCGCCCGCGCGCCGTTGACCGTCGCGGTGCGCAGGATCTCCGCGGGCGTCAGGCCGGCCGCGCTCATCAGCGCGAACTCGCGGTGGATCGACGGCCCGTGCAGCGTACCGATGTTGCCGGCGTCGGTGCCCATGACGACCGTGACGCCCGCGTCCACCAGCCGGCGCAGGTTGTCCATTCCCGTCTGCGGCGCGGCGGCCATGTTACCGGACGACGTCTGCATCGCCGGCGTCTGCGCCTGCGCCATCAGCTTCTTCACGCGCTCGGGCAGCTTGTCGGCAGGAATCTCCGTGAGGTCATCCATCGCGAGCAGGATCTGCGGATCCGCCCGCAGCGACTCGATCGGCGTCGGCCGCCACTGCCCGGACAGCGCGAGCGGATAGCCCTGCACCACGAACAGCGTCGGGCAGTACAGCGCATCGCGGGCCTTGATCAGCGCGATGAATTCATCATCCACCGGCGCATCGAACACCGAGTGCACGAGAAAGTCCGCACCGGCGCGCAACGCGGCCTTCGCAACGACGAGCTCGGTCGCGTGCACGGCGAGCTTCAGGCCCGCCTCATGCGCCGCGTCGCCCGCGGCCTTCACGATCGCCTCCTGCGCGGCGAGGTCGTCGCCCTGGCGGTGAATGAACCACACCTTGATGTAGTCGGGCTTGTACGGCAGCTGCCGTGCGACCAGTGCGCGCGCCGCCTCCGGAGAGTCGATGCGGATAATGGGCGGGTCGCCGAGGTCGAGCTGCGGCCGGTCCACCATGGAAATCAAGGGCCCCGCGACCGCCATGCGCGGCGCATCGGCCGTGGCGACGGCGCGATCGCGCACCTCGAAGTTCCAGAACGGCCCGCCGATGTCGACGACACCCGTGACGCCGCTCGCCAGCCAGACCTTGAACGTATACGGCAGCCGCGCCTTGTTGCGCGCGACCTCCGTGGAGTAGGGCACGACCGCGTTGAAATCCGCCGCGTCCGGGCGCGTGTACAGGTTGCCGGACTGGAAGAAGTGCACGTGCGAGTCCACCAGCCCGGGGATGAGGTACTTGCCGCGGCCGTCGATCACCGTCGCGCCCTGCGGCAGCTCGATCGCCGCATTCGGCAATACGGCCTCGATCCGCCCGCCGCGGAGGATGACCGTCGTGGCGGGCGAGACTGCGTCCGCGCCCGTGCGCTCTGGATGTATAACGGTTGCGCTGTTGATGACGATGACACCGTCGCCGGGCGCGGCGATGGCCGGCCGGCCGGCGCCGACGGGCGGCAAGGCGAGCAGGGCGGCGAGCACGAGCGGCGTTCGGATCGGCATAGGGGTTTCTCGCAGGGTGAACTTGAATGCGGACGGTGCGGTCCAATGAAAGAGGCTTAGAGTAAGCCAGTTTTCGGAGTCATTACCATGAAAACCCTGTTGACCCTGGTGGCGACGACGGCGCTGGTGGCGGGCTGCGCGGGCGGCTCCACGATCAGCCGCAGCGAGCAGGCGATGGAGAAGTACGAGCCTTACGTCGGTGAGCCGATCCGGGGTTTCACGGCGTTTCGCATCGATTCCTGGCAGGCGGTGGACCGCGACCACCTGATCCTGTGGACCGGCATGAACGACGCCTGGCTGCTCACGATCGGCGGCAGCTGCCCGGACCTCATGTTCGCGGACCGCATCCGCGTCACCTCCACGGGCAGCCAGATCTCGACCTTCGACAAGGTCATCGTGCGCCGCGACACCTGCCTGATCGACACGATCCAGCCGATCAACGTGCGGCAGATGAAAGCCGACCGCGAGGCCGCGAAGAACTAATTGGGGACGTTTCCCAATTAAGGCCTAATTGGGAAACGTCCCCAATTGGTTCGGTAAACTGCGCGGGTGAGAATCTTCATCCCGCTCGTCGCCGTGCTGGCGTTCGGCGCGGCCCAGGCGCACGACGCCACCCCCGCCACGCTCCTCGCTGAGGCCGAAGCGCACTTCCTCGACTTCCTCGACGCCGACAGCGCGATCGGCATCATCGACTCGGGTCTCGTGGTCGAATACGAAGGCCGCGACCGCGCCGGCTGGGAAGCCGAGCGCAAGGCACAGTACGACCAGCTGATCGCCGCACTGGCGACTATCGACCCGGCCGCGCTCCCGCCCGCCGATCAAGGCGCCCTCGCCGCCATGCGCGTCACGCTCGCTGACCACGCCGACCCGAGCGCCGCGACCGCAAACGACCCCGCCGCACGTACCTGCACGGACGCCGGC
>DATBMQ010000204.1:0-2897 GCA_036554765.1 Steroidobacteraceae bacterium | reverse complement strand
GAACAGGTCGGCCGCCATGCCGGCGCAGTCGCCGACGTTGTCGCCGACGTTGTCGGCGATGACCGCGGGATTGCGCGGGTCGTCCTCGGGGATGCCGGCCTCGACCTTGCCGACCAGGTCGGCGCCCACGTCGGCGCCCTTCGTGAAGATGCCGCCGCCGAGGCGCGCGAAGATCGAGATCAGCGAGCCGCCGAAGGCGAGGCCGACGAGGGCGTGCAGCGCCTGGTCGCTGTCGCCGGTCACCCGCATCATGATCGCGTAGTAGGCGGCGACGCCCAGCAGGCCGAGGCCGACGACCAGCATGCCGGTGATCGCGCCGCCGCGGAACGCGACCTGCAGCGCGGGGTTGAGGCCGATGCTCGCCGCGTGCGCGGTGCGCACGTTGGCGCGCACCGAGACGTTCATGCCGATGTAGCCGGCCGCGCCGGAGAGGACCGCGCCGAGCGCGAAGCCGATCGCGGTGTACCAGTCGAGCGCAAAGCCCAGCACGACGAACAGCACCACGCCCACGACGGCGATGGTCGTGTACTGGCGGTTCAGGTAGGCCTTGGCGCCGGCCTGGATCGCGGCCGCGATCTCCTGCATGCGCGCGCGGCCCGCGGGCTGCGCGAGGATCCAGCGCACCGCGAGCACGCCGTAGAGGAGGGCGACCACGCCGGCCGCGATCGCGAGCCAGAGTGCTGCTTGCATCGACATGAAGTTACTCCCTGGAAAGAAAAATCATATCACGAAGGAATTCGAGAGCCGCTTGCGCACGCGCGCGCCCTTGAGCGTCGCGTAGCGCGGAATGCCGTTTGCATAGGGCGGGTACGCCTCGCCGCCGATCAGCGGTTCGAGGTAGCGGCGGCACGCGGGCGTGATGCCGAAGCCGTCCGCGGTGATGAACTCGCGCGGGACCTTCTTTTCCCGGTTGGCGACCGCGCTGATCGCGACCGAGGCGACGTCCCAGCGGTAGGGTTTCGAGGACCTGCGCCGGATCACCGGCATGACGGCGTTCTTGCCGGCGACCGCGAGTTCGACCGCGGCGCGGCCGACCGCATAGGCCTGCTCGGCATCCACCCTCGAGGCGATGTGCCGCGCCGAGCGCTGCAGGTAGTCGGCGAGCGCCCAGTGATACTTGTAACCGTGCGCCTGCTTGATCATCGCGGCCAGCGTCGGCGCGACGCCGCCCAGCTGCACGTGGCCGAAGGCGTCGCGCGTGCCCATGTCCGAGAGGAACTTGCCCTCGGCGTCCTGTGTGCCCTCCGAGGCGACGATGACGCAATAGCCCTTGTGTTCGACCGTCTCCTTGACGCGTGCGAGGAAGCGCTCGCGGTCGAAGGCGATCTCCGGGAACAGGATCACGTGCGGCGGGTCGCCGGCCCGGCGTGCGGCGAGCCCGCCCGCGGCCGCGATCCAGCCGGCGTGGCGGCCCATGACCTCCAGGATGAACACGCGCGTGGAGGTGCGCGCCATCGAGGCGACGTCCAGCGAGGCCTCGAGCGTCGAGACCGCGACGTACTTCGCGACCGAGCCGAAGCCCGGGCAGCAGTCGGTCACCGGCAGGTCGTTGTCCACGGTCTTCGGGATGCCGATGCAGGCGACCGGATAGCCGAGCTGCGCGCCGAGCTGCGAGAGCTTGAGCGCCGTGTCCATCGAGTCGTTGCCGCCGTTGTAGAAGAAGTAGCCGATGTCGTGCGCGCGGAACACCTCGATCAGGCGCTCGTACTTGGCGCGATCGCGCTCGAGGTCCTTCAACTTGTAGCGCGCCGAGCCGAAGGCGCCGGCCGGCGTGTGGCGCAGGGCCTTGAGCGTCGCGGCGCTCTCGCGGCCGACGTCGATCAGGTCCTCGGTCAGCGCGCCGACGATGCCGTCGCGCCCGGCGTAGAGCCGGCCGATGCGGTCCCGATGCTTGCGGCAGGCGTCGATGACGCCGCAGGCCGAGGCGTTGATCACGGCGGTCACGCCGCCGGACTGCGCGTACAGGGCGTTGCGTCGGGCGGGCTTCGCTGTCCGTCTGGCCATCGCGGGGTCCGTCTGACGGGCGGCGGGGCCGCCCCGTGGGGGGCGAAGCATAGCCGATTCGACCCGGTTTGACGCGCCCCGGGGCCGCGGGCAGGATGGGCGCCCCCCACCGGGCGGAGTTTGACGGAATGAGGCTGGTATTGCTGGGCGCGCCCGGCTCTGGCAAGGGCACCCAGGCCCAGCGGATGCAGGCCCGTCACGGCGTGCCGCAGGTCTCGACCGGCGACCTGCTGCGCGAGGCGGTCGCCCGAGGAACGCCGCTGGGCCGTGCCGCAAAGGCGGTCATGGACGCCGGCCAGCTGGTCGCCGACGACGTCATGCTCGGCATCATCCGCGAGCGGCTCGCGCAACCGGATGCGGCACGCGGCTTCATTCTCGACGGCTTCCCGCGCACCATCGCGCAGGCGGACGGGCTCGCCCGCCAGCTCGCCGATCTGAACCTGTCGCTCGACGCGGTCGTGCTGCTGGACGTGAACCCGGAGGTCCTGCTGCGGCGCATGGCCGGACGGCGCAGCTGCCGCCGCTGCGGGCGCGTGTTCCACGTCGAGTCGAACCCGCCACAGCCGGGCGATCTGTGCGCGGACGGCAAGCCGCACGACCTGTTCCAGCGCCCGGACGACAACGAGCAGACGGTGCGCGAGCGCCTCGCGGTGTACGCCGAACGCACGCAGCCGCTCATCGACTACTACGAGCGCAAGGGCATGCTCCTGCACGTGGACGCGAACGGCACGCTCGACGACGTGGACGCGCGGATCGAACGCGTGCTACAGCGCCGCTAGCAGCGGCTCGCCGACCACCTCGCGGCGCCAGCCGGAGAGCACCGGCAGCTCCCGCACGCCGCGCACCAGCGCGGCGAGTTCGCGCCGCGTCGCGAGCACTTCCGGCTGGATGTT
>DATBMQ010000189.1:0-4675 GCA_036554765.1 Steroidobacteraceae bacterium | reverse complement strand
CGGATGTTAACGCCCGGCCGGATCACTCAACTGTGACGCGGTTGACTTCTTCGAGGCTGGTCAGGCCGTCCAGGACCTTTTTGAGGCCCGCCGTCCTGAGGTCCCAGACCCCGTCCTTGCGGGCCTGGTCACGGATATGGGGGGCGCTGCCGCCCTCCAGGATGATCCGGCCGATGGCCTCCGTGACCGGCAGCACCTCGTAGATGCCCACCCGGCCCTTGTAGCCGTCGGTGCACTGGCTGCAGCCCACCGGCTTGTAGACCTTGAAGTCCGGCGCCGAGACCTGCGCCTCCGTGAAGCCCTCCTTGAGCAGGGCCTCGTGCGGCAGTTCGAGCGGCGTCTTGCAGTTGTTGCACAGCCGCCGTCCCAGGCGCTGCGCGATGATCAGGCTGACCGAGGTCGCGATGGCGTAGGGCTTCACGCCCATGTCCACCATGCGGGTCAGCGTCTGCGGCGCGTCGTTGGTGTGCAGCGTCGAGAGCACGAGGTGGCCCGTCTGCGCGGCCTTGATCGCGATCTCCGCGGTCTCGAGGTCGCGCACCTCGCCGACCATGATCACGTCCGGGTCCTGGCGCAGGAACGCGCGCAGCGCCGAGGCGAAGGTCAGGCCGACTTTCGGGTTGACGTTCACCTGGTTGACGCCGGGCAGGACGATTTCGGCGGGGTCCTCCGCAGTCGAGATGTTGGTGTCCTCGACGTTCAGGATCGAGAGCCCGGTATAGAGCGACACCGTCTTGCCGCTGCCGGTCGGGCCGGTGACCAGGATCATCCCCTGGGGCCGCGCCAGGGTCTTCATGTAGAGGTCTTTCTGGAACGGCTCGTAGCCCAGCGCGTCGATGCCCATCATCGCGGTGCTGGCGTCGAGGATGCGCAGCACGATCTTCTCGCCGAACAGGGTCGGGCAGCTGCTGACGCGGAAGTCGATCGAGCGGTTCTTCGAGAGCCGCATCTTGATGCGGCCGTCCTGCGGCACGCGCCGCTCCGCGATGTCGAGCCGCGACATGACCTTCAGGCGCGCGGCCAGCTTGGTCGAGAGCTGCACCGGCGGCTGGGCGATCTCGCGCAGCACGCCGTCGATGCGCAGCCGGATGCGGTAGTACTTCTCGTAGGGCTCGAAGTGGATGTCCGACGCATTCTTGCGGATCGCGTCCAGCATGATCTTGTTGACGAAGCGCACGATCGGCGCGTCCTCGACGTCGTCGCGCCCGGCGCCGTCCGCGTCGATCTCGTCCTCGGCGGCGGAGACGTCCAGGTTGTCGAGGTCGAAGTCGTCGTCGCCGCCCAGCGACGGCATCGAGGTGTCGACCTGCTCGATGGCCTTCTGCACCGCGCGCTGCAGCTTGTCGTCCTCGACCACGACCGCCTCGATCGCGAGGCCGGTCTGGAACTTGATCTCGTCCACCGCGTGCAGGTTGGTGGGGTCGGAGACCGCGACGTGCAGGCGCTTGCCGCGCTTGACGATCGGCAGCACGCGATGCTTCGACAGCAGCTTGTCGCTGACCAGCTTGACGGTGTCGATGTCGATCGAGACCGCGTCGAGGTCGAGCAGCGGCACGCCGTATTCCTGCGATGCCGCGATCGCGATCTCGCGCGCCGGGGCGAGGTCGTGCGACACCAGCCAGCTCACCAGGTGGGTCTTGCGCTCGCGTGCGCCCGCGATCGCGTCCAGCATCGCGGTCTCGTCGACCAGGCCGTCCTGCACCAGGCGCTGCGGCAGGCCCGACAGCACGGCGCGCACGGACCCGGCCGCGACGCTCGCGTTGTCGTTCACGAAAGGACTCCGCGCATGGTCATGACGCGACCTGCAACTCCCGGGGAGGGACCCGAATGGTCAAGCGTAACCTCCCGGCCAGCAATTGTTAAATCTGCCGGAATGCTCCCATAGGAGCCGGACGGGGGCCGGTGATGGCGGTCACATTCAGGGCAGCCCGGCGGGGGGCGCCAGCTCGCCCGCGAAGCGCGCGTGCAGGGCGTCCCACAGGCGCGCGGCCTCGGGGTCCTGGGAGGGGTCCGGGCGGCCGTCGAGCCGCCTCGGCAGGGGTGAGCGCCGGCTGGTATAGAGGAAGCTGACGGACTCGTCCTTCCAGCTCGGGATCGCGGCCAGCAGCGACCCGCGCGACAGCACGGCGCGCTGTTTCTTCGCCATCAGCTCGGGCAGCCGCTTCGGGCGCAGCTGCACCCAGCCGGTCTCCGGCACCAGCTCGTAGAACTCGATCGCCTCGGTGACGAGGCCCGAGGTCTCGATGCGCCCCGCGAGCATCATCGGCGTGTTGAAACAGGTCTCGGTGTAGCGCAGCCGCTGCTCCAGTGCGGAGGCCGGCGCGGTGTGCGCGAGGTAGGGCAGCAGCGACACGCCATCGACGTTGCCGGGGGCCCGGCCGGTCGCGATTTCCTCGAGCGTCGGCCGCACGTCCTCGAGCGACACCGGCCAGTCGTACGCACCGCCGCCGCCCGGCAGCGTCGCCCGGCCGAAGGCGCGCATGGCCAGCAGCACGCTGTACTGGTGCGGGCTCATGACGCTCGTGCCATGGCCCCAGATGGAATTCCAGATCTCGTCCGCGGTGCCGGTCTTGCGCAACATCGTGTCGCTCTGGAATCCGAGCGCTTCGCCGTGATCCGAGAGCACCACGACGATCGCATTGTCGAGCACGCCCTTGCGCCGCAGCAGCTCGACCACCGCGTCGAACTGGAGGTCGACGGCCGCGATCGCCCGGCGGTAGGCGTCGCGGTTCTCCGGCGGAGTCGAGGGCTTGACCTGTCCGGCCCAGCTGTAAGGCCAGTGCGCGAGCGTCAGGTGGATGGCCAGGAAACCCGGCTGCCGGATTTCGAGCTCGGCGTCGAGCCGCGCGACGAAGTCCTCGGGCTCGTAGGTCACGTAAGTGGCGCGATTCGCGTGGTTGCCCGGGAACAGCCAGCGGCCGGCCGCCGAGCCCGCCACCAGGTTGACCAGCGGCAGGTCGCCGATGACGCCGAGCAGGAAGTCCGAGGCCCCGACCGGCGGCGTGATGAACTGGTCGAACCCGTACGACTCGTCGAAGTTCGCGAACCTCACCTCGTCGGTCGCGTAGACGGCCTGGTAGCCGGAGGCCCGCAGCGCATCGGCCAGCGTGTCGCCTTGGTGCACCAGCTTGCGCGGCATCAGGTTGAAGCGGGCATTGGTCGAGACCGGATGGCGGCCGGTCAGGATCGACACCCAGGATCCGTAGGTGCGCGCGAGCGGGCTCGTGGCGTCGGTGAAGCGGTGCGCGCCGCGCAGGAATTCGTCGATGCGCGGTGTCAGGCTGCGTCCGTCCGCGGTCGCCTCCGACATGTCGTTGCGCAGCGAATCGACGCCCAGGATGACGAGATGCGGCTTGCCGAAATCCCTGGCGACGGGCGAGCCCGTGGCGCCCTGCAGCAAGGACAGGCCGGTGATCGTGGCCAGCGCCACGGCGAACGCGGCGCCGCGATTCCGGCGCCGGACGGGCCCGCGTCGGCGAACCCAGGCCGCGATCGAGAGGCCCGCCACCAGCGCGGCCGTTGTCGTTCCGGCGATCATGGCGAGGATGGAAAGCGTCCCCTGCCACGCACCGTCTTCACCGGCGAAGCGCGACTGGGGATACCAGCTGCCGTTCAGCGCGATCGAGAGCGCGGCCAGCAGCACAAACCAGCCGAAGATGACCGCGACATCATGCCGTGGGTCGAGGCGCGGCAGGGCCGCGGCCGTGAGGCGGGCCAGGCCCCAGGCCGCCGCGCCCAGCAGCAGGTGAACGAAGACGGCGGCGGCCAGGAATGCGGCCATGCGCAGGGTCAGCACGTCGAGGCTGGGCTGCCAGTCGATGGAGCCGGTGATCTTGTGCGCCTGCAATGCGAAGGCGAGTTCGCCATGGATCCAGGCGCCGCAGGCGGCCAGCAACAGCAACGCGAGGCCGCAGCCGAAGGCGAGCCCTGCGGGCCGGTGCGCGTAGCGGATGGAGGCAGCAGTCATCGCAGTGGTATTCCTCGCCCCGTCGCCGCAAAAAGCAAGGCCCCTGCGGACAGGGGCCTTGCAGTTTCGACCTTGTCGTCGAAGGGACCCGACGGTGGCTTAGTTACCGCCGAAGCCCGAGCGGCAGGACGCCGGCATGTGCTTGTCGCTCAGGTTGGTAGTGCCGGCAACCGAGTTGTTGCCCGTGGCCGCCACACCCGCCGAGTTGGCATAGGTGTTGAGCGGCTGGTCGGACGCGCCGCAACGCCACACCACGTCGCCGTTCTCGTTGACGAACGGCTGGATCGCGAGCTGCGCGTTCTGGATGCGCGAGTTCGCGTCACGACCGTACACGATCTGGATCGTGCCCGCGTCGAGCACGTCGATCGACAGGACGTAGCGGCCCGACTTGTCGCCCAGGACGGCCAACGAGCCGAGACCCGCTTGCGCCAGGTTGACCGGCCACAAGCCCGTCTGCGCCGCGTACTCGGCGATGCCGGCCTTCACGTCCGAAGCGAGCGTCAGGCCTTCAGAGACCTGGGTACGGATCGTGTAGTCCTGATAGGCCGGGATCGCGATCGCGGCCAGGATGCCGATGATGGCCACCACGATCATCAGTTCGATGAGCGTGAAGCCCTTCTGGAGAGTCTTCATTTCCAATAACTCCTTTACAACCTAAGGGCGGCGCTCATGCGCCGATGATGCATCCCCAATAGAGCAAGGATCATG
>DATBMQ010000175.1:0-8858 GCA_036554765.1 Steroidobacteraceae bacterium | reverse complement strand
GCTGACGTCCTGCAGGTTGACGCTGATGACCTCGATGCCGGTGTTGTAGGCCGTGATGGTGCGCTGCACCAGCTCCTTGGTCCGGGCGCTGATCTCCTGGCGGCCGAGCTCGAGCACGAAATCGAGCTTGCTCTGGCCGATGATCTCGCGGATCGCGCTCTCGCTGACCTCGCCGAGCGTCTCCTCGGGGTCGCGCACGACGAACACGAAGTTCTCCGGATCGGCGCGCCGGTACTGCACGGCGAGGTTGATGTCCACCAGCGCCTCGTCCTGCGTCAGCATGCGGGTACGGTCGGTGAAGCTCCTGAACTCGGTGACGTTGACGACGGTGCGGCGGTCGATCGGCCACGGGAACCGCCAGTTGAGGCCGGCCGTCGTGGTCTGCACGTACTTGCCGAAGCGCGTGATGACCGAGCGCTCGGCGGCGTCGTTCTGGTAGAAGCCGGTCAGGCCCCAGAGGATCAGGATGCCGGCGGCGATGTAGGAGAAGCCGAAAACGCCGCCGCCGCCGCGCGGGGTGCCGTCGCCGGGGCCGCGGGCACCGCCGCCGAACAGCGCGCGCAGCTTCTTCTGGAGGCGGCGCAGGGCCTCGTCCAGGTCCGGCGGGCCCTGCTCGGGCCGGCGCTGCCAGGGATTCTCGTTCTTGCCGGGATCATTCCAGGCCATGCATGCGCTCGTTGTCGGGAATGGGGATCAAGCGGCGGAACTCGCGCTCTCGCGCCCGAATTCTACGAAGCCTCCCGCGGGCAGACAAGGCGCAACCGCATGCGCGAAGTCCACGCCCGCCTCGCGGCACAGCGTCTCGAGCTGCTGGTGCGAGGACTCGACGGTGAGTTCGGCGCCGCCGTCCGGGCCGGTGGCCTCCCCGCGCACCAGCCCGAGCTCGTAGAGCCGGGCGCGCAGCCGCCCCTGCGACGCCGGCAGGCGCACGGTCAGGTGCATCGCCGCCTGCCCGAAGATCTCCTGCAGGACGTCGCGCAGCAGCGCCACGCCCGCGCCGGTCGCGGCCGACAGCCACAGCGTCGCGGGACGCCCGTCGGCGCCGCGCGCGAGCTCCGCCGCGCGGTGGATGCGGTCGATCTTGTTGAAAATGCGCAGCTGCGGGATCGCGCCGGCGCCGATGCCGGCCAGCACCTCGTTGACCTGCTGCACGTGGCGCTCGTGGTCCGGGTCGGAGGCGTCCACGACGTGCAGCAGCAGGTCCGCATCGCGGGCTTCCATCAGGGTCGAGCGGAAGGCTGCGACCAGTTCGTGCGGCAGGTCGCGCACGAAGCCGACCGTGTCGGCGATGACGATGTCGGGCGTGTGCGGCAGCCGCAGGCGCCGCACGGTGGGATCGAGCGTCGCGAACAGCTGGTCGGCGACATAGGCCTCGTGCCCGGTCAGCGCACGGAACAACGTCGACTTGCCGGCGTTGGTATAGCCGACCAGCGCGACCGCCGGCACCGGCACACGCTTGCGCACGCTCCTGCCCGTGTCGCGCTGGCGCGCCAGCTTCTCGAGCCGCGACTCCAGCGTGCGGATGCGCTTGCCGACCAGGCGGCGGTCGGTCTCGAGCTGCGTCTCGCCCGGCCCGCGCAGGCCGATGCCGCCCTTCTGCCGCTCGAGGTGGGTCCAGCCGCGCACCAGGCGCGTGGACAGGTGTCGCAGCTGCGCGAGCTCGACTTCCAGCTTGCCCTCGGCGCTTCTCGCGCGCTGCGCGAAGATGTCGAGGATCAGGCCGGTACGGTCGAGCACGCGCCGCCCGATCAGTTTCTCGAGGTTGCGCTCCTGCGAGGGCGACAGGTCGTGGTCCACCAGCACGAGGTCGGCGCCCTCCGCCAGCGCGCGCAGCCGCACCTCGTCGGCCTTGCCGCTGCCGATGAAGTAGCGCGGATCCGGCGTGCGCCGCGCCCCGGTCAGCGTGGCGACCGGCTGCGCGCCCGCGGAGCGCGCCAGCGCATCGAACTCCGCCAGCTCGTCGGCATCGACCGGGTGGCCCAGGCCGATGCGCACCAGCACCGCGCGCTCGCCCCGCTCAGGCCGTTCGAACAAGGGATCCTGCCGAAACCTGCCTCAAGCCGGCTCGGGCTCCTTGACCTCTTCTTCCGCACCCTCCGCGGCCGGCAGGCGCACGTTGCGGGCCGGCACGACGGTCGAAATGGCGTGCTTGTAGACCATCTGGCTGACCGAGTTCTTCAGCAGCACGACGAACTGATCGAAGGAATCGATCTGCCCCTGGAGCTTGATCCCGTTGACGAGGTAGATGGACACGGGCACGCGCTCCTTGCGCAGGGCATTCAGGAAGGGATCCTGAAGGGACTGACCTCTGGCCATGGTAACTCCTTGTTTTTTATCGTACTTAAATGCCGCTCTACGGGGGTACGGCGGCTCCAACATACGCCAGCGGGTCGCCAATGAAACGCCACAGGCGTCGCCCGCAAGTGACGCAGTCTAGCACCTCCCCTGGACCCGGTCTCAGCCGGCCGCCAGCCAGCCCGCCACGCGATCCCGCAGGCCAGCCCCGACCTCGGGATCGTCCGCGTCGAACCATTCAGCGCCCGGCTCGGCGCGCAGCCAGGTGAGCTGCCGGCGCGCGTACTGGCGGGTCGCCACGATCGCCAGTCGCACGGCCTCGGGCAGGGTGCAGCGCCCCTCGAGGTGCGCCCAGAGCTGGCGATAGCCGATCAGGCGCATGGCGGGCAGGTCCGCGCGCAGGTCGCCGCGCGCGTACAGCGCACGCACCTCCTCGAGCAGACCGCCTCGCATCATCTCCTCGAAGCGCTGCGCGAGCCGCGCCGCATGCGCCGCGCGATCTGCCGGCGCGAGCACCAGGCGCAGGTCGGCAGGCGCCGATGCCCGGCGCAGGTCTTCGCGCTGCCGCGCGGAAATCGGCCCACCGGTGATGGCGATCACTTCCAGTGCACGCTGGATGCGCTGCCGGTCGCCGGGGCCGATGCGCGCCGCGGCTGCGGGATCCAGCCGCGCCAGTTCCGCGTGCAGCGCGGGCCAGCCCAGGCGCGCGGCGCGCTCGTCGAGTTCGCGACGGATCCCGGGATCGGCCGCCGGCAGCCGGGCGAGGCCGGATTGCAGTGCGCGGAAATAGAGCATCGTGCCGCCGACCAGCAGCGGCGTGCGCCCGCGCGCGGCGATCTCCCCGATGGCGCGCGTGGCATCGGCCACGAAACGCGCGGCCGAATAGCTCCCGGCGGGATCGATCAGGTCGATGAGGTGATGCGGCACGCGCGCGAGCAGTTCGCGCGACGGCTTGGCGGTGCCGATGTCCATGCCGCGATACACCATCGCCGAGTCCACGCTCACGATCTCGAGCGGCAGGCGCGCGGCCAGCGCCGCCGCGGCGTCGGTCTTGCCCGAACCGGTCGGTCCCATCAGCAGGATCGCGCGCGGCCGCGGCATCAGCGCCCGCGCAGGAACAGCCGGTCGAGCTCGGCGAGCGTCACGCGCGTCCAGGTCGGGCGGCCGTGGCTGCAATGACCGGAGCGCTCGGTGCGCTCCATGTCGCGCAGCAGCGCGTTCATCTCCGGGATCGTCAGCGCGCGGTGCGCGCGCACTGCGCTGCGGCAGGCGATGTTCGCCAGCAACTCGTGCTGGCGCTCCTCGATCCGGTGCGTCGCGCCATGTCGGCCGAGGTCGGCGAGCGCATCGCGCAGCACGCCGGCGATGTCCTGGCCGACGAGCACCGGCGGCAGTTCCCGCACCGCGAGCGTCGCCGGGCCGATCCGGTCCACGACCAGTCCCGCGGCGGCAAGCTCCGCCAGATGCTCCTCGGCGAGTGCGGCATCCGCTTCCGTCGTGTCGACGATCGCCGGCACCAGCAGCGGCTGGCGCGCCCCGCCGCCGGCATCCAGCGCCGACTTCAGCCGCTCATACAGGATGCGCTCGTGCGCCGCGTGCATGTCCACCAGCGCCATGCCGTCGGCGGTCTGGCTCAGGATGTAGACGCCGTGCAGCTGCGCGATGGCGTGGCCGAGCGGCGCATCGCCGTCGGCAGCGGCCGGCGCCGTCGCGGCCCGCGCCGCGTCCGCGATGCCGGCGAAGCCGCCGGGCTCCGTGAGCGGCAGCCGCGCGGCGGCGGCGGCATCCAGCCAGGTCGCCGCCGTCACCGGCGGCGCGGCCGCCGCGCCACTCGCGGCCAGCGCGCGCTCGACCGCGCGGAACAGGAAGTCGTGCACGCCGCGCGCGTCGCGGAAGCGCAGCTCGAGCTTCTGCGGGTGCGCATTGACGTCCACCTGCGCCGGGTCCAGCGTCAGGTACAGCAGCCATGCCGGGTGGCGGTCGCCGTAGCTGACGTCGCGGTAACCGAGCCGCGCGGCGTTCGCCAGCAGGCGGTCGCGCACCATGCGGCCGTTGACGAAAAGATACTGGCGGTCCGGCTGGGCGCGCGACTGCGAGGGCAGGCCGATCCAGCCCGCGAGCGCGAACCCGCCGTGCGCGAACTCGACGTGGCGCGAGTTCTCGACGAACTCCGCGCCCACCAGCCTCGCGACCCGTTCTTCGCGCTCGCCGCGCGCGTCCGCCGCCGGCAGCGCGAAGTGCTCGCGGCGGTTGTGCGTCAGCGTGAATGCGACGTCGAACCGTGACAGCGCGAGCCGCGTCACGGTGCGCAGCAGGTGCTGGAACTCGGTCGCCTCCGAGCGCAGGAACTTGCGCCGGGCCGGCACCCTGTGGAACAGGTCGCGCACTTCCACGGTGGTGCCCGGCGGATGCGCGGCCGGCCGCGCCTTGCCGACGCGCCCCTCCGCGGCCTCGACCTGCGCCGCGTCCGCGGCGCCGGCCGCCCGGGACGTGAGCGTGAGGCGCGAGACGGACGCGATGGACGGCAGCGCCTCGCCGCGGAATCCCAGCGAGGCCACGCGCTCGAGGTCGTCGAGGGAAGTGATCTTGCTGGTCGCGTGGCGCGCGAGCGCGAGGGGAAGTTCCGCCGCGGCGATGCCGGCGCCGTCGTCGCGCACGCGGATCAGCCGGATGCCGCCGTGCTCGACGTCCACGTCGATGCGGCGGGCGCCCGCGTCCAGCGCGTTCTCGATCAGCTCCTTCGCGACCGAGGCCGGGCGCTCGATCACCTCGCCGGCGGCGATCTGGTCGACGAGCGTGTCTTCGAGGATGCGGATCGTCATGGCGCGCCTGCGTGGCACGCCAGTCTAGCAGCGGGTCCCGGGATCAGGTGCCGCCGACGGTGGCGGCGACGCTCGCGCCGGTGGCGACCTTCTCGCCGGCGCGCTCGCGCGCGGCCAGCATGGCCACGCGCGTGCCGGGCGGCGGGTTGTCGTAGAAGTAGCGGCGCACGCCGGCATGGATCGCGCCCGCGAGCCGCGACTGGTGCGAGGGGTCGCGCAGCCGCTTCTCCTCGTCCGGATTGGAGATGTAGGCGGTCTCGACCAGCATGGACGGCACGTCGGGCGAGGTCAGCACGATCAGGCTCGCGTGCTGCACCTCGCTCTTCTTGAGCTGGCCGACCTTGTCGAGCTCGTGCAGCACGCGCGCGGCGGCATCGCGGCTGGCGCTGATGGAGGCGTTCTGCGACAGGTCGAGCAGCACCGAGGCGAGCACGTCCGGCTTGTCGTCGAGCGACACGCCGCCGATCAGGTCGGCCGCGTTCTCGCGGTCCGCGAGGATGCGCGCCGCCTCGTTGCTCGCGCGGCGCGTGGACAGTACGTACACCGAGGAGCCGCGCACGCTGCGGTTGACGAAGGCATCCGCGTGGATCGAGACGAACAGGTCGGCCTGCTGGTCGCGCGCGCGCTTGATGCGCTCGCGGAACGGCACGAAGTAGTCGCCGTCGCGCGTCAGCACCGCGCGCATGCCGGGCTCCGCGTTGATCCGCTCGGCCAGCCTCTTTGCGACCGCCAGCACCACGGTCTTCTCGCGCGTGCCGTTCTTGCCGACCGCGCCCGGGTCCTCGCCGCCGTGGCCGGCATCGATCGCGACCACGACGTCACGCTGCCCGTCCGTGGGCGCGACCTTGGTCGCCCTGGGCGCCTGCTCGAGTGCCAGGTCCACGACCAGGCGGTGCCCGTAGGCCTCGTTCGGCGGCGTCAGGAAACTCTTCGGCAGGACCTTCGCACCGACGTCGAGCACCACGCGCAGGCCGCCGCCTTCGCGCTCGCCGAGACGCACCGCGTTCACCAGGCCGGTGCCCGCAGGGATCGTGATCGCATTCGCCGGCAGCGTCGCCTGCTCGAGGTCGATGACGATGCGCTCGGGGTCCGCCAGCGAGAACATCGAATAGCTGGCGGGCTCGGACAGGTCGAGCACCACGCGCGTGGAGTCCGGACTGGCCCACAAGCGCACGTCCTGCAGTTGCAGCTGCTGCGCGTGGGCCGCAGCCGGCAGCAGCAGGAGGGCGATGGCGTAAAGGCGCGGCGCGAGGCGCATGGCGAACCCAAGGCTTGGAGCCTGTCGGCTACTCTAGCGACGGCCTCCCAAACATTCAAGCATTTCAGTCAGATACGTCAGGAACCTACAGCGACACGCGACAAGGCCGACAGCCAGCGGCGCCCCGCTTCGGTCGCTGCATGGCCTTTCAGACCGCGGCCGGCAGGGCGGTGTTCAAGCGTCAGCTCGAGATCGGGCCGGCCGAGCGCGGCCCCGCCCCGTTCCGGCCATTCGACGATCACGAGGCCGGGCTGCGCGCGGAGGTCGCGATAGCCGAGCGACTCCAGTTCCGCCCCGCCCGGCTGCAGGCGATAGAGGTCCAGGTGATGCACGACGCCCGCGCGGGTCTCATAGGGCTCGACCAGCGTGAACGTCGGGCTCCTGATCGTGCCGCCGACGCCGAGTGCCCGCAGCAACGCCCGCGCCAGCGTCGTCTTGCCGCTGCCGAGTTCGCCGGAGAGACCGAGCAGCAGGTTGTGATCGCGGATGTCCGGCAGGCCGTGCGCCAGGGCCGCGCCTGCCGCCGCCGTCGCCGCGTCGTCCGCGAGGTTCAGTTCCATGGCGGCTGCACCGCATGGCGAAGTTCGCCGATGAGGTCACCGGCGATCACGCCACGTTCCCCGGCAGCGGCCGCGCGATCGCCCGCGATCGCGTGCAGCAGGACCCCGGCGGCGGCCGCGAGTTCCGCGCCGGCGCCGCCGGCCATGAGCGCGGCGATGATGCCGGTCAGCACGTCGCCCGCGCCGGCGGTCGCCATGCCGGGATTGCCGCGGTCGCAGATCCACGGCGCCCCGGAGCGCGCACTGACCAGCGTGCCGGCGCCCTTCAGCACGCAGACGCCCCCGTACTGCTTCGCGATGGCGCGCAGCGCCGCCAGGCGATCGCGCTGCACTGCCGCGGTGCCGGTCCCGAGCAGGCGCGCTGCCTCTCCCGGGTGCGGCGTCAGGATCCAGTGATCGCGGCGCCGCGGGCGCTTCGCGGCCAGCGTGATCGCATCCGCATCCACGACGCAGGGCTTGCCGGCCGCGAGCGCCGCGTCCAGCAGGCGTTGCGCGCGCCGGTCGAGGCCGAGGCCCGGCCCGACGGCGACGGCATCGGCCGCCTTCAGCAGCGGCCGCAGCTTCGCGGCAGTCGTCGCCGCATGGCAGATGAGTTCCGGGCGGCGGCCGACGATCGCGGTCGCCGATGCCGCCGTGGTCGCGACCGCGACCAGCCCCGCCCCGGTGCGCAGCGCCGCCTCGCCCGCGAGCCGCGCCGCGCCCGCCATCGCGTGGCCGCCGACGACGAGCACGCGGCCATGCTCGCCCTTGTGCGCGAGGCGTCCGCGCGCCGGCAATGCCGCGGCCAGCAACCCGGCGTTCATCCGCCGCAGCACGGGCGTCACGCCTTCGCGCGCGGCCGACGGCACGCCGAGGCCGGCGAACTCGAGCGCGCCCACGTGCGCGCGCGCCGCGCCGAGGTAGAGACCCGACTTGAGCCCGACGAAGGTGATCGTGCGTGCGGCCGCGACCGCGGCGCCGCGCACGCGGCCCGTGTCCGCGTCGAGTCCGGAGGGAATGTCGAGTGCGAATACCGGCAGGCCGCTGGCATTCAGGGTCTCGATGCACGCGCGCATCGGACCGGCGACCGGACGGTCGAGGCCGGTGCCGAGGAGCGCGTCCACCACGAGCGCAGCGCCCGTCAGTGACTGCGGCGTGAAAGCCGAGTGCCGGCCGCCGGCCGCCGCGAAATCCTTGAACGCCATCGCGGCGTCCCCGGACAGCTGCGCGGGCTCCAGCAGCGCCGCCACCGACACCTCGAGTCCCGCCGCCCGCGCCAGCCGCGCGAGCACGTAGCCGTCGCCAGCGTTGTTGCCGGCGCCGCAGGCGATCGCAATGCGTCGCGCATCCGGCCAGGCGCGGCGCAGGCAGGCGAGCGCGGCCTCGCCTGCGCGCTGCATCAGGGTGTAGCCGGGAATGCCCGCGGCCTCGATCGCGTGGCGGTCCATCGCGCGGACCTGCGCGGCCGAGTAGACCTCGACGGGCAGCGGTTCCATCCGCGCGATTATACTGGCCGCCCGCCGCCGCCGGCCCCGCCATGCCACGCGCGTTCAATGACGACGAGCTCGCCGCGCTCCGCGCCCGCCTGGAGGGCCTGGCCGCGGAGCTGGGCTTCGACCAGGTCGGCGTTGCCGGCGTCGAGCTGCCCGCGGACGAGGCCAACCTGGAACGCTGGATCCGCGAGCGCCGCCACGGCCAGATGCGCTACATGGAGCGCCATGGCCGCCGGCGCAGCCGGCCTGCTGAACTCGTGCCGGGCACCGTGCGCGTCATCTGCCTGCGCATGGCGGCGAGTGCGGCGGACGCGGCGCCCGCCGCGGCCGTGCTCGCCGACGGCACGCGCGCCTACGTCGCACGCTACGCGCTGGGGCGCGACTACCACAAGGTGCTGCGTTCCCGGCTCGCACGGCTCGCGCGCGCGCTCGAGCGCGAGATCGGGCCGTT